>JADJUF010000039.1:689501-1034251 GCA_016717005.1 Myxococcales bacterium | reverse complement strand
CGGGCGCGGGTGCGTGGTGCCCTTGCCGGGCCGCACGACCAGCGAGCGCAGGCCCGAGGCGGTCGCGACCGCCGTCGGCGGCGGCGCGGTCAGGTCGGGCGGCGTCGTCGGCGCCGGCTCGAAGCCGACCAGCTCGATCTCGTAGATCGTGGCCTCGGGCGTGCCCTCGGCCTTGCCGGGGTAGCTCAGCTCCGCCGGCACCCACACCATCGCGCGCTCGCCGATCTGCATCGTCTGCACCGCGGCGGCGAACCCCGGCGCCATCAGCGCCAGGCTCTTGGGCAGGGCGCGCTTGCGGGCGGTCGTGGTGATGAAGGTGTCGCCGTTGGGACGCCAGCCGGTGAACTCGAGCATCGCGGTGTCGTTGCGGCCGGGGCGGGCGCCGGTGCCGGGCTGCAGGCGCTTGATCAGCACGACCGCGGCCGGCGCCTCGGTGACGCCGCTCACGCGCTCGGCGTCGGCCGGCGGCGTCAGCGGCAGCGGCGGCTTGACCTGCGTCCGGGGCCCGGGGCCGGGCGCGGCGCCCGCGTCGACGGGGCCGGCGGCGGCCGCGCCCTGGGCCGGCGCGCGCTTGCGCTGGCACCCGGCCAGCGCCAGGGCCAGCGCCAGCGCTGTGATCGTGACGGCGCGGGCCGTGCTCACGCGGCGCTCCACGCGGCGCGGGTCAGGTTGCGGGCGCCGGTCGCGGTGACGACGACGTTGTCCTCGATGCGGACGCCGCCGAACGGCCGGAGCGCGGCGACGGCGTCCCAGTCGAGCAGGTCGCGGCGGTCGTCGGCGCGCAGCGGCTCGACCAGCGCGTCGATGATGTAGCAGCCGGGCTCGATCGTGAACACCTGGTCGGCCTCGATCACGCTGGTGTTGCGCAGGAAGCGGTTGTCGGGACGCGGCGGGCGCAGCCTCATGCCGACGTCGTGCACCTGCAGGCCGAGCGAGTGGCCCAGGCCGTGCGGGAACAGCGCGCGCGTGACGCCGCGCTCGACCAGCGCGTCGGCGCCGCCGCGGCCGATGCCGAGCTCGATCAGCGCGTCGGCCAGGAGCGCGTGGGCGCGGTCGTGCAACGCCTCGTAGGCGTCGCCGACGCGGAGCTCGGCGCAGAGCTGCTGCTGCAGGCGGTCGACCGCGCCGACCAGCCCGGCGAACAGCGCGGCGTCGGCGGTGGTGCCGCGGGCCCAGGTGCGGGTGATGTCGGACGCGTAGCCGAGGTAGCGGGCGCCGGCGTCGACCAGCAGCCCGTCGGGCGTGAGCGACCCGGCGGCGCCGTCGCCGGGGGCGCGCTTGTCGTACCGGGTGTGGTGCAGCACCGCGGCGTGGGGACCGCGCGCGACGATGTTCTGGTACGGCGTGTCGGTCTCGGACTGCGCGCTCGCGGCCAGGTAGGCCAGGTGGCACGTCAGCTCGCTGACCTCGTGCTCGGCGAACAGCCGCTCGACGTGGCGGTGGCCGCGCACCGCGCGCTCGGTCGCCTCGGCCAGGCACGCGATCTCGTACGCCGACTTGCGCGTGCGCAGCGCCTCGAGCGCGGCGACGACCTCGGGCGGGTTGGCCGCGACGCCGTCGAGCGCGGGCGCGCGGTCGCCGATCAGCGCGACCCGGCCCCGCGGCAGCGCGGCGGCGGCCGCGGCCAGGTCCGGGACCTCGATCACCGAAAAATGATCCCAGAACAACGCTGACTCGGCGGTCGGCGTCGACTCCCAGAAGTCGCCGGTGACCACCCGGATCAGGCGCGGCCGGTCGGCCGCGGTGATCACCACGAACGCGTCGGGCTCGGGCAACGGCAGCCAGTGCGCGAACGCCGGCGTGATCGCGATCGGCCAGGACTGGTCGTCGAACCGACATCGCGGGGCGGCCTGACCGGACGCCAGCACGATCGCGTCGAGGTGATGGTCGGCGAGGACGCGGTGGTAGGCCGCGGTGAGGGTCGCGAGGTGATCGCGATAGGGCGTGGTGAGGTCGAGCATGCGCGGGAGCTGACCCTACCTCCGGGGTGATGGCGCGTCGAGGGCCGGGCCTGCTACCGTCGTCGCGTGAGCGCGATCTCGGCAGCGGCCCGGCACCCTCGATGACCAGGCACGAGGACGGCATCGTCGAGTCGGTCGTGGTCGGCACCACCAGCGGGCTGACCGCGGTCGACCGCGCGCGCAGCGGCAGCGCCGGCGCGGTCCGGGTCGTGATCGTCGCGGCGGCTGGCAGCGCGATCGAGCACGTCGTCGCCACGATCGGGTACCGCGCGCTGGTGTGCGCGCCGACCGACGAGGACGTCGTGGCGCAGGTCGAGCGCATGGCGCCGCACGTCGTCCTGCTCGACGCGACCGCGACCGCCGCGGCCGCGGTGATGGTGCGGCTGGTCGAGCAGCGCGTCCACCCGCCGATCATCGCGATCGAGCGCGGCCCGGGGGCGCGCGTCGACGGCGATCGCTGGCTGGCCGCGGGCGCCGACGACCACCTGACGATCGAGCAGCTCAACCCGGCGATCGTGCGGCGCACGATCGAGTCGGCCATCGCCCGGGGCCGCGCGCGCGAGCTGCGGGCCCGGGTCGGCGAGCTCGACCGGCTCGGCGCGATCGCGACGCTCGCGGCCGGGGTGGCGCACGAGGTGAACAACCCCGCCGCCTACGTGCTGATGAACCTGACGACCTGCCGCGAGCACGTCGACGATCTCCGCCGCGACCTCGGCGACGAGGCCGCGGCCGACGGCACGCCCGCGCGGATCGGCGCGGTCCTCGACGAGATGACCGAGATGCTCGACGACAACATCCGCGGGCTCGAGCGGATCGTCGCGATCGTCGGCGCGCTGCGCGCGTTCGCGCGGCCCGATCCCGATCAGATCGAGCCGGTCGATCTGGTCGAGGTCTGCCGCGAGGCCCACGCGCTGGTGGTGAGCCAGCTCCGCCACCGCGCCCGGGTGGCGCTCGAGCTGGCGCCGGTGCCGGCGATCGACGCCGATCCGCGCAAGCTGGCGCAGGTCGTGATCAACCTGCTGGTCAACGCCGCCGACGCGATCCCGGCCGGCGAGCCCGACCACGAGATCGCGCTGCGGGTCGGCGCGCGCGACGGCTGGGTCGAGCTGGCCGTGGCCGACACCGGCCGGACGCTGTCGCCCGAGCAGCACGCGCGGGTGTTCGAGCCGTTCTACGCCGGCCGCGTCGGCGGCGCCGGGGGCCTGGGCCTGGCGACGGTGCGGTCGGTGGTCGAGCGGCTCGGCGGCAAGGTCGTCGTGATCAGCGGTCCCGCGACTGGCACCGAGTTCGTCGTCCGGCTGCCGGTGCGGACCGGGCCGGCCCCGGTCGCCACCACGGCGGTGGCCGTGTCGTCGGCGCGGCGCGCGCGGGTGCTGATCATCGATGACGAGGACGCGCTGACGCGGGCGATGCGGCGACAGCTGCGCGGCCACCACGACGTGACGATCGAGAACGACGCGACCGCGGCCATGGCGCGGCTGCTGCGCGAGGACCACGACGTGATCCTGTGCGACGTCATGATGCCGGGCACCGACGGGCTCGGCTTCCTCGAGGCGCTGCGGCGCGCGCGGCCCGAGCTGGTGCGTCGGCTGGTGCTGATGACCGCCGGCATCGCCGACCCGATCCGCGAGCTGGTGCTCGCGCGCGGCGGGCAGCTGATCGACAAGCCGATCCCGCTCGACGCGCTGCTGGACTTGATCGCGACCGTCCAGCGGCGCGCCTGATCGGCAGCGGGGCGCCGCCGAACCCGGACGGGGGTCGCCCGCCTGGCGGCCGCGGTCAGCGGGCCGAGGGCGCGAGCTGCTCGGGCGCGGCGGGCGGGCGGAGCTGGCCGGGGCTCAGGTAGCTGAGCCGGCGCATCGCGGCGTCCTGGATCCGGGTCGGCGTGATCGCGAGCACGCCGAGGACGAGCCGGCCGTACCAGGGCGCGACGTAGCGCGCGGCCGGGCGCCGGCGGCGGATGGCCTTGTGGATCGCGCGGGCCACGACCTCGGGGCCGACCGCGGTCGACTCCATCCGCTGGCGCAGCTGATCGGCGCGCGCGATCGCGGCGGCGTAGGCGCTGTCCTTGTACTGATCGACCGGGCCCATCGCGGTGTCGCCGAACTTGGTGTGGATCGCGCCGGGCTCGATCAGCACGACGTCGACGCCGAAGGCGCGCAGCTCGTAGCGGAGGGCGTCGGACAGCGACTCGAGCGCGTACTTGGTCGAGTTGTACGCGCCCATGAACGGGATCGTCATCTTGCCGCCCATGCTCGAGACGTTGACGATCCGGCCGCGGCCGCGGGCGCGCATCGCCGGCACGAACGCGCGCGTGACCGCCATCAGGCCGAACACGTTGGTGTCGTACTGGCGGCGCAGCTCGCTGTCGGAGATCTCGGTCAGCGGGCCGACCACGCCGAAGCCGGCGTTGTTGACCAGCACGTCGACGCCGTGGCCGTCGGTGAGCCGGTCGACCTCGGCCACCGCGGCGGCGATCGACGCGGCCGAGGTGACGTCGAGGACCGCGGTCGACAGGTTCGCGGGGCCGTCCTGGCGCAGGGCCTCGAGCTCGGCGACGCGCCGGCCGGTGGCGATCACGTGGTAGCCGGCGGCCGCGAGGTGCAGCGCGGTGGTGCGGCCGATGCCGGCGGTGGCGCCGGTGATGAGGACGACCTGGCGAGCGGCGGTGGCGGAGGACGACGAGCGGGCGAGCGAGGACGAGCGGGTCATGACGAGCTCCTGTTGGCGACGATGAGACAATGCGAAGTCGAGAGTGGGTGACTGGATGCGAATGAATGTTCATTCCGTCAATGGAAAAAACGAAATGATCCCGAGGGGATCGGTGCGATCCGGTCAGCTGCGGATGGCTTCCCAGACGCACTGCTCGGCGGTGCGCCAGGCGGCGTCGTCGAGCGTCAACTTGCACTCGCCCGCGAAGCGGACGAGGCCGATGAACGCGCCCATGACCACGCCGATGAGGATCATCGGGTCGCCGGCGCGGACCTCGCCGCGGCGCTGGGCCGCGGTCAGGAAGCCGATGCCGAAGTCGCGGATGCGGGCCTCGATCGCCAGGCTGTCGGCGTCGAGGTACGAGCGGTGGTTGTGCAGCTCGAGGAACGCGAACCCGAGCGGCTCGTCGGCGACGTACCGGGCCATCCGGTGCCACAGCGCGCGGAACTGCTCGCGCGCGACGGCGTCGACGGGGAAGTCGGCCAGCACGCGCGCCGTCAGGAGCTGCTTGTGCTGGCGGTACAGCTCGTTGACCATCGCCTCCTTCGAGGCGAAGTGCCGGTAGATCGTGCCCGCGCCCACGCCCGCGCGCTCGGCGATCTCGGGCACCGCGGTCCCG
This sequence comes from Myxococcales bacterium, assembly GCA_016717005.1. Classification (NCBI taxonomy): domain Bacteria; kingdom Pseudomonadati; phylum Myxococcota; class Myxococcia; order Myxococcales; species Myxococcales bacterium. The sequence continues at coordinate 1,028,959 of JADJUF010000039.1, read as the reverse complement.
TGGAACCCGCGCGCGACGAACAGCTCGAGCGCCGCGGTCAGGATCGCCTCGCGCTTGTCGGCCCCACGCCCACGGGGCGCTGCGGTCGGGGCGGTCGGGGCGGTCGGACGATGGCTCATCAGGACAGGGAATGAATATTCATTCCTTCGGCGGAGTGCAAGCGAAAATGTGGATCCGGATCTGCGCGACCGGGCGCAAGACCAAATAAGTCCCACATTTCAGTGATATGTGACCCAGGAGCGCATCCCGTGGGGCTGACGAGGTTCGCGCGGTCTCTGGGGGGGGCCGGCTCAACGTCGGTCGCGAGGGCACAGCAGCATCCGTCTTCCGGACGATCGTTGTCGCTGCTGCGAGGCCGTGACGCTCGCACAGGGGGGCCCCGCACCGGTCGGCGAGATCCTGTCGATTCTTGAATCACCTTCGATCGACGCTCCATTCGAGGGCCCCACTTCCTGGAGGTCCATGCATGGCGAGGGAAGCCAGGCGATGGCCGGGGTTGGTCATCGCCAGGATGCCCGCGTGCGGGTCACCGGCGTCAGGCGACCGCCCTTGTCGACGACGGTGCCGGCGGCGCGACCGAGCGCCACAGGTGCGCGCATCGCGCGGCGGCGGCGCGGTCGGCATGCTCGCCGGCATGAGCCTGCCCACCGCCGTGGACCTGTCGCAGATCGTCCCCACGCCCCGCCGCTCGACCTGCCAGTACCGCGACCCGCTCGACGAGGTGTGGGTCAGAGCGGCCGAGCAAATGGGCTTGCGGGTGGTGCGCGCCGACGGGGCCTACGCCGACTATGACGGTCGCGGCACCCTGGCGATCGGCACCGCGCAGATCCTCGACCCCGACGACTGCGTCGCGCAGATCGTGTTCCACGAGGTGTGCCACTGGCTGGTCGAGGGGCGCGACAGCATGCACCAGCTCAACTGGGGGCTCGCAAACGACTCGCTGGCCGATCTCCGCCGCGAGAACGCCAGCCTGCGGGTGCAGGCGGCGCTCGCGACCCCGCACGGCCTGCGACGCTTCCTCGCCAACACGACCGATCACCGCGCGTACTACGACGCGCTGCCCGATGACCCACTCGCGCAGGATGACGACGACACCGTCGGCCTTGCCCGGACCGCCCTCGCGCGCGCGGCCGCGCCGCCGTGGGGTGCGCCGCTGGCGCAGGCGCTGGCCGCGACCGCGGCGATCGTCGCGGCGGTCTGGCCGACGGCGATCCAGCCATCGCTGTACGCGACGTTCGACGCCGCCTGAGGGCGCCGGCGCAGCGGCGGGACCCACGTCCGACTTGACCTTCGTCAGGTTGAGGCGGTCGAAGTGAACCATGACCAGGACGTGGTGGGTTGTGGCGATCGCGTGGTGCGACGCTGACGGTGTCGGCGTGGAGGCCGGCGTAGCATTGGGCCAATGCATCAGCGCTCGGTCGACGCGGCCCCGTGGCCAGTGATCATCCAGGGCGGCATGGGCGTGGGGGTGTCGGGCTGGCGGTTGGCCCGCGCGGTCGCCGAGCGCGGCCACCTCGGCGTGGTGTCCGGCGTGGGCTGCGAGACCTTGCTGGCGCGCCGGCTCCAGGACGGCGACCCTGACGGCGTGCTCCGCGACGCGATGGCGGCCTTCCCGATCGCCGGCGTCGCCGACGCGATGTTGCGCGGCTACTTCCGCCCCGAGGGGCGCATGGCCGACGCGCCCTATCGGCCGGTGCCGCTGTACCACCACGCGATGTCGATCACGCGCCAGCAGAAGCTGATGCTGGGGGCCTTCGTCGAGGTGTACCTGGCCAAGCGCGGCCACCGCGGCGCGGTCGGGATCAACCTCTTGACCAAGATCCAGCTGCCGACCCTGCCGACGCTGTACGGCGCGCTGCTCGCGGGCGTCGACTACGTGTTGATGGGGGCGGGGATCCCGCGCGAGATCCCTGGGGTGCTCGACGCGCTGGCCGAGCATCGGCGGTGCACGCTGCGGCTCGACGTCGAGCACGCGCCGGTGGGGCGCACCTACGAGCTGGCGTTCGATCCGGCCGCGCATTGGTCGGGCGAGCCGCCGCCGCTGGTGCGGCCGCGGTTCCTGGCGATCGTCGCGAGCCACGCGCTGGCGACCATGCTGGCGCGCAAGGCCACCGGGCGCGTCGACGGGTTCGTCGTCGAGGGGCCGACCGCCGGCGGTCACAACGCGCCGCCTCGCGGCGAGCTGCGCGTCGACGAGCGCGGCGAGCCGGTGTACGGGCCGCGCGACGAGGTCGACCTCGGCGTGCTGCGCCAGCTCGGGCTGCCGTTCTGGCTCGCCGGCGGCGCCGGTCACCCGGGGCGGTTGCGGGCGGCGCAGGCCGCGGGCGCAGCGGGGGTCCAGGTGGGGACGCTGTTCGCGCTGTGCGACGAGTCAGGCATCGCTCCGGCGCTCAAGCGCTCGCTGCTCGCCCATGCCGGCCGCGGCGAGGTCGCGATCCGCACCGATCCGCGGGTGTCGCCGACCGGCTACCCGTTCAAGATCGTCACCTGGCCCGAAGACCCGTCGCACGGCGTGGTGCGCGAGCGGATCTGCGACCTCGGCTACCTGCGCACCGCGTACGCGCGCGCCGACGGCAGCGTCGGCTATCGATGCCCGGGTGAGCCGATCGACGCGTACCTGGACAAGGGCGGGCGCCGCGAGGACACCGATGGGCGCCGCTGCCTGTGCAACGAGCTGACCGCCACCGTCGGGCTGGGGCAGCGGCGCGCCGGCGGCGCCGTCGAGCCGCCCCTGGTCACCAGCGGCGATGAGCTGAGCGCGCTGGCGGAGTTCCTCGGGGGACGAACGCAGTTCGGTGCTGGTGACGTGCTCACGTACCTGGGCGCCTGAGCCGCGCGCGCGCCGGCGGCGGCGCGGCGGCTCACCCCTGCTCGCCGCTTTTCCGTCGTGTCGACATCCGCGTGGCGGCCCATCGCCTCGCGGCTATCCGTCGAACCCAGCAACGTGACCGTCGCATGTCCGGCGGCTGCGCGCCGCGACCTCGCTTGATGGCGTTGACGGGCGTCATGTCGCGCGCGGGCAGCGGTGCGAAGCTCGGCGCGATGACCTCTTCGCCGGCCGAACTCGCGCAGCTGCGGGCGATCCTGACCACCCTGCCGCGTCGCCCGCGCCCCCCGGCGACCGGGGCCGCGCCGGCGGTCCCGTTCGACGCCCTGCCGCCGCTGACGCCTGAGCTGCGCGCCGGGATCGAGGCGGCGGCGCTGACGAGCAACGACCGCTACCTTGAGGCGTTCCTCGAGCCGCACTCGTTCTGTCCGTTCGCGCGCGGCGGGCGCCTGCGCGGCCAGACCCGCCGCATCGTCCACCTCGCCGAGCGCGCCGAGATCGAGCCGCTCCTCGCGATGTTCGAGGACGCCGCGCGCGACCCGGCCCACGCCGTCATCCAGGTGATCGTGCCGATGATCGAGGTCGCACCCGAGGCGTGGATCCGCTTCTGCCAGGATCTGACCGCCGCCGGGAATCAGGCCCGCGGCGAGGCCCAGGCGGTGTTCGCGGTCGCACCGCTCCACCCGGCGCTGCGCTACTCGTCGGCCAACCCGTACGCGCTCATCCCGCTGTTTCGGCGCACGCCCGATCCGACCATCCAGTGGGTCCGCCTCGACGCGCTGGCGCGGCTGTACGCCGGGCGCGGCAGCGACAAGGTCTACGTCGATCCCGAGGAGCTCGACGGATACCTGGCGCGGCCGCGCAAGAGCCCGCTGTTCGAGCGCATCGCCGAGACCAACCACGCGATGGCCACTCGGCTGGGGATCGACGAGGTCGAGCGCACCTTGCGCGACCTGGCCGACACCGCGCGGCGGCGCTACGCGCAGCTCTTGCTCGGCGCCGCGCCGCCCGGCCGCGCCGCCGCTGGCGGCTGCCGCCACCGCGCGCTGGCGACCGACGCCTCGCCGCCCCGCCCGGCGCTGTTCGGGCGCGACGGCCGCTGGGCGCTGGCCGCGCTCGACGACCTGCCGCCGCGCGCGCCCCGGCGCTTCCTCGCCGACGGGGTCGAGGTCGCGGTGGTGCGCGTCGACGACCGGGTCCACGTCCTCCATGGCCGCTGCCCGCACCGCAACGCGCCGCTGTCCGACGCCGTGGTCGAGACCGATCGCCTGGTGTGCCCCCACCACGGCTGGGACTTCCAGCTCGCGACCGGCCACAGCCAGGGCGTCCCCGGCGCGCAGGTGGCGCGGTTCGCGGCGTGGATCGACGACGGCTTGGTGTGGGTCGAGGGCCGCGAGCTCGCTGGCTTCCGCGCCGGCCACGCCGAGGTGTTCGAGCCGGGCGACGACGTGCTGTGACCGCGGTCGGGGGCACCACGCCGCGACGGCGCCGCCGCCGCCGCCACCGGTCAAGCGGCTCACGGCGAACGTCGACGGCTGCACCCTGCACGCGAGTCGCATCGGACGTCCGGCCGTCGGCGGCCGACGCAACGGGCGGCGGCGAGGCGCGGTCAACGTTCTCGAGAACCGGCCGACCCACGCATCACGCTCGTCCACGAAGGCGGATCGACTCATCCTGATGCGGCCGATCTGTCCCTCGCGTTCTCGTCACCGGGTGGCGCCCGCCGCTGTCGCCACCGTGCCCGGCCGGCACGGCGCCGGGCTCGCCGGGCGCTCGAGTTGCACGGCCGATGCTCGGTCGACCCCGCAGGTCGACGCGATCGAGGCGGGCGGCGGGCGGCGGGCGGCGGTGGGGGCCGCCGGCAGCGAGGCGGGTGCGATCCAGAGCCCGAAGCGGGTCCAGCGGCCTGTTTCGCGGCACGCGTGTTCGACCACTTGAATGATCTGCGCGACCGAATTCCTCGTCGGAATCGGCGGTCGGCTCAGGATCGGATCCGCCAGGCGCCGGCACCGCCTCGGCCGCTGACTACGGCACGCGGGCGGCGACGCCGGCCAGATCGTGGACCGTCGCCTGGCCGAGCGCGATCAGGTCGTTGGCCAGGGCCAGCAGCGGATCGTCGGCCGCGGGCGCGCGCCCGGCGCACGCGACCGCGAGCGCCTCCATTGTCGCCGCCGGCAGTGTCCGCCGCGCCAGCGGGTACAGCACCCGATCTTCCTTGGCGATGTGGTTGCGCAAGAGCGCGGCGAAGTCCATCGCGTCGCGCAGGTTGTCGGTGCGATCCTCGTCGGTCCACGGCGTCGGCTGGTCGGCGCGCCGACCGAGCGCCTCGGCCAGCGCCCGGCCGGCCTCGTGCTCGCCCAGCATGCAGGCGATCGGGCCGTGCTCGCGTGGCAGGCCGTGTCCGATCATCGCCTCGAATAGCAGGTCCTCTTCCTTGCCGTGGTGACGACGGTCGGCGTACTCGCGGATGACTTGAACGAACCGCGCCAGCGTCGGTCGACCATCGCCGCCGTGCCGCCAGGCGTCGGCCACCACCAAGAGCGCATCGAGCACGCGCTCGATCACCCGGTGCTCGGACATCAGCAGATCGATCGGGTCCATGGCTCCGAGGCTAGGCTTGACGGGCGCCGGCGGCTACGGCCCCGTCGTGGACAGGTCGTCGCAGGTCTGGTCGTCGCAGCCGCCGGGCCCTCCGATCCGACCTGCCGCTGCCCGCAGGGCCGACCGCCGGCTCAGCGACTTGCGAGGCGTGCCGCCATCGGGCAGCGTCGATCGATAGTCTTCCGTGCGCCCGACCCCGACCGGGTGGCGGCCGACGAGGCGGCCCGGCGCACAGCGGCTGAGGTGGCCGACCGCGCCGCGACGGGGCGGAGCGTCGCGAAGCCGTCGAGCGACAGTCCGCCGCGCGGGCGGCAGCGGCGGCGGCGCAGCCCGGGGCCCGAAGGCTGCGCGGCGCACGCCCGCCGCCCACGCGCGCCCATGGCTGGCGTCATGGCCCCCGAGTGATCGCGACGCCCCGACGGACGGGGCCGGGCGCGATCAGGTAGTCGCCGCCGGTCGCCAGCATCGCGCCATCAGCACCGACCCAGGCGCCGTGCAGATCGCCCAGGCTCGCGTCGCGCTCGTCGATCCAGGCGCCGCCGCCGCGCGGCCGCCGCAGCCGCACGCCCTGCGCGCCGACGACCAGCACCTCGTCAGGGCCACACGCGACGCCGGCGATCAGCGCCACTGCTGGCAGCGCGCGGTCCTCGGACCAGACCGCGCCGTCCCACCGCCACAGGTGGCTGCCGCCGACCGCGTAGGCCTCGCCGCGCCCGCACCCCGCGATCGTCAAGATGCCCGCGGCCGTCGGCTGATGGTACGGGTCGAAGTCGACCCCGTCCCAGTGCCACAGCGTGCCGGCCTCGCCGCTGATCCAGACGTCGTCGGCCCCGCTGCCCCACACCTTGAACAGCGCCGCGCCGCGCGCCGGCACCGCCCGCCGGGTCAGCGCGACGCCGTCCCAGTGCAGCACCAGGTCGTCGTCGGCGTCGGTCGCGCCGTTGGCGATCCCACCGACGATCCACACGTCGTCAGGGCCAGCGCCCCACACGCCGTACAGGGTCGCCGAGGTCGCGGTCGACACCACCGCGAAGCCGGCCTCGTCGCCTCGCAGCACCAGCCCGGCGGCGCCAATCAGCCAGCGCGTACCGTCACCAGCGCCCCACACCCACCACAGCTGCTCAGGCCGCTCGACCAGGACCGGGGTCGCGACGCCGGTCCAGCGGACCACCCGCGCGCCAGCGGCGCCTGGGCCGCCCCCGACGAGCCAGAGGTCGTCGGCGCGCTCACCCCACGCGGCCAGGAGCGGTCCCCCGTCGTCCGCGAGCGCCACCTCCCAGCGCGGAGGCTTCGAGTCACCGCACGCCGCCAGCGCGACCGCGCCGACCAGGGCCGCCGCGCGGTTCACAGCGACTCCAGGAAGCTGATCAGGTCGGCGAGTTCCTCGGGCGACAGCTGCGACGTACCGCCGTGAGTGTCGGGCTGGCCCCACCGCTGGTTGAAGCCGACCTCGTCCGACGCCAGCGCCGGGTGGCCGGGCGTCGCGAGCGCCTCGCGCAGGCTGCGCGCGCGGCCGTCGTGGAAGAACCGCGGCGCGCGATCCCAGATGCCGCGCAGCTGCGGGATGCCGAGGTGGATGCCCTCGGGGCCCTGCTCGGTGGCGCCGAGGCCGCCGACCGAGAAGGTGTTGCGGAAGCCCTCGGTGACCGTGTCGGCGATCGCGCCGGCGGGGTCGAGCGACGGCGTGATCACCGGTGGCACCCGCACCGGGACCCCGGCCGGGCTGAAGGCGGGCGCGATCGCGACGGTCGTCAGCGGCAGCGGATGACAGGTCGCGCACCCGACCTCGACCCGCTCGTACAGCGCGCGGCCGCGCGCCGTGGCTGCGAGGCTGAGCGCGCGGTTGGGGTTGGGCGGCAGCCGCGGCGCGGCCAGCAAGAACAGCCCGATCGCCCGGGTCACGCCGTCGAAGTCCAGCGCGATCGGCTCGGCCGTGCCGGCCAGGCGTAGGCTGTCACCGAAGGTCGTGCGCCGCCCGGTCAGGCGCTCGGCGGCGGCCAGCAAGAAGTCGTTGCGGGTCAGGTGCGGCGAGCCATAGCCGCGCGTCGCGCACTCGGGCGGTGGGTCGGTCGTGCAGTGCAGCACGTGCGCGCAGCCGGCGGTGCTCGGCTCGGCGAGGCAGGCGTTGACCGTCGGGTACCGCGACCAGATCAGCGGATCGAGCCCTTCGCAGCAGAAGTTCTCCTTGCGATTGAACTCGTTGAGCACCGGGAAGAAGTTGTTCTCGTCCATCGCCGCCTCGAGGAACCACGGCCGCGTGTCGAACGCGCCGCGGTAGGCCTGGACCTGGCGCGAGCCCCACAGCCGGTTGGTCTGCAGCGGCATCGCCACCACCCGGTCGAGGTTGCCGCCGTCGCGGTGGCAGCTGACGCACGCCTGATCGCCGTCGACGGTGAGCGGCGCGGTGACGTTGTTGAACAGCTCACCCAGCTCGACGTCGGTGGCCGGGAACGGGCCGCTGGCGACGTCGCCGACCACGAAGCCCGCCGGCGCCGCGGCGGGGTCGGGTGGCAGCGCCGTGGTCAGCACGGTGACGTCCTCGCCGAGCCGATCGACGACGTAGCTGGTAGCGCCGTCGGCGCTGGCGACCACGTCGATCGGCGCGTGGCCGGTGACGTACAGGCGGTCGCCGTCGGGCGCGGTCAGCGCGCCGGCGGCCAGGTCGAGGTCGAAGCGCTGCGCCTGGTTCGACGCCGCCATCACCACCACGAACCGCTGACGGCCGTCGCGCGGCGGGCCCAGCGCCGTCATCCGGGTCGGCAGCGCGCCGCCGACGATCCAGGTCGCGCGCGGCGGCAGCGCGTCGACGCGCTCGGGCGGCCAGGCCTCGGGCGCCGGGATCGCGGTGCCGCGATCGGGATGGTCGGGATCGACGTCGCGGTAGTCGCGGCAGCACAGCGTGTCGCTGGTGACCGTGCCGACCGGCGCGCGATCGGCGATGGCGTAGACCGACAGCTCGTTCTGCAGGTCCTGGAACATGACGTTGCCGGTGCCGTCGCCCGGCGCGCCATCGCCGTCGCCGTCGAGGCCCTCGGCCGGCGGGAAGCCGGTGCCGCGGCCGATGTGGCTGACCACCAGCCACGGCCCGATCACCAGCAGCCCCCCGACCGGCGAGCGCACGTCGATGCGCCCGAGCGGCGCGGCGTCGGCGGCGAGCTCGTCGACCGCCTGGCCGGCGACGGCGCCGACCCAGACGTGACCTGCGCCGTCGACCGCGAGGTGCTCGGGGTTGGTCGCGACCGGCGTGCCCATCGCCTCCCACGGCAAGCGCGCGGTGTAGTCGTCACCGACGATCGCGAACCGCCCGTCACTCGCGACCTCGAGGTCCCAGGTCACGACCGCGTCCTTCCAGCGGTTGGCCAGGTACGCGGTGCGGCCGTCGGGCGCGAAGGCGATCGCGGTCGTGTACCAGGGCACCGGGTGCTCGAGCACGACGCGCTCGGCGGCGGTGTCGATCACGCTGGCCCAGTTCGACAGCAGGTTCGCCACCACCAGGTAGCGTCCCCCTGGGTGCAGCGCGACCGCCACCGGCGCCCGACCGACCGCGACGGAGCGGCGCACCGCGCCCGCGGCGACGTCGACCACTGCAACGCGGTCACCGGGGCCGTCGTCGGTCCCTGGCAACGCGACGTACAGCGTGCGGCCGTCGCCGGTCAGGGCCGCGGCGCGCGGGCGATCGCGGTGCGGCTGCGGCGCGTACAGCGGATCGGCGGGCGTGAACGGGTTGGCGTCGGGGCTGAGCGAGCGGCGTGCCCACGGATCTGCCGGGGTCGCCGGCCCGGCGCAGGCGGCGACCAACGCCAGCGCGACTGCCGCCGCGCGCATCACAGCCCTCCGTCGGGCGCGCCGTCGCCGCCGTCGCAGACCGGCTGCCCGTCGGGCCCCTCGACACACGACGGATCGTAGCGCAGCACGGTGTGGCCGCCGGCGACGCAGCGCCGGCCGAGATGCAGCTCGAGCGTGACCCCATGATCGATCAACCCGGGCAGCGGATCGTCGTTGAAGAACACCTGCAGCGGCACGGTCTCGACGCCGCCGCCAGCGGCCGGGCCGAAGGCCGGCTGCACCGGCTGCGATCGCGGCGTCCCGCCGTCCAGCGTCACCAGCACGGCCGCGGTGATCGCGCCGGGATCGACGTCGAGCCGCGCCCGCACGTAGACGTAGCGGAAGCCCTGGAAGCCGAGCACCAGCTCGGCGCCGTCCGCGGCGTCGGCGATCGGGCGGTACCCGATCTCCGGCGCGCGGACCGACAGCAGCAGCCGATCGCCGCAGTCGAGATCGCCCCGGGCGTCGATGGTCGCCGACGACGGTCCAGGGCAGGCCGACATCGCGGCGAGGCAGGAGGCGAGGACAAGGGCGCGCATGGTGGACCTCACAGGGGGACGAGCACGGTCACGCTGCTGACGACGGCGTCGCGGCCGCGCTGGCGCAGATCGTCGCCCCAGCCGAACCGCAGCCACGCCGCGGCGGCGGTGGCCTGGGCCCCGCGCCACGGCAGGCGCACCTGGGCGGTGGCGCCGACGGTGAGCGTGTGCATCGCGCCCAGCACGTGGTCGCGGGTGCGCCACACCGGCGCGCCCAGGTCGCCGGCGTAGCTGGCGCGGTGGAAGCTGGCGCCGTCCTGCAGGTAGCCGCGCAGCTCGGCGCCCAGCAGCACGTCGTCGTCGTCGAGCGCGCGCACGACGCGCGCCGAGCCGGTGTGGCTGGTGATGCCCCAGGTGTCGCGCGCCAGCCGGTAGTCGACGTGCGCGAACCACGCCGGGGCCAGCGCCCGCCGCAGCCGCACCAGCGCCGCCACCGCGGCGCGGGTGGTGGGCACCGCCTCGGGCAGCGCGTAGGCCACCGCGCCGGCCATCGTGACCGGCACGAAGCGGTAGGGGTTGGCCTGGTAGCCGGTGGTGCGGACGCCCTCGACGACGAGGTCGAGGTAGCCGCGGCGATCGACGATCTGCGTGAAGCTCACGACGCCGCGGTGCTCGCGGCGGTCACGCGCGAACGTCGGATCGCCGGCCCGCCCGACCTGGTCGAAGCCGGCGGTGTAGCCGACCTCGAGCGTGGCGTTGCGGCGGGCCAGCTCGCCGCGCCAGCGCCCGCCGACCCGCAGCGAGGTGTAGTCGTGCTCGTCGGAGACGACCACCGTGGCGCCGACCTGCTGCTGCGCCGCCACCGGCACCGCCACCCCGCCGCCGCCCTCGAGCCGCCGCTCGGCGAACGCGTACGGCGACGCGCTCGACGTCACGTCGATCGACGCCGCGGTCACCGCGTCGATGACGACGTGGGCGTCGACCACCACGCCGCGCGGCAGCGTCGTCGTGGCCCGCGCGCTCGGGCTCCACACCGTCACGTGGTCGTCATCGGCGTAGACCCGCACCCCGGCCACGGCGGCCGGCGCGACCTCGGCCTGGGCCCGCGCCTCCGCGGCGGCCAGCGCCACCGCCGCCGCGATGATCAGTTGCAGCCGCATCCGCCTCCGCCGGCGCCCACCGCGCCCTCGCTCCCCTCGCGCACCTGGTAGACGTGGTCCTGCGCGGCCTGGGCGTCGGGCCACGGCGGCTGCGCCAGCGCCGGGTGCGCCAGCGTCTGCCGCTCGTGCGGCCGTACCCGCACGCAGCCGCCCAGCGTCAGCGTCGCCGCCACCAGCAGCGCCGCGGCCTTCACGGACCCTCCGGCAGGCGCAGGGTCGCGAGGTACGCGCGCAGCGCCTGGTAGTCGCGCTCGTCGGCGCCGGTGAACAGCGCGCCGGGGACGTGACCGCACCCGCCGGCCGGCACCGCCAGCGGCTTGCACAGCACCAGGCACGCGTCGATCGCCGTCCCGGCGTGCAGCGGATCGAGCGCGAAGCCGGCGACCGCGCGGGCGTTGGCGGCCAGCTCGTCCGCGGTGAGCGGCTCGTGGAGGAACTGCCGCTCGGGATCGGCGCGGCGCCGCCCCGGGCTGTACAGCGCGAACGCGCGGTCGGCGTCGGCGTGGCACGAGGCGTCGGCGCAGTGACGCTCGAGCACCGGCTCGGCCAGCGCCGCGAACAGGGCGGGGTCGCCCGCCGGCAGCGCGACCGGCGGCGGCGGCTCGAGCGCGCAGCCGGCCACGACGACGATCGCGAGCGCCCCCGCGGCTCGCGTCCCGGTCATGGCACCTCCACCCGCGGCGCTCGGTACACCGCGCCACCATCGATCCACCGGGCGAAGGCGGCGATTACGTCGGGGTCGAGCGGCGGCACCGGCGCGCCGGCCGGTGGGCAGCGGCCGGCGAGCGCTCGCGGCGCAGCCAGCTCCTTGCCGAGCAGCTTCTCCATCAGGTACGAACCGCGGGCGCTGGCGCCGCGCTCGTCGACGTAGCGCTTGCCACCGGTCGAGCCCGGCCCCCACGCCTGCAGCGCCTCGTAGGCGGCGTCGTAGTACGCGGTCGGCGTCGGCGTCAGGTCGAGGCCGCCGACCGGCGCCGCGCCAGCGTGGCATCCCACGACCGCGCACGACCGCGCGAGGCTCGGCGCCAGGTCACGCCCGAAGTCGAAGTCCTTGGCCCCGCCCTCGCCGAGCCGCACCGGCGGCAGCGGTCGCCGCGGATCGCCGCGCCGGTACGCCGCCTGGGTCACCGACGCCATCGTGATCGCGTCGGGCTCGATCGGCCCGAGCGCGTGGCCGGGATCGCCGTCGAGGGCGCCGTGGCAGCCGGCGCACAGGCGGGGGTAGTGCTCCGGCTGCGTGCCCTGCGGGAACGTCTCGCCACCCTGGACGTTGATCCACAACCGCGACGGCGCGCCGATCGCGAGCCCGTCGCCGTCGAGCACCTGCAGCTGGAGCGGCGTCCGCGCCGGCACCGCGGCCACGATCGAGCCGTCGGCGGCCAGGGCGTGCTGGTCGAGCGGCGTGCGCGGCAGGTGGACGCCGTTGCTCCACCACGTCGACGCCGGGTCGCCGTTGGCGATCTGCGCCGGATCCACCGCCGGGACGGCGTCCCAGGTCGGCCACGCCAGCAGCCGCACCGCGGCGGCGTCGGTGCGCATCGGGCGCGGGACCACCGGGGACAGCGCGCGGTTGATCGCCTCGTTGGCGGCGACGCCCGAGTGGCGCAGTAGCCCGGTCGCGGCGTCGTCCCAGGCGTCGGCGTGGGGATCGTCCTCGTCCGGGCGCGCCACCACGATCGCAGGTTGGTCGTCGGCCAGACCCGGGCTGTCGAACAACACCGTCGAGGGGCCCAGGCGCGGACCGCCGCGCGTGTCGACGATCGCGGTCAGGGTCAAGGCGGTATCGGGCGCTGCGGTCGGAGCGTCCAGGTCGATCGGCCCAGGGGCGTGCGCCACCACGAGGCCGCCGTCGGGCAGCGGTGCGGGATCGCGCCACAGGCCATCGAGGGGCGCGCCCGCCGCCCCGGCCTCGGGCGTCACCACCATCCACGCGTGGCGGAAGCCGTCGATCGTCACCACCTCGGTCGCGGCGTCGGGGCCGAACTGCCGCTCGACGACGGCCAGCCGCCCGCCCTGCCAGCGATCGTCGAAGCCGAGCAGCATCGCGACGTCGCGGCCGTCGGGCAGCTCGCGCAGTCCGAGCACCAGCGGCGCCGGCGCGGTCTGGCCGTGGTGTGGGTGGTACTCTGGCTGCAAGTGCGCGCCGCGATCGTGATCCGGCGGGAACCGGAACACCGCGCCGCGCGGCCCGGCCGCGAGTTGGCGGACGGTGGTGAACGCCAGCGAGCCGCGGAACTCACCCGTGGCGAGGAAGCTGGGCGTGAGCTCGGGGGTCGGCGTGAACGTCAGCCGCACCGGCTGGTCAGCGGCGTCGAGGCGGAACAGCTCGACGTCGGGCCGGCGTCCGGACTCGTCGCGGTGACCGGCGCGGGTCGAGGCGAAGTACAGGCGGTCGCCGGGCCCCCAGGTCGGCCATCGATCGTGGCTGCGGTTCGACGCGACGCACGGCGGGCTGGTGCGCTGGCGCGGCCCGGCGCCGTCGATGCCGATTTCCCACAGCGCGAAGCAGTCGTCGGCGCTGCGTCGCATCGCGAACGCCACCCGCCGGCCGTCGTGACTGACCGCCGGATCGCGGATCTCCGCCGGCCCGGCGTGGACCGCCGCGGTCAGGTTGACCGGCGACGCCCCAGGGGTCAGGCCCGGGTAGAACCACACGTCGGAGTCGGGCTGGTACGGGTCGAGATCGAGCGGCGTACGCGGCGCGATCGGCCCACGCACGAACACCACGCCCTGCACGTCGGCCGGCGCGCCCAGCGCCGAGCGCTCGGCCGCGGCCCACGCCAGGATCGCCTGGGCGCCGGGATCATCGAGCGGTGCCCGCCCGCCGACCGCCGGGAAGAAGCCGTCGTTGCCGCCGCGGTGGGGGATGCCGCCGGCGTCGAGGGGCAGCGCCTTGCGCAGCAGCCGGGAGCGCGCCGCGTCCCCGACCAGCGCGAGGTTGGCCCGCGCGCTGTGGTGGTTGGCGCGGATCTCGGCGACCGAGGACGCGCCCCCGGCGCCGTCCATCGGCGGGACCAGCGGCAGCCCGCCGAACTGCGCGGCGCCGTGGCAGCGGGCCAGCATGCAGCCGCGATCGCGCAGCACCGGCAGCACGGTGTCGGCGAACTGCGCCTGGAGCGGCGTCAGCGCGGCGCGTGGCGCGCCCTCGCCGCCCGCCGACTCGCCCTCGACCCACGCCCGCAGCGTCAGCCAGTCGTCGCTCGCGCGGCCGAGCGGGTGGCCACCCGCGTGGGCGACCCCACCCTCGGCGAGCGCCAGCGGCTTGCGCAGGAGCGTCGACCACGCCGCGCTCTCGACGGTGTTGATGCGCGCGAGCACGTTGGCGTAGGCGGCCTCGGGATCGCGGATGCGCCCTTGCGCGTCGACGTCGACGAAGAAGAACCGTCGGTCGATGACCTCGCCGGCGTCGATCGCGCCTGGCGCGACGCCGTGGCAGGCCGGAGCCAGGCAGCGGCGTTCGAGCACCGGCGCGGCCTCGTCGACGAACCGGTCCGGGCCCGACGCGGCCGGACACGCGGAGGTCACGCCGAGCAGGATCATCGAGACGAGGCGACGCACGCTCGAGCAACCTAGCGGTGCGACCGCGTCGCGACTTGATGGCGATCAAGTCACGGCTCACCGGCTCGTGCCAGCGTGACCGCATGCACGGGGCCGCCCCGGTGATCATCGCTGCGCTCGCCCTTGGCGCGTGCGGGACCCCGGCCGGACCCGGCGGTGACGCCGACGCCAGCGTCACCGCGGACGCCGACGCGGTCACCACCGCGCCGACGTGCCTGGCCGGGCCAGGACGCCACCGGCTGTTCGTGCAAGGGCGCCAGGGCTCGCCGCGCCCGGACGGCCGCTACCCGCTGTTGCACGAGACCGGGGCCGGTGGCGGCGACGCCACGCTGTGCGACGACCGGACGTTCGTCGACGACACCAACGGTGACGGCCGGTGGCAACCCGGCGAGGAGCCGCACCCGCTGGGCCCCGCCGCGCTGGTCCACGGCGAGCACTTCCTGGTCGGGCCAGGCGCCTACGCGGAGTTCGCGATCGAGCTCTGCGCCGACGTGACGGGCGACGTCGCGATGTACGTCCCCAACTACGACGAGACCGGCAGCCGCACCCGCCA
Organism: Myxococcales bacterium; assembly: GCA_016717005.1. Taxonomy (NCBI): domain Bacteria; kingdom Pseudomonadati; phylum Myxococcota; class Myxococcia; order Myxococcales; species Myxococcales bacterium. The sequence goes on along the minus strand of JADJUF010000039.1, from coordinate 1,013,956 downwards.
CGAGCTGCTGGTGCGCGGCCCCGACGGCCGCGAGCAGCTCATCGCCGCCACCATCGACGACGAGGCCGGCCAGAGCGGCTACAACCCATTCGTTCGGGTGCTGGCCGGCGCCGATCCCAGCGCTGGCCCGGGCGATCTGCTGGTGCTGCGCTCGACCAACCTGAGCGGCGCGGCCTTCTCGGTGATGGTGTGGCGCCCGCCGAGCGAATACGAGTCGTGGCTGGTGGTGGAGGTGCCATGATCCGCGAAGCCTTGGTCGCCGTCGCCGCAGCTGCGTGCGCGGGCCCCGACGCGGCACCGATCGACGCGCCGCCCCGCGACGCTCCCCCGCCGTGCGATACCCAGAGCCTGACCATCGGCCGCTGCGTCACCGACGCCGGCGTGGCGTGCACCGGCGCGCTGGGTGAGGTGCGCCGCTTCGAGGCCGCCGCCGCCGGCGCCGAGGTGCCGCTAGTCGTCGGCCCGCAGGGCTCGGCGATGCTGGTCTTCGCGGTCGCCACGACCGGCATCATCCCTGGCGATCCCGACGATCCCACCGCCGCGGCCAATCCGCAGCTCGAGCTGGTCGTCGCGCGTGGCGGCGCCGAGCTCGCGCTGTATCGCGGCCGCATGGGCTTCAGCGATCAGGATGGCCTGCAGGTCTCCGCCGGCCTGTTCGCGATCACCGAGGACACCGGCCTGGATGGCGTGGCGCTGATGGCCCACGCTGTGCTCACCGACCAGGCCGGCGCGCTGCGCTGCGGCGACTGGTCCTTCGTGGCCAGGCGCTGAGGGCCGCGTCGCCGCGGCCGGCGACTTGACCGCCGTCAAGCCGCCCCTGGCGCGGGCCTGCGAAGGTCGTCGTCCATGCCGACCGGTCCGCTGGTGTACGCGTGCTCGGGGTGCTCGAGCGCGGCGCAGCTCGCCAACCACCTGGCGGTGCGGCTCGACCGCGCCGGCGTCGCCGAGATGTCGTGCGTGGCCGGGCTCGGCGGCGACGTCGAGCCGATCGTGCGGGTCGCGCGCCGCGGCGCGCGGCCGCTGGTGGCGCTCGACGGCTGCCCGCTGCACTGCGCGCGGCGCTGCCTGAGCCGGCATGGGCTGGAGCCGGTGGTGCATGTCACGTTGACCGAACTCGGCGTCGCCAAGCGCCAGCACATGGACTTCGATCCGGTCCAGGCCGAGGAGCTGCTGGCGGCGCTGGTGGCGCAGGTCGCGGCGCTGGCGGCGGCCAGCGCGGACGCGCCCGTTGCACCACCATCGGCGCCATGACCACGACGAGCGCCGAGGCCGGGCTACTCGCCCACCTGCTGCACGCCGTGGTGGTGGAACGCGCCGATCACCGTCTCGGCCGCGTCGGCAACGAGCCCCTCGTGGGCGGCGCTGAGCTGCCGGGCCTCGCCTCGGCGCGCGGCCGACTGCGCGCGGCGTTGCGCGCGGGCCGCTACCGAACGATCGACCGCCAACAGCGCGGCCTTCGACGCGGCCGACCCGATCGGCGTGGCGCCGTCCGCGTCACCGAACGATCGACCGCCAACAGCGCGGCCTTCGACGGCTCCGCGGGGAGTCCCACCGGCAGCAGGCCAGTGCCACGCACGCCAACCCACGATGCGATTCTTCAGGCCCGCTCGGACGCGGCAGCTCCAGAAATCGCATCGAATCCAACGTCTTGCGACCCAGGATCCCGTCCTCTCGCCAGCGCCTCCGCGAACGGCTGCGACCGGGCGGCGCGCGCGCTATACGGCGGGCTTGCGACCGCCCACGATCCGCTTCGCCGAACCTACGTACGCCCAGGCGCTGACCGGCGCCTACGTCGCCGCCCGCGCGGCGGCGGCGCCGGCGCCGCGCCTGGTGCGCGTCAACCGCGAGCTGGCCGCGGCGCTGGGGCTCGACGTCGAGGCGCTCGAGGGCGACGCCGGGGCCCGGCTGTTCGCGGGCGTCGACGTGCCCGACGGGGCGACGCCGATCGCCCTGGTGTACGCGGGCCACCAGTTCGGCGGCTTCTCGCCCCGGCTCGGCGACGGCCGGGCGCTGCTGCTCGGCGAGCTGGTCGACGGCGCCGGGCGTCGCTTCGATCTGCAGCTCAAGGGCTCGGGCCCGACGCCGTTCGCGCGCAGCGGCGACGGCAAGGCCACGCTCGGCCCGATGCTGCGCGAGTACGTGATGGGCGAGGCGATGGCCGGGCTCGGCGTGCCGACCACGCGCGCGCTCGCGGTGGTGACGACCGGCGAGTCGGTGTGGCGCGAGCGCCCGCTGCCCGGCGCCGTCGTCGCGCGCGTCGCCGCCAGTCACCTGCGGGTCGGCACCTTCGAGTACTTCGCGGCCCGGGGCGAGCACGACATGGTCGCGCGGCTGACCGACTACGCGCTCGAGCGCCACGGGCCGTGGCCGGTCGAGCCCGCCGAGCGCGCGACCACGCTCTTGACCGCGGTCGTCGAGCGGCAGGCCGCGCTGATCGCGCAGTGGATGGCGGTCGGCTTCATCCACGGCGTGATGAACACCGACAACGTCGCGATCTCCGGCGAGACGATCGACTACGGGCCGTGCGCGTTCATGGACAGCTACGATCCGGAGACCGTCTACAGCTCGATCGATCACGGCGGGCGCTACGCCTACGGCAACCAGCCGCGCGTCGCCCAGTGGAACCTGGCCCGGCTCGCGGAGACGCTCTTGCCCGCGATCGATCCCGATCCCGCGGCCGCGGTCGCCAAGGCCACCGCGCTCATCGACGGGTTCGAGCCGGCGTTCCGCGCGCGCTGGGTCGCGGCCATGGGCGCCAAGCTCGGGCTGGCGGCGCCGACCGCCGCCGACGCCCCGCTGATCGACGACTTCCTCGCGGTCCTGGCCGCGCACCGCGTCGACTTCACGCTGGCGTTCCGCGCGCTCGGGACCGCCGCGGTGTGCGACAGCGATCGCCTCGAGGCGCTGGCGCCCGCCGGGGCGTTCGCGCCGTGGCTGACCCGCTGGCGGGCGCGGCTCGGCGACGACGGCGCCGGCGCCGCGGCGCGCATGCGCACGACCAACCCGGCGTACATCGCCCGCAACCACCGCGTCGAGGAGGCGCTCACCGCCGCGGTCGAGCGCGACGATCTGCGCCCGTTCGAGGCGCTGCTCGAGGTGCTGGCCCGCCCGTTCGACGCGCACCCCGCGCACGCCGCGCTGGCCGACGCGCCGCCCGACGCCGTCGAGCGCACGCACCGGACCTTCTGCGGGACGTGAGCGGGCCGCCTGGGCGTCACCGTGGATCGCGCCGGCGGGCGCGTCGTCGGCCAGCTCGAGCCAGCCGAACCACGCCGGGTGGTGCTCGCGGTACCAGGTCAGCGCCCGGCGCAGCGCGGCCTTGCCGGCCGGCGGCAGCACGCGCTCGTCGATGCGATCGAAGCACACGCGGATGCGGTCGCCGTCGTGGTCGAGCGCGGTCGAGAACATCGTCTGGAGCTCGTTCCGGATCCGCCCCGAGTACGAGATCTTGGCCGGCCGGTGCAGGTAGTCGGTGCCGGTCAGGAACCGCACCAGCAGCGGGCTCCACACCTGGCGCGCGCCCTCGAGCCCGTCGAGCAGCCGGACCGTGAACCTCACCCGCGACCGCGCGGCGTGGGTCGCGAGGCTGGTGGTCACGCGGTAGCGATCGTCGGCGAGGCGCTCGACGCCGGGCGCGCCCGTGTACGGGTCGTCGCCGATGTGGCCGATGGCCGCGAGCACGCGCCAGCCCTTGTCGGGCATGAGATCGTCGGCGCGCAGGGCACGGTGCCCGAGCGGGATCTCGGCGCTGGCGGCGTCGCGGATCGACGCGGCGACCCGGTCCGCCCGGCGCGCGTCGGGCGAGCCGGTGACCGCGGCGACCGCGGCGGCGAAGTCGGGCGCGGCCGGGTCGAGCCGCATCAGCCGGTCCTCCTCGTCGAGGTCGCCCTCGAACGTCGACGAGAACGGCGCCATCGTCGCGTCGACGTCGAGCACCTCGGCCAGGCTCGCCGCCTGCACCGCCTCGGCCGACGCCGCGTAGCCGTCGCACAGGAACACGTGGGTGGCGCCGGCGTCGTCGCGCCACGATCCGACCAGGAACGTCGGCGCGTACGTGCCCGAGTCGACGAACACCGGCACGCCCGACGGCGCCCGCCAGCCGTCCTCGACCAGGTGGACGCCGAGCGCGGTCCACTCGTCCCACAGCCGCGCCAGCCGGACCGCCCGGCTCTTGCCGCGCAGCGTCCACACGTGGACGTGGGCGCGGGCGATCCCGGGGTACGCGCGCTCGATCGCGTCGAGCACCTCGGCCCGCGGCGTGCGGAAGTCGAGCAGGCGCGAGCGCGCGGCGGCCTCGGCCACGACCGGGCGCGGCACCGTCAGGCAGCCCATGTACGCCTCGTACGGGCGGGTCACGCGCAGCGGCGTGTCGAACAGGTGCAGCACCGTCATCGGGCCGACCTCGTGGCCCTCGGCGAAGCGCGAGGTGTTCTCGAGCGTGTCGACCGCGGCGCCCCACACGGTGATGCCGCGCTCGCGCAGGCGCGCGCGGAAGTCGTCGAAGCGCCAGGTCGGGTCGTTGAGCAGCCGCCGGACCGCGTCGTCGACGACGCGCGCCACCTCGGGCCGGGCGTAGACCCGCCCGAAGCCGAGCAGCGGGTTCGCGCCCATCTCGGGCGTCTCGCCGGCCTTGGGCATCAGGCCCTCACCGAGCGACACCATCACCGCGTGGTTCTCGGGCAGGGCGCGCGTCAGGTGCCACAGGCCCTCGCTCATCGCGTAGGCCGAGACCGCGTCGGCGGCCTTCTTGACCTGGTTGTACGTGATCTTGTCGACGCCGAGCCCCTCGCCGAAATGGCCGAACAGGCGCGTGCCGAGGGCGGTCGCCGCCGCGGTCATGGCCAGGCCGCGGGTGATGCCGCGCGGCGGGAACGCGCGGCTCGAAACCTCGTCGCGCTGCGCTCGCTCGATCTCGACCGCCTCGAGCCAGAGGTGAAAGCGCGCGAGCACCGCGTGGGTGTCGTACGCCCATTGCGCGACCAGCTGTCGGTTGTCGACATGCACAGGCGGCCTCCTGAGGGGACAGCCCAGCGTAGCGCCGCGATGCGCGCACGTCCGGTCGATCGTCCGTCGACGCGGGCGCCGCCGCGCGGTAGGTCGAGCGCGGTTGACCGTCGTCAAGTCGCCGCGCCGGCGCGGTCGGCCCAGTAGCGCGCGCGCGGTCCCTTCGGCATGATCGACCGATGGCGTCGCGTGGTCCCGTGCTGTCCCTGCTGTCGGTCCTGGCGCTCGTGGGCGCGTGCCGGCACGGGCCGGCGCCGATCGCGCCGACCGCGTCGACCGACCTCGACGCCGGCGGAGGCCCGGCCGGCGCGTCGAGCGCTGAACCCGAGGCCGCCGAGCCAGCGATCGCGGAGCTGGTGATCGCGCAGTCGCTCGACGGCGGTCGCACCGATCTCCACGGGACGATCGCCGGGGCGTCGCCGGCCGAGCTCGCGCTGGTGATCGTCCGGCTGGGCGGCCCCGGCGACTACCCGCTCGGCTTCGCGTGGGATCGCGGCGCGACCCGGGCCACGGTCACGACCGCCGCCGGCGTGCGGTGCATGACCGGCGCCGACGACGCCGGGGCGATCCGGATCACCGCCGGACCCACCGATGGCCGGTTGACGCCGGGGGCGCGGCTCGAGGGCACGTACGAGATCCGGTGCTACCCCGAGGCCGATCCCGAGCGCGGCGCGGCGACGACGTACGCCGGGCGCTTCGTCGGCGCGCTGGCGACCCCGTAGCCCTGGGCGTCGGCGATTCCGGACGCGTGCGCTGCGCCGCGTCGATCGGGCGCCGGCGTGCGCGTCGTCGCGGCGCTGGTGCGCTACGTTCGCGCGATGACCGGTTTCGCGCGAGGCGCGCGCGACGTGAGCGACGGCTTCCGCTTCCTGCGGGCGCACCCGGGCCTGTGGATCTGGGCGATCGCGCCGGCGCTGGTCGCGCTGATCGTGCTGGCGGGGGCGGTCGTCGCCGTCGCCGCGATCGCCGGCCCGCTGGTCGACTGGGTCGCCGGCTGGATGCCGAGCGCGATCGAGCGCTGGGCCAGCGGGCTGGTCTGGGCGCTCACGGTGATCGCGCTGGGCGTGGTCGCGCTGGTGCTGTTCGTGCCGGTGGTGGGCGTGGTCGCGGGGCCGTTCAACGAGCTCCTGGCCGCCGCGGTCGACGCGCGCCACACCGGCCGGGTGCGGCCGCCGGCCGGCGCGCTGGCGTTCCTGCGCGACGCGCTGGTGGGCGCGGTGGTCGGGCTGGGCCGCGTGCTCGCGACCGCGGTCATCGCGGTGCTGCTGTTCGCGCTGTCGCTGGTGCCGGTGATCGGCGGCATCGCCGCGGGCGCGATCGCCGTCTGGTTGACCATGCGCGGCGCCGCCGTCGACTGCTACGAGGCCGCGTTCGCGTCGCGCGGGCTCGGTCGTCGGGCCGTGCGCGCGCACCTCGCGCAGGATCGACGCCGCGGGCTCGGCCTCGGCGCCGCGGTCGCCGCGCTGCTGCTGGTGCCCAGGGTCAACCTGATCACGCTCGGCCTCGGCACCGTCGGCGCGACGCTCGCCACCGCCGACCTCGAAGGCCCGCGCCCGCCCGGTCAGTGAGCGGCGGCCACGGCGGCGTCGAGCAGCCGCAGGCGCACGCGCTCCCAGGCGGCGTCGTCGGCGGGCCAGCGCGGCGGGCCCGCCGTCGGGATGAGCTCGCGCACCAGCGCGAGGGCGGCGGGGCGGCCGGCGCGGGCGGCGTAGGCCTCGAGCAACAGCCGATCGGTCAGGCCGCGGCGGAGCTGGGCCAGGCGCAGCGACGGCAGCGGGCCCGGGTAGGCGAGGACCCCGTCGAGGGCGCCGTGGTCCTCGCCGTCGTCGAAGGTGATCGGCGCGCGGGCGAGGTCGTGCTCCGGCGCCTGATCGCGCCCGCGGTTGTGGCGGTCGCGCCAGTAGAGCGCGTCCCACACGTACCAGATCGGGAGGTCGTAGGCGAAGCCGAGCCAGCCCCACGACCGCAGCGTGCCGTCGTGCGCGGCGTCGACGACCATCGCGCCGGCCCAGCCGGGCGCGCCGTTGTAGGTCCAGGCCTGGGCCGGCGGCGCGACGCCGCGCCGGACCGCGTCGGACGCGACGTAGACGTCGATGGCGTCGCCGAGCGCGGGGCTCGGCCCGTGGGTGACGGCGTAGAGGAAGCGGCCGGGCCCGCCGCCGGCGGCGCGGACCCGCGCGCTCAGGTCGCGGACCGCGGCCTCGGCGTCGGCGGTGCGCGGCTCGTCGACCGGGATCGCGAACGGCACGACCCCGGCGCCGGCGGTGCGCTCGATCCAGCCGGCGACCTCGGCCGCGAGCGCGTCGGGCTCGCGCGGCAACAGCACCGGCACGTACCGCAGGCCCGCGATCAGGTCGCGCCGCAGGGGCCAGCTGTCGGCGGTGAGCTCGGGCGACGCGATCACGCCGTAGCTGCGGAACAGCGCGGCGTAGCGGCGCTCGGCGGCGAGGACGACGTCGTCGTAGGTCGCGCCGGTGACGCGCTTGATCTCGCGCGCGTCGTAGTAGGCCCACACCCACGGCGCGCGGTCGAGCGGCGGCAGCGTCAGCGGCTCGACGGTCAGCTCGATCGCGTAGCGCGTGTCGTCGACCGCGAGCGTGCCGCGGTGCAGGCCGACCGCGGCGTCGGCCGCGATCGCGACGTCGACGTAGGCCATGCGCGGCGTGGCGATCGGGCCGACGACCGGGGTCAGGCGATCGGGGTAGCCGCCGGGGCCGCGGCTGCGCCCGTACAGCGACGTCGACGGCGAATCGACGCGGGCGTGGTCGACCGTGAAGCCGTGGACGTCGACGCCGTCGATCGCGACGGTCACGTCGACCGGCGCGCGCGCGGTGCGCACGATCTCGAGCCCGAGGGTCTCGCCGCGGGCGCCGCGCAGGCGCACGGTCGTGCCGTCGAAGATCGCCGAGGTCCGCGGCAGCCCGTCGCTCCAGCGCGGGCGCGCGGTCTCGGTCAGCACCTGCAGGTCCGGACCGGGCTGGGTCTGGCAGGCGGCGAGCGCGACGGCGACGCCGGCGACGCGGGCGAGGGTGGCGCGCGCGGTCACGAGTAGCGATCGTTGCGCCAGGGGTACGCGGTGTTGGAGTAGCCGCGCTCCTCCCAGAAGCCCGGGCGATCGTCGTCGAGGAGCTCGAGCCGCGACACCCACTTGGCGCCCTTCCACGCGTACAGCTGCGGCGTGATCACCCGGCACGGGCCGCCGTGCTCGACCGGCAGCGGCGCGTCGTCGACGGTGTGGACCAGCAGGACGTCGGGCTTGAGCGCCTCGGCCAGCGGCAGGTTGGTGGTGTAGCCGTCGTAGGCGTGGCACAGGACGAAGCGCGCGCTCGGGTGCGGCTCGGCCGCCGCGAGGACGTCGGCCAGGCGCACGCCGCGCCAGCGCATGTTCATGCGCGACCACTTGGTCACGCAGTGGAAGTCGCTGACGTCCTCGACCTGCTCGAACGCCTCGAGGTCGGCCCAGGCCAGCGCCCGCGGGGCCGCGCAGGTGCCGTCGATCGTGAGCCGCCAGGTCGCCTTCGGCACCTCTGGCTTCAGGCCCAGATCGAGCACCGGCCACTTCTTGGTCTCGTACTGATCGGGCGGCAGCTGCGGCATGCCGTGGCGGTTGCGGGGCCCGGTGCCCTGGGGCGCGTCGTCGGCCAGCGACGGCGTCGCGGTCATGTCGCGCTGGAACCGGTCGCGCAGCTTCATCCGCGCTTCCACGATGCGCGCCAGCTTGTCGTCATCGGCCATGGCGCCGACCTTGCCACGACTGCCCGGGCTTGGCGCGCGCCGGTCACTCGAAGAACGCGCTGTCGATCGAGGTCAGCTGCCAGCGCCGGGCCCGCCACGACAGCTCCCAGAACACCGTGGTGATGGCGGCGCCGCCGACCACGCGGACCACGCCCGGCGCCATGCCCTGGTCGAGCACCGGGTCGCTGGGATCGCCGTCCTGGTCGTGGACGGTCCAGTCGCACGGGACGTCGCGCACCCGTCGGAACGCGCGCGGGTCGGTCTCGGAGGACTCCGGATAGGTGTGCCGCGTCGTCATGTCGATCTCGCGGAAGCCGACCGGGACGTGCACCAGCCGCGCGAGGCGCTTGCGGTCGCAGCGGCCCAGCGCGGCGGCGAGGGTGGTGAGCGCGGTCGGCAGCGCGGCGACCGCCGCCGGCGGCGCGCCATAGACCAGCGCCGCGCCGTCGAGCTGGAGGTCGATCTCGGTGATGCAGGCCGGGCGGTCGTCGCCGGCCGGGCGCGGGCCGAACCGGAAGGTCAGGCTGCTGGTGACGCCGGCCGGCAGCGTGATCGCGGTCGGCTCGACCGCGCTCGCGTCGAAGGCGACGGTGACGGCGCCGCCGTCGCTGGTCACGGTCAGCGCGCGCGGCACGGCGGCGTCGTCGTGGGGCTGGCCGTAGACCTCGAGCGCGCGCACGGTCACCGGCTGCGCGAACGTGACCGTGAGCTGACCGCCGCCCGCGGCGTCGTCGCGCGCGGCCGGGCACCAGGTCGTGGCGGTGTCGAGGTCGAACGCCCGCCACGCGGCGTGGCGCGCGCCGCGGCCGAGCGTCGACGTCGCGGTGAGCTCGGCCGCCACCGGCGCGACGTCGGCGCGGGCCGGCCCGGCGCCGAGCACCAGGAGCATCGCCACGACCTCGTGCCTGCGCATGGCACGAGCGTGCGCTCCGATCGGGACCGGCCGCGACGGCAAAGCACGAACAAATGACGACCTGCCCGACCCGGCCTGGTCCGGCGCGCGCCGCGACGAGCTGGGGCGCCGGTCGCGCCGCGCCGCGCCCAGGGCCGCTGGGCCCGACGACGCCGTCGACGACGCGGGCGCTACCGGCTGGCGCCGCGGGCGCGCTCGGCGGCGGCGGCGGCCTTGGTCATGGCCCACGCGCAGATCGGGCACGCGCCGACGTCGTGGCCGCGGGCCGGGCAGTGGCGGCGGCCGAAGTAGATGATCTGCAGGTGCAGCGCGTTCCAGCGCGGCTCGGGGAACAGCCGCTTGAGGTCGCGCTCGGTGGTGACGACGTCCTGGCCGCTCGACAGCCGCCAGCGCGCGGCCAGCCGGTGGATGTGCGTGTCGACGGGGAACGCCGGCACGCCGAAGGCCTGGGCCATGACCACGCTCGCGGTCTTGTGGCCGACGCCGGGCAGGGCCTCGAGCGCGGCGAAGTCCGGCGGCACCGCGCCGGCGTGATCGCGCACCAGCGCCTCGGCCAGCGCACGCACGTTCCGGGCCTTGGTCGGGGCCAGGCCGCAGGTGCGGATGTGGCCGAGGATCGTCGCGACCGGCAGGCGCGCCATCGCCGCGGCGTCGGGCGCGGCCGCGAACAGGGCCGGCGTGACCTGGTTGACGCGCGCGTCGGTGCACTGCGCGGACAGCACGACCGCGACCAGCAGCTGGAACGGATCGCCGTGGTCGAGCGGGATCGCGGGGGCCGGGAACAGCCGCTCGAGGATCGCCGCGATGCGCGCGGCGCGCTCGGCCCTACTGGCCACCGCCGCCTCGCAGCGCCGCGAGGCGCTGGCGCAGCTCGGGATCGCCGGGCACGCGCGCGAGCCCGCGCTCGAGGGTGGCGATGGCGTCGTCGCGCTGACCGGTCGACGCGAGCACCGCGGCCTCGGCCAGGTAGCAGCGCACGCGGGTGGGCGCGCCGCGCTGGCCGGCCGCGAAGTGCGCGCGCGCCGCCTCGGTGGCGCCGGCCTTGAGGTCGAGCTGGCCGAGGTAGAAGTGCGCGTACTCCGAGTCGCTGTCGACGGCGAGCAGGCCCTCGTAGCCCGCGCGCTCGCTGGGCAGCCCGAGGCGGCGCGACGCGCCGGCCCAGGTGCGGAAGTGATCGGCCGCGACGTCGGTCGAGGCCAGGACGGTCGCCACCAGCGCGAGCGCCGCGGCGCCCGCTCCGAGGGTGCGGGCCAGCGCGGCCAGGCCGCCACGGCGACCAGCGACGGCGGCCCCGACGATCATCGCGACGCCGAGCGCGGTCGCCCAGCCCAGCGGCAGCGGGTTCCGCGCGACCAGCACGACGCCGACGATCAGCGCCGCGGTCGCAGCGAGCAGCGTCGCCGCCGTCGGGATCCGCGCCAGCGGCGCGACCGCCCGGCCCAGCGCGCGGCCGACCGCGGCCGTGGCCGCCGGCGGCAACACCAGCACGTAGGCCGCGATCATGTAGTAGGAGAACAGGCCGATCTCGAGATCGATCAGGGCGATGCCGACGTGCAGGCCGACGCCGAGGGGCAGCGCCAGCCACCAGGTCGCGCGGTTCCACACCGTCACCGCCAGCGTGGCCTCGGTCGCGAGCACCAGCTTGGCGACCGTGGCGAAGCCGAGCCCGGCGACGATCGTCCGCATCGTGCCGGGCTGGAGCTGGAGCTGGAGCAGCGTGCCGTCGAGCCACGGGCCCTCGATCTTGGCGACCGCGGCCCACAGGTAGACGATGCCGAGCTGCACCAGCACCAGCCGCAGCGCCCACGACCGCAGCCAGCGGCGGCCGTCGGCGCCGATCGAGGTCGGCGCGGTCGGGACGAAGCACGCGAGCAGCAGCACCAGGCACATCAGGTAGTGGTGCTGGTACGAGTCGAGCTGGCTGACGAAGTAGGCGTAGGCGTAGAGCGTCGCCGCCAGGGGCAAGAGCCAGCGCACCGCCACGCCCAGCGCGATCAGCCCGAACGCGATCGCGAGCGCGCCGTAGACGAACGCCATGCCGGTCCGGGTGGGGTCGGGCATGAACGGCAGCGGCAGCTGCGGCACGTTGAAGCCGCCGGCGCCGTAGCGCGGCGCGTGGGCGAGCTGCAGCACCGCGTCGATCGCGTGCAGGCCGAAGAAGATCGTGCGGAAGATGACCCAGCTCGACCACGACCGATCGAAGTCGAGCCAGAACCGGCCGCGCAGGGCCGCGGGCAACGCGGCCGCGCGCACGGGCGCTCGTCGAGGCGCGGGCGCGGGCGCGTCGGCGGCGGCGCCGTCGGTGGCTGGCGCGGGCCGGGGGCCGCCGCGGGAGCGTTGAGAGCGGGTGCGCTTGGCCACGGCGATGCCTAGAGCTCCGGGATCGTGCACAGGTCGAAGCCGCCGACCGAGTAGGCGTCGCCGCGCGCCGGCTTGCAGGTCAGGAACGCCGTCACCGTCGCGCCGGGGTGCCGCGCGCACAGGCGCGCCCCCATGGCCTCGATCACCGCGCGGCGGCCGCGCTGCGCGATCGCGATCCAGGCGTCGTGGAACTCGCGGGTCAGCTCGATCGGGCGGTCGTCGACGCGCACCTCGACCGCGCACTTGAGCATGCGGGTCGACGAGAACATCCGCCACGCGAACCGCTCGTCGTGGCGATCGCGGCGCGCCAGGTAGTACTGCAGCGGCAACAGCAGCTGCAGCGCCACGAACCCGGCGATGAAGGCGTGGGGCCAGGCCGGGCGGAACCGAGCGGCGAGCGAGCGGAGGGGCGAGGCGGTCACAGCGGGAGCGCGGGCTGCGCCGGCGGCGACGATCGCCGCGGCGGCCCATGATACGTCAGATCGTCGGCGATCCGCGCGCCCGGCTCGAGCGTCGTGCGCACGACCACGGCGCCGGCCTCGAGCGAGGCGATCGGGGCGCCGTCGCGCCACAGGATCGCGTTGCCGATCACCGCCGGCACGCGCGGGCCGGGCGTGACGACGCCGACCAGGTTGAGCGGATCGGTCGCGGCGGTGCGCACCAGCTCGGCGGTCGCGGCCGGGGCCCGGACCGCGCGCAGCTCGTCGAGCGCCTCGGGCAGGGCGAACTGCTCGCCGACGAACCCGGTCACGAACCGGCCGCCGCGGATCTCGCCGCGGGCCTCGAGCCGGCGCAGCGCCATCGCCAGCTCGCGCCACGGCGGCAGCGCGGTCTCGCGCACCAGCAGATCGCGGAACACGACGCCGTAGCGGGCCAGCAGCTGCCGGGCCGAGGCCTCGGGATCGAGCGCGTCGGCCCGCGGCGGCGCCAGCAGCGACCAGCGCCCGGCGGCGGTCGGCAGCGACCGCACCGCCTGGGCCGGGCGGGCCCGCTCCTTCTCGCGCGCGCGCCGCACCGCCTCGCGCCAGGCGTGCGAGGCCTCGACCGTGCCGCGGGCCGGCTGATCGAACCGGCTGCGCAGCGGCTCGCCGCGCTTGCGCTCGATCAGCACGCGCAGCGACGCGAAGCCGTCGGCGGAGGCCTGGCCGGCGGCCACCAGCTCCCACAGCGCGTCCTCGACCGCGTCGGGCGCGAGGCCGACGTCGGCGACCAGATCGGTCAAGAACACCGCGCCGCCGGCGCGCAGGCGACCGGCGACGGCGCTGGCCTCGGGCGACAGGCTCGGCTCGTCGCCGTCGGTGGCCAGCGGCGCGCGCAGCCAGCCGCCGTCGGCGCGGCGGAACAGCGCCAGCGGCGCCGCCCGCGACGGCGTCGCGCGCGCGCCGTCGCCGTCGGTCTTGCGCGCCGACAGCCGGCACCACGCGATCGCGCCGCCCAGGCACAGCTGATCGAGCCAGGTCGCGTCGTAGCCGTGCAGCCGGGCCGGCAGCACCTCGCGCTCCCAGGCGCCGGCCGCGGTCTCGAACCCCGACAGCTGATCGAGCACGCGGGTCAGGCCGTCGGCGCCGATCACCTGCGCGCCCTTGGCCACGCGCTGCCAGCGCAGGAGGAACCGCATCAGCGCCGACGCGTCGACCGGCTCGATCTCACGCCGCAGCCGCTGCAGCGTCAGGCGGTGGATGCGCGCGAGGATCCGGCGGTTGCACCACTCGATCCGGACCAGGTCGTCGTCGGCCGCGGCGATCGCCGCCGGCACCGACGTCGGGGTCACGGCGCGACGGCCGGTGAAGTTGCCGCGCAGGATGTCGCCGTCGGCCTCGAGCCCGAGCAGCGCCTCGAGCACCGCGGCCGGGGCCAGCGCCAGCGCGGTCGCCAGCGCCGCGGCGGTCCGCGGCCCGCTGACGTCGAGGTGCGCGGCGGCGATCCGCCGCAGCGTCACGTCGGGCTCGAGCGCGGTCGCCCACGTCGGGGTCGCGAGCGCCGGCGTGGCCTCGGCGTCGGGCACCAGCGCCCGCACGGCGCCGAGCCGCTCGGTCGCGACCCACCCGGCGCCGGCCGGCCGGGCGCCGTCGGCGGGCCAGGTCAAGAGCGTGGCGCGGCCGGCCGCGGCCAGCGCCGCCAGCCAGGCCGGGTCGCGGGCCAGCGCGTCGGCCCGGTCCGCCGGCACCAGCCACAGCGTCTGCAGCGCGTCGTGCAGCTCGTCCGGATCCCGGACGACCGGGGCGACCTCGTCCTCGGCCGCGGTCATGGCCTCGGGCGCGAGCGCGCCGGTGGTCTCGGCCAGCTCGGCCGGCAGGCCCCGGCGCAGGTTGACGGCGCGGGTGCGGCGCTCCTCGAGCGGCGCGTCGTCGAGGAACGCGTACGGGTTGGCGTTGATCAGCTCGTGGCACAGCGGCGACGGCTCGACCGAGTCCCGGGTCAGGATCTGGATCTCGCCGCGCTCGATCGCGGCGCACAGCGCGGTCAGGCCAGCGCCGTCGAGCGCCTCGGTCAGGCAGTCGTGGAGCACGTCCTGGACCAGCGGGTGGTCGGGGATCTCGCGGTCGCCGACGACGGTCTCGAGGCAGGCCTGGGCCTGGGGGAACACCACGCTCAGCAGATCGGCGGCGCGCATCCGCACCAGGTTGGGCGCCACCTTCTTGCCGCCGATCCGGCGGGCGACCATCAGCGCCCGGGTCACGTTCCAGCGCCACCGCACCTCGAACATCGGCTGATCGAGCAGCGCCTGCACCAGGATCTCCTCGGCGAGGTGCGCCGGCACGTAGCCGAACACGCTCGCCAGCGGGAAGCTGTGCGGCTGCCCGAGCGAGATCACGATGCCGTCGTCGGTGGCCGCGGCCTGGAGCTCGAAGTTGAAGCCGCGGCAGAAGCGCTTGCGCAGCGCCAGGCCCCAGGCTCGGTTGAGGCGGCCGCCCAGCGGCGCGTGGATCACCAGCTGCATGCCGCCGCCCTCGTCGAAGAACCGCTCGGCGATCAGCAGGTCCTTGCGCGGCAGCGCGCCCAGCGCCGCGCGCCCGGCCGCCAGGTACGCGACGAGCTGCTCCGCGGCGCCACGCGACATCGAGGTCTCGACGACGAGCCAGGCCGCGATCACGCCCCAGGCCTCGCCGTCGCCGAGCCGGCGATCGAGCTCGCCGCGCAGCGCCGACACCTCGTCGGACAGCTCGCGGGTCCGGGCCGGGGCCTCGCCGAACCAGAACGGGATCGTCGGCGGCTGGCCGTGGGCGTCCTCGACGAAGACCCGGCCGTTCTCGACCCGGTGGATCTTCCACGCGGTGTTGCCGAGCAGGAAGATGTCGCCGGCCCGCGAGTCGATCGCGAAGTCCTCGTCGACGTCGCCGACCCGGGTGCCGCTCGGGTGCTCGACCACCGCGTAGTTGGCGTTGTCGGGGATCGCGCCGCCCGAGGTGATCGCCAGCAGGCGCGCGCCGCGCCGGGCCTTGAGCCGGCCGCCGACCCGATCGCGGTGCAAGAGCTGGCCGACCCGGCGCCGATCCGACATGCCGTCCGACAGCATCGTCAGGAGCTCGTCGAACCGGGCCCGGGTCAGCAGCGCGTACGGCGCCGCGCCGGTGACCAGCGTGAACAGCTCGTCCTCGCCGAGCTCCTCGGCCGCGCACGCCGCGACCATCTGCTGGCACAGGATGTCGACCGGCGCGACCCGCACGGTCAGCTGGTCGAGGTTGCCGTGGCGGACGCCGCGGATCAGCGCCGCGCACTCGACCAGCTGATCCCGGGTCATCGCGAACAGGCGGCCCTTGGGCGTGGCGCCGAGCGAGTGGCCCGAGCGGCCGACCCGCTGCAGGAACGTCGCGAGCGAGCGCGGCGAGCCGACCTGCACGACCAGATCGACGGCGCCGACGTCGATGCCGAGCTCGAGCGACGCGGTCGCGACCGCGCACTTGACCGCGCCGGCCTTGAGCCGCTCCTCGGCCATCAGCCGGCGCTCGCGCGACATCGAGCCGTGGTGGGCCACGACCTCGGCCGCGCCGAGGCGCTGCTCGAGCGCGTGCGCGACCCGCTCGACCAGCCGGCGGGTGTTCACGAACACCAGCGTCGTGTGGTGCCGCCCGACCAGCTCGGCGATCCGGTCGTAGACCCGGCCCATCTGCTCGAGCGACGCCACCGCGCCGAGCTCGTCGTCGGTGATCTCGATCGCGAGATCGACGTCACGGCGGTGGCCGCCATCGATGATCGTCGGCAACGGCCGGCGGCCGCCGAGCAGCGCCGCGACCCGCTCGATCGGCCGCTGGGTCGCGGACAGCCCGACCCGGACCGGCGGGCGGCCGGTGGTCTGCCCGACCAGGCGGTCGAGCCGCTCGAGCGACAGCGCCAGGTGGGCGCCGCGCTTGTCGCCGGCGATCGCGTGGATCTCGTCGACGATGACCGTGCGCACGTGGGCCAGGGCCGCGCGGCCGCGCTCGGTGGTCAGCAGGATGTAGACCGACTCGGGCGTGGTCACCAGGATGTGCGGCGGCCGCTTGGCCATGCGCGCGCGCTCGGCCGCGGGCGTGTCGCCGGTGCGGATCCCGACGTCGATCCTCGGCAGCGCCACCCCGTCGCGCGCGGCCCGGGCCGAGATCTCGGCCAGCGGCACGCTCAGGTTGCGGTGGATGTCGTTGGACAGCGCCTTGAGCGGCGAGATGTACAGCACGTGCACGCGATCGAGCAGCGGCGCGCGCAGGCCCTCGGTGACCAGCTCGTCGAGGCACGCCAGGAACGCCGCGAGGGTCTTGCCCGAGCCGGTCGGCGCGGCGATCAGCGTGTCCTGGCCGGCGATGATCGCGGGCCAGCCGGCGCGCTGGGGCGCGGTCGGCTCGCCGAGGCGCTCGCGGAACCAGCCCGCGACGAGCGGGTGGAACCCGGTCAGCGGGTCCGGGGACTGCACGGATATACAGTATCTGGCCCCGCGCCCGCCGACAACGGGCGCCGGCCGGCTCCTGCTCAGGCGTGCGGCAACGCCGCGCGATCGCCGGTGTAGTGGTAGGTGAGCTGCTGCTCGCCGTAGCGCCAGGCCCGGCCGACCGGGCACGCGTCGCGCACCGCGAGCCACAGCCGCCAGCGCTCGCGCAGCTCGGCGGCGTCGCGCGGCGCGCCCGCGGCGAGCGCGCGGTCCAGGGCCGGCTGGCAGCCCTGGGCGCAGTCGCACGCGCGCGCCGGGACCGGCCGCGGCGGCGGGCCGTCGACGTCGATGACGATGGCGGCCCGCAGCGCGAACCACGGCCCGTAGATCGGGTGGATCGCCAGGTGGCTCGGGGCCAGCGCGGCCAGGCCGGCGACCTCGGCCAGACGCTGGATCGCCACGCACCGCGGCGGCGGCTCGGGCGCGTAGCGGACCTCGGTCGCGACGTCGGGCGTCGCGGCGGCGACCGCGGCGCCGATGACCTGCGCGGCGTAGGTGTCGAGCGGATCGGCCGCGGCCGCGAGGTCCGGATCATCGGCCAGCGCGGCCGCGAACCGGGGCCACAGCGCCGCGGTGTTGCCGATCACGACCACCAGGGCCCGGGGCCGGCCCAGGTCGGGCAAGCGCACGTCGTCCGGAACCCGGACGTTGTAGTCGGCGACGGCCGCGGTCGCGTGCAGGTCGAAGCCGCCGCGCGCGCACGCGTCGGCGATCGCCGCGACCCGCGCGGCCGGGGTCATCGCTGCGCGGCCGCGAGCAGCTCGACCGGCGAGCGCGCGACCGTCCAGAGCCGCAGCTCGTCGAGGCCCCCGACCAGCGGCGTCGACGTCGTCGTCGGGTCGCTGTCGCAGTTCTGCCCGAGCGTGGTGCCGTCGCCGCCGGTGGTCGTGATCGGGGTCGCGGTGTTGGTCGGGACGCCGGCCACGCCGTCGGTGTAGACCGTCAGCGTCGCCCCGGTGTGGACGCACGCGACGTGGTGCCAGGTGTTGCGCGACACCGGCGCGCCCCAGGCGGTCGCGTTGATGTTGCAGTAGGGCGTGACGCTCTCGCTGGGCGCGCCGGCGGCCTGGTGCCAGCCCAGGAACATCGAGTACTGGCCGTTGTTGTCGATGAGGCCGATCCGGCGATCGGCGGACGCGCCGTTCAGCGGCGGATCGACGGTGTAGTAGATGAACATCTCGATCGTGAACGGCGCTTGCACGTCCAGCGCCGAGGTCTCGTTCCACCAGACGACGGTGTCGGTCGCGAACCCGCCGGCCATCCCGACCCGGCCGACCGACGGCGTCAGCCCGGTCGACGTCGTGATCTGCGGCCCGGTGAAGACCTCGTTGGTCGCGGCGCCACTGTCGAAGGTCATGCACACGATCAGCGCCGGGTCCTCAGCGCAGAACCCGCCGGGCGGGTCGGCCGCGTCGACCGCGTCGAGCGGTGGGCGGCCGTCGCTGGCGACCGGGCCGTCGGTCACCGCGGCGTCGACGCGCCCGCCGTCGCCGTCACCGCCGGGCCCGCTGGCCTGGAACCCGCAGCCCAGGGCCGCCGCGCACGCCGCGACCGCCGCGCCTTTGACGGCGCGGACCAGACCTGGTGAAGTGGTGCGCGTGCGGTGCATCTTCGCTCTGGTCGTCGCGCTGACCATGTCGGTCGCGTGCAGCGCGCCCGACAAGCAAGTGTCGAACGATCCTCGCGGTGAGGTCAACGGCCGTTCGTTCGAGTTCGTCAGCACCAAGCCCGACGGCACCGAATGGACGTTCCGCACCCGCGGCAACTCGCTGTGGGTCGCCGTCGTCAACGAGACCCGGTCCGACGAGATCGGCACGATCGAGCTGTCGAGCAAGGAGGCCCGGACCCTGTGGAGGCTGATCGAGCTCGTCGACGTGGGCGGCCGCAAGCGGGGCAAGCCCGACGCCAAGCACGGCACGGTCATCCTGCGCCTGCGCGAGCCCGGCGAGGACGGCGACCACGAGCTGATCTCGGTGCAGGTGTCGCGCCGCACCAAGGATCAGGATGTGATCGATCTCGCAAACTACCTCATCGACCTCGTGGCCACGCACAAGCACGTCGAGGCGCAGTTCTGACGTGCCCGCGCGCGCGACCTTGCACCACGAGCTGCTGATCCCGGCCGGCGCGACCCGGCTGGTCGCGTTCACCCACGGGCTCTACGGCAGCGGCAGCAACTGGCGCTCGATCGCCCGCCAGGTGCTGGCCCGGGCGCCGGGCTGGGGCGCGGCGCTGATCGATCTGCGGCTGCACGGGCGCTCGAGCGCGGGCGCGCCGCCGCACACGGTCGCGGCCTGCACCGGCGACGTCGCGGCGCTGATCGCCGAGCTCGGCGCCGCCGGCCCGCCGGTGGCGGTGGCGGTCGGTCACTCGTTCGGCGGCAAGGTCGTGCTGGGGCTCGACGCGCTGGCCCACCGGGTGATCCTCGACTCGACGCCCAGCGCGCGTCCGGGCGCCTGGGCCGCGCCCGACAACAGCGTCCGCGACGCGTGGACCTCGATGCGCGCGCTCGATCAGGTGTGGCCCCGGCGCGACGACTACGTCGCGGCGCTGGTGGCGCGCGGCCACGCGCCGGCGCTGGCCGGCTGGCTGGCGATGAACCTGGCGCCGGTCGACGGCGGGCTGCGCCTGCGCCTCGACCTCGACGCGGTGCGCGCCCTGGTGCTCGACTACTACGCCGTCGACGTGTGGCCGTCGATCGAGGCCGCGACCGGGCCGATCACGATGGTCGTGGCCGAGCGCGGCGGCACCGTCAGCGCCGACGATCTGGCCCGGCTCGAGCACGCGCCGGCGATCGTCACGACCCACGTCGTCGCCGGCGCCGGCCACTGGCTGCACCTCGACGCGCCGGCCGCGGTGGTCGACCACGTCGTCGCGGCGCTGCCCGCGCCCTGACGCGGCTGCCTACTCGGGGTCGTCCGGGACGGGGGCCGTGGTCGGCGCGCTCGCCTCGGGCGCCTTGACCGGCTTGGGCGGCAAGAGCTCGTCCTCGGTGTCGACCGACGCGGCCAGGAAGATCGCGGCGTCGAGCTTGCGGAAGTTGCGCTTGCGGTACCAGCTCAGCGCGTGCTCGTTGTTCTCGGCCACCTCGAGCACCAGGTGCGACAGGCCGCGGACCTTGGCGAGGTGGTGGAGCTGCTCGAGCACGAACCCGCCGACGCCGCGGCCGTTCCAGTCGGGGTGGACCGCCAGCTCCTCGACGAACAGCGGCCGCATCTTGCGGCGCTCGAAGTAGGCCTCGTTGATCCAGCTGTCGGTGCCGATGACCTCGTGGGCGCACTCGGCGTAGGCCACGATCTGATCGCCGACCTCGAACACCAGCTGGTCGACGCCCTCCTCGTCGTAGGTCTTGACGAACCGCTTCTTGGTGCGCGGCCGCTGGTACTCGACGGTCTCGAGGTTGACGTGGTGGAAGCTGATCTTCAGGAACTCCCAGACCCGGTTGAGATCGCGCCGGTGGATGCGCCGGACCTCGATCATCGGGGCTGCGGAGGCGGCCTTGCCGGCGCGCGGCTTCTTGCCGGTCGGCTTGGGCGTGCGGGTGCGCCCGGGGGCCGGGCGCTTCGGTGCTGCCATGGCGCGATTGTCCTACGGGCCGGTGCGGGCGGCCAGCAGCGCGCTCACGACAATCGCAGGCGCCGCGTCACGGGCAGGCCAGCGCCTCGAGCGCGAGGCTGTCGAGCGCGAACCGCGACAGCAGCGCGAAGTTGGTCGTGACCTGGAACCGCAGCACCAGCGTCTCGCCGGGGTGGCCGCCGGCGGCGGTCCACGTGAACGGCAGCCAGGCGCAGATCGGGGCGATCGTCGAGTTGGTCTCGCTGGCCAGGGTCTCGACCGCGACGCCGGCCGGGGTCTCGAGCCGGGCGGTGAACCGGTCGGCGTCGGTGATGATGATGTCCTCGGTGACGAAGCAGTTGTAGCCGCGCAGGCGCAGCCCGGTCGACGTGGCCGGGATCGTGACCGTCTGCACGAGCACGTCGTTGGCGTTGTTGGTGGCGCCGAGCAGCGCCGCGTAGGTGCCGGCCTGGGGCGCGAACGGCATCTGCGCCGAGGTGCGGATGATGGTCGTGGTCTGGGTCCACGGCGTGACGCCGACCTCGAAGCCGCCGTTGCCGAGCAGGTTGGTCCAGGTCGGCGTGCACGCGGCGTCGATCGGCACGGCGTCGATCGGCGCGTCGGCGGGCACCGCGTCGATCGGGCGCGCGTCGAGCAGCGCGGCGTCGAGCAGCGCGGCGTCGATCGGCGCGGCGTCGATCGGCGCGGCGTCGAGGTCGGGCGCGTCGACGTCGCCGCCGTCGAGGTCAGGCGCGTCGACGGCGCCGGCGTCGGCCGCGACCGCGGCGTCGACCTCGCCGGGGGTGCGGGCCGAGGCGCAGCCGATCACCGCGACCGCGCCCAGCGCGACGACGAGCACCGTCGGCCGCATCGCTACAGCCCCAGCTGCTTGGCGATGATCACCTTCATGATCTCGTTGGTGCCGGCGTAGATGCGCTGCACCCGCGCGTCCATGAACGCCCGCGCCACCGGGTACTCGAGCATGTAGCCGTACCCGCCGAAGAACTGCAGGCAGGTGTCGATGATCTCCTGGCTGGTGTCGGTCACCCACCACTTGGCCATCGAGCACTCGGTCACCAGCTGCTTGCCGGCGACGTGCTGGCGGACCAGCTCGTCGAGGAACACCCGGCCGAGCTGCACCTTGGTGGCGCACTCGACCAGCTTGAACTGGGTGTTCTGGAACTTCGAGATCGGCTTGCCGAACGCGGTCCGCTCCTTGGTGTACGCGATCGTGTCCTTGATGACCTGCTCGGCCACCGCCTGGGCGCCGATCGCCACGCACAGCCGCTCCTGCTGCAGCTTCTGCATGAGCATCATGAAGCCGCCGCCCTCGGGGCCGAGCCGGTTGGCGACCGGCACCCGGCAGTCCTCGAAGAACATCTCGCTGGTGTCCTGGGACGCCATGCCCATCTTCTCGAGCCGCTTGCCCTTCACGAAGCCGGCGCGGCTGGCCTCGACCACGATCAGCGAGATGCCGCGGTGGGCGTTCGCGGGATCCGGATCGGTCTTGGCCGCGACGATCACCAGGTCGCAGAGCTGGCCGTTGGAGATGAAGGTCTTCGCGCCGTTGATGACGTAGTCGTCGCCGTCCCGGACCGCGGTGGTCTTGATCGCGGCCAGGTCGCTGCCGGTGCCGGGCTCGGTCATGGCGATCGCCAGGATCAGCTCGCCCGACGCGCACCCCGGCAGCCAGCGCTGGCGCTGCTCGGGCGACCCGAAGCTGTCGAGGTAGGGCGCGCAGATGTCCGAGTGCAACGCCATCGCGAAGCCGCTCTCGTAGCCGTAGGCCAGCTCCTCCATGATGATCGTCGAGTGCAGGAAGTCGCCGCCAGGGCCGCCGCTGGCCTCGGGCAGCCACGGGCACAGGAAGCCGGCGGCGCCGGCCTTGCGCCACGCCGCGCGGTCGACGATGCCGGCCTCGGCCCAGCGCGCCTGGTTCGGCTTGATCTCCTTGTCGACGAACTGGCGGAAGGCTTGCCGGAACAGCCCGTGGTCGGGCGAGAACAGCGTGCGGTCCATCGCCCCCTGAGTACCACGGGGGATCGGGCCGCTGGCCAACACCATCTGTCTCGGCCGGGTTCACACGCGGGTGGTGCGCGCGGGCCCGGCTTGGCCTATCGTCCGGCCCTATGTCGCCTCTCCTGCGCCTGGGTTCGTCGCTCCTGCTCCTCCTCGCCGTCGCCTGCGGAGGCGACGACGGCACCGCCGACGTCGACGCCGGGCCGCCGATCGACGCCGACGGCTGCGATCCCGCCACCGCGCTGCCGACGCAGTGGCGGCCGATCGCGACGATCTCGGCCGGCGCGGTCAACGTGACGACCGCCGCGGGTGTGACCAGCGGCACGATCGACGCCACCGCCGGCGGCACCGCCGCCGCCGCCGACAACCCCTACGTCTACCTGGACCTGATGACCGGCACCAAGGTCGACATCTCGGACACGACCGCGCTGTCGTCGACCGCGTGGCACATCGCGTTCAAGCGCGCCGGCATCAAGATCAACGGCGGCGACTCGGGCCCCGGCGACGTCGCGGCCGCACCAGTGGCGGTCGAGTTCCTCGGCGACGTCGACGCCGTGCCGGCGACCCTGACCACCGACGACTGGGCCGACGCGACCTGCACGCTGATCGCCGGCCCGACCGGCGAGCCGGCCACGGTGATGTCGACCTGGTACGACTACGACGATCAGACCCACGTGCTGACGCCCAAGACCCAGGTCTGGGTGCTGCGGATCGCCCCGGGCGTGCACCGCAAGCTGCGCATCGTCACGTACTACGGCGACGCCGCCAACCCGATGCGGGGCGCGTACTACCAGGTCGAGTGGGCGCCGCTGTGAGAGCCGCGCTGGTCGCGGCCGCGCTGGTCGCGGCGCCGACCGTCGCCGTCGCCGATCGCGATCCCTGGGCGCCGGGCACCACTCCCGAGACCTACGCCCGGCCCGGCGGCCGGGTCCGCATCCACTACGTCACGACCAGCGCCGACGCGGTGCCGGCGCTCGACAGCGACGCCA
This sequence comes from Myxococcales bacterium, assembly GCA_016717005.1. NCBI lineage: Bacteria > Pseudomonadati > Myxococcota > Myxococcia > Myxococcales > Myxococcales bacterium. The sequence goes on along the minus strand of JADJUF010000039.1, from coordinate 990,480 downwards.
GCGGCGTGCCCGACTTCGTCGAGGAGGCGGCGCTGCGCGGCGACGAGTCGCTGGCGGCGTTCGCGGCGCTGGGCTTCCGGCCGCCGCTGTCCGACGGCGCGCTCGGCGGCGACGACCGGCTCGACATCTACCTGCGCGACCTGGCCGGCGCCGACGGCAGCTTCACCGCCGACAGCTGCGCGCAGACGCCGTTCACGTGCAGCGGCCACATGACGATCGAGAACGACTTCGTCGGCTACAACTATCCGTCGGTGTCGATGGCGCTGCGCATCCTCACCAGCCACGAGCTGTTCCACGCCGTCCAGAGCGCGTACGACAGCGATCAGCCGATCGCGTGGTCCGAGGGCTCCGCGGTCTGGGCCGAGGAGGTGGTCTACCCCGAGCAGGACGACTTCGAGCACCTGGTGGCGGCGTTCCAGGCCAAGCCGTTCCGGCCGTTCGATCGTCCCGGCGCCGGCTTCGGCGATCTGTACCCGTACGGCGCCGCGCTGTGGCCGTACTTCCTCGAGGCCCACGTCGGCGCCGGCATCACGGCCGCGGCCTGGGCCGGGTGCGAGGACACCGGCGCCGACCCGACGTTCCTGACCGCCATCGACGCGGAGCTGACCGGGCGCGGCCGCGCGTTGACCGACGAGTGGATCGAGTTCACGCGCTGGAACGCGCGCACCGGCCGCTTCGCCGACGGCACCAGCTACCCCGACGCCGGCCGGCTGGCCGCGGCGCTGCGCGAGCCGCCGCTGGTGGCGCCGGGCGCGGCGACCGCGATCGTCGAGGGCTTCTCGGCCCGGTACCTGCCGATCACCGGCGTGGCCGAGTCGTCGCGCATCGAGGTCAGCGCGCAGCGGGCGGTGGCGATCGAGGCGCGCGTGCTCGGCGGCGACGCGACGGTCACGCGCGTCACCGACGACGTCGCCGCGACGGTCCACACGATCGACGTGGTCCCGTCCGGCGACCCGGTCGACCTCGAGGTCGTCATCACCAGCGCGATCCGCGGCGGCATCCAGCAGGAGACCACGGTCGCGATCGCGCCGTACACGCCGCCGCCCGACGAGGCCGGCGGCTGCGGCTGCGCGTCGTCGTCGCCCGACGCCAGCGTCGGCGCGCTGCTGGTCGTCGGCGCGGCGCTGGCCCGCCGGCGCCGCCGGTCGGCGTAGCCACCCGCGGTCCGGCGCGCCGAGCCGCCGCCGAGCCGCCGCCGATCGGCGGAGCCAGCCGCGGCCCGGAGCGCTCGTCGCGCGGCGCGACGATCAGGGGACCAGCGGCGCGAGCTGGCTGGCCGGCATGGTCAGGCGCAGCGTCAGGGCGCCGCCGTGGACGCCGATCGCCGCCGCCGCGAGCTCGGCCGCGGGCGGGATCGCGCCGGCGCTGGGCTGGAACGCGGATCGGATCGCCGGCGCGTCGATCGCGACGACGAAGCTGTCGCCGCGGGTGCGGGCCTGCGCGAGCGTGGCGGCCAGGCCGGGCGCGACCTTGGTCGTCGCGCGCTTCTTGGGCAGCGCGATGTCGGTGAGCGCGCGGAGCTGGGCGACGACGTCCTGCCCGAGCGCAACCGCGAACAGCTTGCCCGGCACGGCGTAGCCGAAGTCGAGCTGCCCGCCGTACATCGACATCGACGCCTTGGTCGCCGCGGTGGTGGCGACGGTGTGGCCGCGCGCGAAGCGGACGCCGCGGTAGGTGGCCGCCTTGACGTCGACGGTCGTGGCCATGGTCCCGCCGGCCGCGGCGCCGAGCGCGGTCAGGTAGTCGAACCACAGCTGCTGCGCGGCGGCGCCGTCGGTGATGTCCCACAGCCCGGCGGCGCTGACCTTGCCGCCGGTCAGGTCGAGGGTCATCGCGTTCTCGCCGTTGGCCAGCGTCGGCCAGCGCGCGAACAGCGCCCCGATGTTCCCGGCGAGCTGGGCGCCGTACATCGACTCCACCATCGGTGCGCTCAGCTCGAGCAGCTGCGTGAACACCGCGCCGGTCTCGAGGCGTCCGCCCATCATCATCGGCGCGGCGCCGAGGCGCTCGAGCAGCTTGAAGTCGCCGGGGCGCTGCTGCGCGGTGAAGGCCGCGACGCCGGTGCCGGCGCGCGGCGCCACCATCATCGCGACGCTGGCGCGATCGCGGTCGAGCTCGAGCGCGAGGTCGAGCCGATCGAGCTGGTCGAACAGCTCCAGGTAGGCCCGCATCGACGACGCGGTGTAGACCTGCAGGTTCGGCGGCTGCGCGGCGATGGCCCCGTCGATGAACCCGGCCAGCATCGGCTTGTAGCGCGTCATCACCGCCGCGATGTCGATCGACACCTGCGGCATCGCCGGCGCGGGCAGGGTGACCGCGGTCGTGAGCGCGTAGGGCGCCGCGGCCCGCAGCGCGGCCGGGCTGCCGATCGCCGCCCACCCGTCGTGGACGACCAGCGCCAGGTCCAGCGCGTCGACCTGGGTCCGGAGCGCGCGCTCGTCGGCGACCGCGACCACGACCACCAGCGGCGCCGGGTTGCGCTTCGGGTCCAGCACCAGCGCGCGCGCCGGTCGCGACAGATCGACGCCGCGCAGGTCGAGCCCCTGGGCGGCCGCCATCTGCACGACGCTGGCGGGGTTCAGCACCGCGCCGATCCCGGGCTTGACCGCGTCGGCGTAGGCGATCAGCGCGGTCAGGGTCGCGATCGGGTCGCCGATCGTGCCCGTCGCGAGCAGATCGGCCGGCGCCGGCTGCGGCGTCGACGGGATCGTCGGCAGCGCGTCGACCGGCGGCGGCGGCACCACCGGCTGCGGCGCCGGCACGTCGACCGCCTGGGCCGCGGGCGGGCGCGGCGGCGCGGCCTTGCCTCCGCACGCGGTGACGCCGAGGGCGAGGGCACAGATCAGCGGGAAGGTTCGGGCGCGCATGCGCTCACCTACCGCACCCCGGTCCCGCACGGAAGGGCGATGACTTGGGTAGGCGGCTGCGGTACCCTGGCCGGATGCTGGAGCAAGCCCTTCGTCCTGGCCACGCTGACGCCGAGCTCGATCAGGTGATGGCCGATCGCGAGGACCACCGTCCCAAGCGGGGCGCCGGCGCGGACGCGCGCCTCGCGGTGCAGGGCAAGGGTGCGCTCGGTGGTGACGTCGCCGGCGCCGCGGCCCAGGGCGTCGCGGGCGCGGGCCAGGCGCTGCCGTTCCAGGATCAGATCCAGCAGTCGTTCGGCAGCTACGACGTGTCGGGCGTGAGCGCCCACACCGGCGGCCAGGCCGCGCAGGCGTGCGAGTCGATCGGCGCCCAGGCCTACGCCACCGGCGACCAGGTCGCCTTCAAGGGCGCGCCCGACCTGCACACCGCCGCCCACGAGGCCGCGCACGTCGTCCAGCAGCGGGCCGGCGTCCACCTCGCCGGCGGGGTCGGCCGCGAGGGCGATCCCTACGAGCGCCACGCCGATCGCGTCGCCGACGCGGTCGTCGCCGGCGAGCCCGCCGAGTACCTGTTGTCGCAGATGGCGGGGCCGACCGCGGCCAGCGCCGGCGGCGGCGGCGCGGTGCAGATGAAGCACGACCTGCCCAAGGGCGACGAGGGGTTCCAGGAGATGTGGGACGCCCACCCGCACAACGACGGGTGGGGCGGCGAGGAGGACACGTCGAGCGATCAGGTCCGCGAGGATCACGGCCTGCCCGACTACATCGACAACACCTGCGCGGTGCGCCTGAGCGTCATGCTCAACGGCATCGGCGAGACGATCACCCCGGCCAAGACCAAGGCCGCCGGCATCGAGCGCAAGCCGCACTACAGCAAGGCCACCAAGCAGTACTACATCCTCGCGGCGCGCGAGATGTGGACCTACCTGAGCAAGTACTTCCGCGCGCCCGACGTGTCGCTGCCGCCGGGCGGCAAGCGCTACAAGGACGAGGAGGAGTTCCGCGAGGCCTTCGACAAGGAGGTCAAGCCGCTCCTGGCCGGGCGCAAGGGCATCGTCGCGTTCGACAAGATCTTCAGCTACGGCGGCACCGGGCACGTCGATCTGTTCAACGGCGAGGCGCTGTCCGACTCGTCGGACTGGTACTCGTCGCAGCGGATCATGCTCTGGTACATCTCGGTCCCGTGATCGTGCGCGCGAGCCTCGTGAACGTGCGCGCGAGCCTGGTGATCGTCGCCGCGGTGGCGTGTGGCAAGGGCGCCTCGGCCCCGGCGCCGACCGCGCCGCCGCCGCCGTCGATCGTCGCGACCGCCACGCCCCCGGACGCCGCCGCGGTGACGGCCCCGAGCGATCCGCCCGTCGACGCCGCGCCGGCGCCGCGCTGGATCATCGCCGCGGGGCAGGTCGGCCCGATCACGCTGGGCCAGCCGCTGCCGGCCGAGCTGATCGACGACGGGCTCGCCGGCCGCTACGTCGCGCGGTTCATCGCCGACGCCCAGCCGGTCGACGGCTTCCGGTTCGACGGGCCGGGCCTGACCGCGTTCGTCACCGGCGGGCCGTTCGCGAAGATGGCCAAGGGCGGGTTCGACGGCCCGCCGCCGATCGAGCAGCTGCGGGTGCCGGCCGTGACCGCGGCGCGCGGCGGCGCCAAGGTGACGATGGTGATGATCGACGGCCCCGGCGCGGTCACCGCGGCCGGCCACGGCGTCGGCGTCAGCCTGGCCGCGCTCAAGGCCTCGTACCCGGACCTGCACACCTACCCGCGGCCGCCGACGATCGACGACAGCCGCACCCGGGCCGACGGCTGCGTCGCCCGCGCGAAGTCGATGCCCGGCGTCGGGTTCGTGTTCACGACCTGCCGCGCCGCCGACGCCGGCGAGCTGGCCAGCCGCGTCGACCTGTGGATCCCCGGATCGTGAGCGGCGCGCCCCCGGCGCGGCACGAGTTCGACCTGCAGATCCACCGCGCGTACCTGCGGGCGATGCGCGCCGTGGTCCGGCGCGAGGTCACGCCCGCGCTCGACGTGCGGGCCCAGCTCGAGGTCGACCTGGCCGAGGTCGAGGCGGCGATCGCGGCGCTGCCCGACGAGGTCGCGACCCGGCCGATGCTGACCTTGACCCGCGCGCTCGGCCTCGACGCCGACACCGTCGAGCTGGTCTGGGCCGCGGTCGCCCTGGCCGCGAACCCGCCGATGCGCGTGCACGCGCTCGAGCTCGACGAGCGCGCCAGCTACGGCCTGACGCTGACCCTGTTCTGCCGGATGGTCGAGCTGCCGCCCGAGCGGGCGCGGGCGCTGGGCCTGGCCTTCGTCGGCGATCACCCGCTGGTGCGGCGCGGCCTGTTGCTGGTGGGCCACGGCGAGCGGGTCGCGAGCGCGTGGACCCTGGCGCCGGCGCGCGAGCTGGTCGCGCACCTCGCCGGCGCGCCCCGGGTCGACCCCGACTGCCTGTGGCTGGCGGCGCCGGCGACGGTGATCCACGACGCGGTCCAGGCCAAGGCCCTGACCGCGATCACCGAGCCGCTCGCGACCGGCGACCCGGTGGCGCTGGTGGTCGAGGGGCCGGCGCTGACCGGGCGCCGCACCGCGGTGGCGCTGGCGTCGCCGCGGCCGATGCTGGCGATCGAGCTGGCGCGCGCGCCGAACGCCGCGGTGCTGGCCGCGCACCTGCGCGCGCTCCGGCGCGAGACGCTGCTCCACGGCGCGGTGCCGGTGATCGTCGGGCTCGACGAGCTCGGCGGCGGCGAGGGCGGCAAGGACGAGCGCGCGCTGGTGCTGGCGCAGTTCATCGACGACGCCGACGGCCCGGTCGTGCTGGTGTCGACCCGGCCCGGGCTCGATCTGGGCAGCCGAGCGCCGACCGTGCGCGTGGGGTGGCCGGTGCCCGACGTCGAGACCCGCGAGCGGCTGTGGCGGGCCCACGGCGCGACCGCCGAGGCCGCGCAGGTGCTGGCGATCCGGTTCCCGCTGGGCGCGGGCGCGATCCGGCGGGCGGTCGACAGCGCCCGGCTGCTGCACGTCGGGCGCACGCTCGACCTGGGCGAGCTGCTCGCGGGCGTGCGCCATAACATCGCCGAGAAGCTCGGCTCGCTGGCCGATCGGGTCGCGGTCAAGCAGACCTGGGACGACCTCGTGCTGGCCGACGACGTGCTCGCGCAGGTGCGGGGCCTGGCGGCGCGCGTGCGCCACGCCCACGTGGTCTACGAGCAGTGGGGCTACCGGACCAAGATGCCGCGCGGCGTCGGCGTGGCGGCGCTGTTCTCGGGCGCGCCCGGCACCGGCAAGACCATGGTCGCGGGCCTCATCGCCGCCGAGCTGCGAGCTCGACCTGTACCAGGTCGACCTGTCGAAGGTCGTGAGCAAGTGGGTCGGCGAGACCGAGAAGCAGCTCGCGCAGATCTTCGACGCGGCCGAGGCCGGGCACGCGCTGCTCCTGTTCGACGAGGCCGACGCGCTGTTCGGCCAGCGCACCTCCGACGTCAAGGGCGCCAACGATCGCTACGCCAACCTCGAGGTCAACTTCCTCTTGCAGCGCATCGAGCGGTTCGGCGGCGTGGTCATCCTCACGACCAACCTCGACACCGCGATCGACAAGGCGCTCAAGCGCCGGCTCGCGGCCCACATCGTGTTCCCGCACCCCGACGACGACGAGCGCACGCTCCTGTGGCGCCGCCTGCTCGCGACCGACGAGGCGCCGCTGGGCGCCGATCTCGACTACGCGGCGCTGGCCGAGGCCTACCCCAAGATGAGCGGCGCCAACATCCGCAACGCGGCGCTGGCCGCGGCGTTCATGGCCGCTGGCGACGGGCGCGGCGTGATCGATCAGGACACCGTGATCAAGGCCGGGCGCGGCGAGTACCTGTCGATGGGGCAGGTGCTGGCGAGCACCCGCCGGTAGCGCGCGTGGCCCGGCGCGTCCGCACCGCGCCGCGCCGCGGCCCCGAGGTCGACCTCATCATGCCGGCGCGGCCGGTCGCGCTCGAGCTGATCGGCGGGCGCGGGCACTACCAGCGGGTGATCGCGGCGGTGCTGGCCGCCGAGACCAGCGTGTGGATCGCCACCGCGAACCTGAAGGAGCTGATGATCGAGGATCACCGCGCGGCGCCCGGGCGGCGTCGGCAGCTCGGGCGCGCCAGCTATCGGTCGATCATGGCGGCGCTGGCCGAGCTCGCGGCCAAGGGCGTCGAGCTGCGCGTGCTCCACGCCGATCGCCCGTCGCGGCCGTTCGTCGCCGGCCGCGCCCAGCACCCCGGGCTCGCCGCCGGGCTCGCGCTGCGCCAGTGCCCGCGCGTCCACTGGAAGATCGTCGTCGTCGACGGCGCGCTCCTGTACCTGGGCTCGGCCAACTGGACCGGCGCCGGCCTGGGCGCGCGCGGCAGCGGCCGGCGCAACTTCGAGCTGGGCGTGGTCACCGACGACGGGCCGCTGCTCGACCAGGTGCAGGGGCTGTACGAGCACGTCTGGACCGGCGGCGAGTGCGCGGACTGCAAGCTGCGCGCGCTGTGCCCGAGGCCGCTCGACCTCGTGCGGCCCGCGCCGGCGCCGGTCGCGCCATCGCCGAAATCCGCGCCGCCGGCGCCGCCGCGGCCGTCGCCGAAGTCCGCGCCGCCAGCGTCGTCGTCGTCGCCGCGGTCGTCACCGAAACGCGCGCAGACCGCGACCAGGCGGTCGCGGCCGGCGCGGGGACGAGGCTGACGTTCAGGCCTTGCCGGTGTCGGGCTTGATGATGTTGACGAGGCTGGCGCCGGCGCCGGCGATCATCGCCAGGACCATCAGCTTGGCGCCGAAGCCGCCGTGCTCGCCGAACTTGGTCTGGGTCTTCGAGAACACCGCGAGCGCGATGAACGTGCTGATCGCGAAGCAGATGAGCGTGATGATCGTGGTCCAGCGCGGCAGCTTCTGGGCCCGCAGCGCGAGCCCGCCGAGCACCAGGCCGGGCATCGACATCAGCATGATGATGTACGGGTGCACCAGCGACTCGCGCGGGTTGAGGTTGCGGAGCTTCCAGAGCGTGAAGCTGACCGGGCCGACGCTGATGTACGGCAGGATGAAGACGCCGAGGAAGGCGATGGCGGCGGCGGCGAGGACGATGAACTTGATGGGCTTCATGACGGAATCTCCAGTGGCTCGGTTTCAGGTTGTCGGGGTCGGTGCCGAACCCTTGTGCAGCCTCGGTGCCAGCGCGTAGGTGCGTGGATCCACAGGTAGGTGCGCTCACACCTGGGTCCACGCCGGCCCGGGCGTCGGCGCCGCCTGGGTCGGTCCCGACCCGATCGTTGGGCGCGGGCTGGTTGCGACCCGATCGCCGCGGCTGTACACACGCGCGATGCCGGTGCCCGCCCCCTGGACCGTGCCCGCGGCCGCGGCCGGGGCGACGCTGGCGGCGGTCGTGCGCGACGCCAGCGGCGAGCCGTGGTCGGTGGTGAAGAAGTGGATCGCCACGGGCAAGGTGCTGGTCGGCGGCGCGGCGGTGCTGGCGATCGACGCGCGCATGCGCGGCGGCGAGGCGATCGAGGTGCGGCTGGCGGCGCCGCGCCCGCGCGATCCGCTGCGCGAGGGCGACCTGGTCCACGACGACGCCCACGTCGTCGTGATCGACAAGCCGCCGGGCATCTCGTCGGTGCCCTACGACGAGCGCGAGACCGGCACCGCGATGGACCTGATCCGCGCGGCCTGGCGGCGCATGGGCCGGCAGGCGACCGAGACGCCGCTGCACGTCGTCCACCGCATCGACAAGGCGACCTCGGGGCTCTTGATGTTCGCCAAGAGCAAGCGCGCCGAGCTGGGGCTGGCGGCGCAGCTGCGCGATCACTCGTGCGAGCGCGCGTACGCGTGCGTGGCCCACGGCGTCGTGCGCACCCAGACGATCGAGTCGTGGCTGGTCACCGATCGCGGCGACGGCCTCCGCGGCTCGACCTCGCACGCGCGCCAGGGCAAGCGCGCGGTCACCCACGTCACCGCCGGCGAGGCCCTGCGCGGCGCGACCGTGTGCGAGGTCCGGCTCGAGACCGGCAAGACCCACCAGATCCGCATCCACCTGAGCGAGGCCGGCCATCCGCTGGTCGGCGAGGAGGTCTACGGCCGCGACTTCGAGAACCGCGGCGGCGCGCTGCTCGCGGCGCCGCGCCTGATGCTGCACGCGGCCACGCTCGGCTTCGTGCACCCGGTCACCGGCGCGCGCCTGCGGTTCGAGCGGCCGCCGCCGGCCGGCATGCGCGACTGGATCGCCGCGCGGCGCTGAGGTTCAGCGGGCCGGTCGTGGCTCAGCCGCGGCTGACCGCCGCCGCGCCCGCCGGCCGGGCCTCGATCCGCACGTCCGCGCCCGTGATCATCACCTCGCCCTCGCGCGGGAGCGCCGCGGCCCGCGCCCAGAGCTGCTCGAGGAGCGCGCCCCGTGTCGGTGGCAGGTGGCTCGCGAACAGCCAGCTCGGGTCGACGGCGCGCGTCGCCTCGATCCGATCGCGCCAGCGCGCGGCGTCCTCGTGGGCGACCCAGGGTGCGCGCGCGCGGCCGAACCAAGACATGCCGTCGAGCACGGCGCGCGGGTCGAGCTCGTCGCTGTCCTCGGCGGTGCGGGGCAGGAACGCGCCGAACGCGTCGGACGAGAACAGCCAGCCGGCGTGCTCGTCGAGGAGCATCAAGGTCCCGGGGCTGTCGTAGAGCGGCGCGGGCAGGACGCGGAAGGCGCGCGCGCCGATGTCGAGGCGCCGGCCCGGCGTGGCGACCCGCAGGCGGTCCGGCGGCACGCGATGGCTCGCGCTCAGCTTGCCGGCGCCGGGCTGCGACGTGACGACGACCGCGTGGGGTGCGCGGTCCAGCAGCGGCGCGAGGGCGCCGGTGTGGTCGGCGTCGTCGTGGGTGATCACCAGCGCGCGCAGGTCGTGGAGATCGATCAGGCAGTCGAGGGCGTCGAGGAAGGCGTCCTGCTCGACGGCCAGGCCGGCGTCGATGAGGACCGGCGCGTCCCCGCGGAGCAGGAACGCCTGGACCGGGAGCAGGCCCAGGCCGGGCGCCGGGAGGTGGGACGGGAGGACGACCAGCTGATCGGCGGGCGCGAACGGCGGTTCCATGGCGGCCTCTGGCGTGCAGGTGATGACGCGGGTGGCGCAGCGCGGTCACGGCGCGCAGGCGTAGGCCTCGTCGGGACAGACGACGTCGGACAGCTGGGGCCGGGTCTGCGCGCAGGCCGCGACGCCCTGCAGCTGGTTGGCCGCGGCGAAGTCGAGGTCGTCGTGGTCGAGCCAGCTCCGGACGAAGCCGTGCCCGGCGCTGTCGACGATCACGCTGTCGTGGACGAACACCCGGGCCGGCAGGCCGTCGAGGATCACCGCGCCATCGAAGGTCGTGACCGGGCTGCACGTCGCGAGCGAGCACGAGCAGAAGCCGCCGGCGCGTTCGACGCGGGCGAAGGCGACGTCGTGATCCGCCATCGGGGACTCGAAGTAGAGGCCGGCCCAGGACCCGGGCGGATCGGCGTCCGTACGCGACGTGAACGTCACCGGTCGCGCGGCGGTGCCGCGCACGCGCAGCGTGCCGCGCGGGCCGTCGGCGTCGGCGACCATCCGCAGGCTCCCCTCGGGCTGGAACCGCAGCTCCACGCCGGCCTCGATCGTGAGGGTCACCGCCGGGCCGCCGTTGGCGCCGACGCGCAAGTGGTCGCCGACGGCCTGACCGACGACGTACGGCACGCCCAGATCGCGCAGCGCCGTGTCCGCCTGGAGGCCCGGCCGGTCGTTCGCCTCGTCCTCGTCGATGACGATCTCGTCGCGCGCGTTGCCCGCGTAGGCGCCGTCGGGCAGCCCCTGCAGGCCGTGGAGCCCGACGACGAGGGCGGCGCCGCTGGCCCCATCGATCGCGAGCGCGCGCGAGCCGTCGCCGAACCGCGCCGCCCGATCGAGGCGGACGCCCGCGCCCGCGGAGCGCGCGACCGTCACGGTGTCGACCCACAGGACCTCGGCCGCGGGCGTGACCCCGGCGCCGACGCCGACCAGCGTCGCGCCGCCGGGACCCTGGCCGCCGCCGTCGATACCGACGTGGGCGAGGTCGACGCGCGACGGGGCATGGACGACGATCCCCGACCACGGCGCGGCGCTGGTGCCCTCGAGCGCGATCGGCCGCGCCGCCTCGCCGCGGGCCTCGAGCCGACCGAGCTCCGCGCCGTCCGGCAGGCCGACCTCGACGCCGGCGCCGGGGGCGAAGCGAACCACGGCGCACGGCTCGATCGTGAGGGTCGCGCCGCCGATCACCGCGAGCGGGCCCTCGACGAGGTGGGGGCTGTCGGCGGCGCGCCAGATCTCGTCGCGCTCGATCATGGGGCCGCGGTGAGGTGTTCCGGCGCCGAGCGGGGGGCACCCCGCGGGAGGCTGTGGCGTGGCGGCGTCGCTGCACGCGGTGGCGCCGCAGGCGAGGGCGAGGAGGACGGTGGGCCAGGAGAGCTGCATGCGGCCACCGTGCGCGCGTCGCCGCGACCGCCCAATCCCAGGTTCTGGGGACCCGGGCTGGCTCCCCAGATCTGGGGAGGGCCGGCACCGCGACAGCCTGCTAGCGTGGATCCGATGGGCACCACGGACAGTCACTGGCGCCGGGCGCACCACCGCGTGGAGCGCGCCGCCCGCGAGCTCACGAGCGCCGACGCGCTCACCGAGCAGGTCGGGGCGGTCCTCGCCGACGCGGTCGACGCCGACGCGCACGTGTTCTTGCGGCTCGATCCGCTGACGGCGCTGTGGCTCGGCGCCAGCGGCGCTGGATACGACCCGGCCGCGTGTCAGCACTTCACCGCCAACGTGTTCCTCAAGAGCCCGCTGGCGGACTACGCGGCGTCGGCCCGTGACGACGTTACGGTCGTGCGCGTCCCGCGCGGCGGGATCCCGGCCGAGGATCCGTACGCGCGCTACTACTTCGGTGATCTCGGCTACGAGGAGGACCTGCACGCGACGTTCGCGGCGGGCGGGCAGAGCTTCGGTCACCTCACGCTCGCGCGACGGTCGGGTGCGTTCGCGGCGGGCGCGGTGCGCCTGGTCGAGCGCGCCGTGCCGATCGTCACGCAGGCCCTGCGCCGGCTCCTCGCCAAGGAGACCCTCGAGTCGGTCCCCGGCGACGGCGTCGGGCTGCTGTTCGTCGACGCCGGTGGCGGCGTCGCCGCGGCCAACGCGCTGGGCGACGAGCTCCTGGCCCGCAGCGTCGCCGCCGATCCGCACCGGACGCGCGACGCGCTGTCCGCCCTGGTCGAGATCGCGCGGCGTGAGCTGGTGCGCGCGACCGGCGCGCCCATGCCGCGCGTCGTCTACGTCGAGCGCGGCACGCACCAGCGCTACCGCCTGGTGGCCGAGCGGATGCGCAGCCGCCCGGACGATCCGCCGCAGATCCTCATCATGGCCGAGCCGATCCGCGCCCTCGACAGCGTCGAGCTGCTGCGCACCGCCGGCCTGTCCGAGCGCGAGGCCGAGGTCTCGCTGCTGCTGCTGCGCGGCTTCAAGAGCGTCGAGGGCGCGGCGTCGCTCGGCATGTCCGAGCACACGTTCCTCGCGCACGTCAAGGCCGTCTATCGGAAGCTCGGCGTCGGCTCGCGCGGCGAGCTCGCCGCGCTGCTGCTCGCCGGGGTCTAGCGTCCGGAGTCGTGGGGCTCCGGCGACCCGGTCGCCTCGCGCGGCGGCACCAACCGCCCGGTCGACGGCGCCCCGCCCGGCTCGACCGGCCTGGCCGAGGTTCACCTGGCGCACCCGGAACGCCGCACCAGCGTTCGGGCGGGCCGCGCGCGCGGCGACGGCAGCTGCGCGCGGCCGGCGGCGCTCTGCTACCGTAGACGGCGATGGCCGCCACGAGGACGACCGGCTGCCGGACCGCCGCCGGCGATCGGCGACGATGACCGTCGCCGACGCACCCTCCACCGCGTTGCGCGCCGGCAGCCGCGTCGATCGCTTCGAGATCGTGCGGCTCGTCGGCGCTGGCGGCATGGGCGCGGTGTACGAGGCCCGCGATCCCGATCTGGCGCGCGCGGTGGCGCTCAAGCTGATCCACGAGCCCGACGCCCACCGGTCGATGCGCTTCCTGCGCGAGGCCCAGGCCCTGGCCCAGCTCCAGCACCCCAACGTCGTCGCGGTCTACGACATCGGGGCCGACGGCGACCGCGTCTTCATCGCGATGGAGCTGGTCGACGGCGAGAGCCTCGACCAGCGCGCGGCGCGGCGTGGGTGGCGCGAGGTGGTCACGCTGTTCGTGCAGGTCGGGCGCGGCCTGGCCGCCGCCCACGCCAAGGACCTGGTGCACCGCGACGTGAAGCCGTCGAACATCTTCCTCGGCGCCGACGGCCGCGCCCGGATCGGCGACTTCGGGCTGGCCCGGCTCGGCGAGGCGCGCGACGGCGGCGGCGCGGCGCCCCCGGAGCTGCCGAGCGCGATGGCGACCACGGTCGACGATCGCGGGGATGACGGCGATCCGAGCGCGGCGGTGACGCCCGTCGGAGGCCTGCTCGGGTCCACGCTCACCGGCGTCGGGGCCTACATCGGTACACCGCGCTACATGGCTCCCGAGCAGCACGCGCGCCGATCGGCCACCGCCCGGAGCGATCAGTTCTCGTTCTGCGTCGCGATGTGGGAGTCGCTGTTCGGCGAGCACCCGTTCGAGCAGGACGCGGCGGGCTGGGCTGAGCCGGTGATCGCCGACCGCCGCCGACCGCGGCCCCGCGGCGCGCCGGCCTGGCTGGTGCGCGCGCTCGATCGCGGCCTCGCGCACGATCCCGACGCGCGCCACTCCTCGATGACCGCGCTGTGCGACCTGCTCGAGCGGACCCCGGTCCGGCGGCGACGCGCGCTCGTCGGCGTCGTCGGCGCGGTGGCGCTCGGCGGCGCCGCCCTGGTGCTGTGGCAGGTCGCGGACCGTCCGGCGGCGCGGGTCCCGTGCGAGCGCGCTGGCGACGCCGCGCTGGCGCTGTGGACGCCAGCGCAGCAGGAGCGGCTGCGCGCCGGCTTCGCGCCGGTGAGGCCGTTTGGCGGCGACACCGCGACGCGCACCGTGGCCGCCGTCGACGGGTGGACGGGGCGCTGGCGCGGCGCGCGCATCGACACCTGCCGCGCCACGCACGAGCGCGGCGAGCAGTCGGCGGAGGTGTTCGATCGGCGCATGGCCTGCCTCGATCGCGAGCTGTCGCTGGCCAGCGCCGTGCTCGAGCGGCTGAGCGGCGGCGGCCCGCGCGCGGCGGCCGGCGCGCTGGCCGCCATCGACGGCCTGCCCGCGCCCGAGGCTTGCAACGCCGCCCGCCTCCAGGCCGCCACGCCGATCCCCGACGATCCGCGGGTCGCGGGGATCCGGCGCGAGCTCGACGCGATGCACGCGGCCAGCGCCGCCGGCGATCTGCCCGAGGCGCGCCGTCGCGTCGCCGCCGCCCGCGCGCTCGCCGACGCGCTCGGCCACCCCGGCCTGCGCGCCGAGGTGCTGCTCGCGGTCGCGCGCTACACCAGCGGCCAGGATCCGAAGGCGGCCCAGGCGGCGCGCGAGGAGGCGCTGGCCCAGGCCTCGCTCGCCGGCGATCGCGATCTCGAGGCGACCGCGACCTTGCGCCTGCTCGACGCCGCGTCGCAGCGCGCCGACCCCAAGGCGATCGAGGTCCTGCTGCCGATCGCGCGCGCGGCGGTGGCGCGCGACGGCGTCCCGCCGTCGGTCCGCCTCGACTTCGACGAGGACGAGGCCCGCGCGCTGGCGCGCCTCGGGCGCTACGACGACGCGCTCGGCGCCTGTGCGCGGCTGGCCGTCGTCGAGCCGCCGCCGCAGCCCCGGGCGACCCAGTGCCGCTGCGTCGCCGCGGTCGACAGCGGGCGCAACGAGGGCGAGGCGCCGTGTCGCGCCGCGCTGGCCGCCGCCGAGGACGCCTACGGTCCCAGTCACCCGACGACGGTGTCCCGGATGATCACGCTGGCCACCGCGCTCAAGCGGCTGGGCAAGCTCGACGAGGCGATCGCGCTCGACGCGCGCGCGCTGCCGATCGAGGAGGCGGCCTCCGGCCCCGACTCCGAGGACGTGGCCAAGCTGCTCGGGCACGCGATCAACCGGTTGATCGCCGCCGGGCGCCTCGAGGAGGCCGCGGTCGCCGCCACGCGCGCGCTCGCCATCTACCGCCGCCTCGACGATCCCGATCGGCCGTCGCGCCTGCAGGGCCAGGCCGAGCAGAACCTGGCCGACGTGCTGGTGCGCAGCGACCAGCTCGACGAGGGCCTCGCCCACGCCGATCGCGCGATGCAGATCTTCGAGGTCACCGTCCCTGCCGATCACCCCGATCTCATCAAGATGTACGCCAACTACGGCAACATCAACATGGCCGCCGAGCGCTGGCCCGTCGTCGAGCGCGCGATGACCCGCTGCGCCGAGATCGCGCTCGCGGTCCACGGCGAGAATCACCCGCTGCGCGCGCTGTGCCTGCTCGGCGTGGCGCAGGTCCAGCTGGCGCAGGGCCACGCCGCCGACGCGGTCGCCAGCGCGCGCGGGGCGCTCGAGGTGATCACCGCGCTCAAGCTCAACCCGGCCAACCTCGCCGCGGCCCACGGCGTGCTCGGCCGCGCCCTCGGCGAGAGCGGCGACCGCGCCGGCGCGCGCCAGCACCTCGACCTGGCCATCGCGATCTACAAGCAGCTCGGCCCCGGCGGCGCGGACGGCCTCGACCAGGCCCGGCTGCAGCGCCAGCGCTTCTGACCTGGGCCGGTCGTCGCGTCAGCGCAGCGACGCCGACAGCGACAGGCCAGCGGCGCCGGGCGCGACCGTCGGCACGACCGCGAGGTCGCGCGCGCCCAGCGGCAGGCGCACGTCGCGCGGCAGCGGCACCAGCGCGCCGGCGAGCGCGCCGACGGCGACGCCGACGGCGAGCGCGCCCAGATCCGAGCCGCGCAGGTCGCGCTCGGGCGCGAGCGCGTAGGTCAGGCCGAGGCCGAAGCCGGTGCCGATCACCGCGCCGACGAGGACGTCGGTCGGGAAGTGCTGGCCGGCGCGGATGCGCAGCACCCCGGTGGTCGCGGCGATCGCGCCGGCGCCGCCCCAGATGCCGAGCCGCGCGGTGGCGTCGTGGCTGGTCGGGTTGTAGAGCAGCGCGCCCGAGGTCACCGCGGCGAACGCCAGGCTGGTGTGGCCCGAGAAGAATGAGTGATCGTTGCCGCGGGCCTGGGCGGTGTACTCGACCACGCCGGGGTGGCGGTTGTACGTGTACGGCCGATCGCGCCGGACCGCGTACTTCACCGCCAGCGCGGTCAGCGCGGTCGCGCCGACCGCGCTGGTGTACGCGGCGCCGCGACGGAGCACGTCGTCGTCGAGGCCGCGCCCGAGCTCGAGGCCGATCGGCAGCGCGAGCGCGGTCAGGAAGAACGCGTCGCTGGTGGCGTCGGCGGTGGCCGAGAACTGCGACACCGCCAGGCAGTCGAGGCCGTTGACTGGGCACTCGTCGGCGCGCGCGCGCCCGGGCACGGCGACCGCGACGCAGATGGCGAGGATGGCGAGGGTGCGCACCGTCATCGTAAATGCAATGGCTGGACCACGGGGATCGGAACGTAGTTCCGGATAGTTGCACCGAATCCGGTGACCGTTCCTGCACACGCTGACGAGCCGTCGACGCAGGCAGCGCGCCGACTTACGCAGGCAGCGCGTAGGTGACCGAGGCCTGGGCCACGACCACCGCGGGGTCGCCGCCGCGCAGGTGGACCTCGCCGACCGCGAGGCGCTTGCCGAGCTTGAGCATGCGCGCGGTCGCGTGCAGGTCCGCCGGCGGCGGCTTGCGCAAGAAGTTGATCGTCAGGCTCGAGGTCACGGCCAGCGGCTGCGGGCCGGACATCGCCAGCACCAGGAAGTACATCGCGGTGTCGGCCAGGGTCATCAGCGTCGGGCCCGACAGCGTGCCGCCCGGGCGCAAGAACGCCTCCCGGTAGCGCACGACGCAGTCGAGCTCGTCGTCGCGGATCGCCGTGATCTCGCAGAAGCCCTTGGCCTGCGGGAACGTCGCGGCCAGGAGCGCGTAGATCTCGTCGGCGGTCATGCGCGGCATGGCCGCATGGTAGCGGAGCGGCGGCCGGGCGGAGCGACCCGGCCGCCGGCGCGGCGCGCGCGGCGCACGACGTGCACGAGCTGCACGGTGGCGCGTCCGGCGCGGCGCGCGGCGCTACTTGCGCAGCGCGATCTTCTTGGGCTTGGCCTCGGGGCGCTTGCCGATCGTCACGGTCAGGACGCCGCCGTCGAGCTTGGCCTCGACCCGCTCGGCGTCGGCGGTGTCCGGCAGCGAGAAGCTGCGCGAGAACGCGCCGTACTGACGCTCGTACAGGAAGTAGGTCTCGCCCTCCTTGCGCTCCTCGGCCTCGCGGGTGCCGGAGATGGCCAGGATGCCGTTGTGCAGCGACACGTCGAGGTTGTCCTCCTTGACGCCGGGCATGTCGGCCTTGACCACGTAGGTCTCGGGCGTCTCCTTCACCTCGAAGCTCGGCGCGAAGTTGACGGCCGGGCGCTGATCGCCGAACAGATCCCATGCGAACATGTCGCGGGCCATGGCGAAGGGGTCACGGTAACGGACGGGGGGATTGGATTCACGACGGACGAGTGCCATGACAGTGCTCCTGTAGAGGGAGGACGTGCGCCGAAACCGACGCCGGGCGCGCGGCGGTCGTGGGTCGGCTGGTGACCACCACCAGCGCCCCATCGACTACTCCCCCACCAATAACCACCGCGCGCGCGCGCGCAACCGCTTGACCGCGACCGCGGCCGTTATTACGAGGCCGGCGATCTGCGCCGACGCGATCAGCCGAACAGGATGCGCGCGCAGCAGCGCGGCCGCCCCGCCGGATCGTCGACGTCGGCCATGGCCCCGGCGGCGCCGACTGGTCACCCTGCGCGAACAGGCGGGTGTGGATGGGCACGCGGGCGCGCGGTGCCGACGCGATCAGCCGAACAGGATGCGCGCGCAGCAGCGCGGCCGCGCCGCCGGATCGTCGACGTCGGCCACGAACCCGGCGGCGCCGACCTGGTCGCCCTGCGCGAACAGGCGGGTGTGGATGCGCACGCGCTCGCCCGCGAAGCTGGGCTTGCGGTAGGCGATGTCGAGCGCGCGCACGAGCACGCGGCGCGGGCGCTCGCGCTCGGCCAGGCGACGCAGGGCCGCCTCGGCGAACAGCCGCGGGTACACCAGCGAGTTGACGTGCTGGTTGGAGTCGGTGTGATCGAGGCCGAACGCGGTCACCACCGGATCGGGGTGGAACTCGCCGTCGATCGGCGTGGCGCCGGCTGGGAGCTCCATCGCGGTCGTCGGCGCCGGCGCGTCGTAGGTCGCGGACGGCACGCTCGGCATGCCCGGCGCGTCGAGGCGCGTGACCCGGCGATCTCCGGCGGAGGCGAACAGCCGCGTGAACGTGTGCTCGGCGAACAGCGTGCCCGCGACGACCGGCGCGCCGGGGCCCGACGGCGGCACCATGCGGCCGGCCGTGCCCCGGACCTCGACCCACATGTTGAGGAAGAGCTTGGCGACCGCGCCGTCGCGATCCTGGCGCGCGAGCTCGTAGCCGCCGGTCGCGGTCGCGGGCGCGTCGACCCGGATCGCAGCGTCGGTGCCGACGATCGTCAGCCGCGACAGGATCGGCACGATGCCCTGGGCCGCCATCGCGCGCTCGGCCGGGTGGCCGTCGAGGAGCTTGGCCCAGACCGTCCAGCCCAGCGCCGGCGGGAACGCGATCGCGGTCATGCGGCCGTCCTGGGCCACGTCCTCGTAGCGCAGCGCGAACTCGGCGGTGGCGACGCGCTCGGGCGGCAGATCGGGGCGCGGCGGAGCGGGGAACGGCATGGCTCAGCCTACCGCTGTGATCCGGCGCTGGCGACGGCGTGGCCGCGGCGCGACGCGGCCCGGCGATCGTCGCTTGAGCCCGATCTGCTCGAACTCCCGGAGGTCGTTGCGCACGACGTGCACAACCGCGCGAGGCGAGGGCGCAGGACCGACACGCGAGCCGTCACCCGGTGGGCATGACCGCTGCACATGGGTGGGGGATGCCCACGTTCACCTGGCTCGACCGGCAGCGAGCTCACGATGCGCCCGAGGTCGAGGTCGAGGAGCCGGACTGGGAGCGCCCGGCGCCGGGCAAGGTGTCGCGCACCCAGCACCTGCCGGCCCGGGCCGTGGCCGTCGATGCCCGGGGCTCGCAGGTGGTGCAGCGGCAGGTCGGCGCGCCCGGCGCCCCGGCCGCGACGCTGCGCCTGCCGATCCACGCGGTCGTGCTGCAGCCGGCCTCGCCGGGGGTCGCGGCCGACCTCGCGGCGGCGCGGGCGTTCTTCCAGCGCTTCGGCATCGAGCTCCAGGTGCACGGGCCGGCTACGATCCCCGGCCCCGCGGCCGCTCGCCTGGTCAGTCGGGAGGAGCGCGCGACCGAGGAGCGCGGCGGCTACAACGTCCGACCGCCGGCGCTGGACCTCGTCGAGCCGCGCGCCGAGAACCAGGGAGCCCCCTGGGGACGGACCGATACCAGACGGCAAGCCGCGCCCGAGGCCCTCGACCTGCTGGCTCTTCGTCCGGTCCCCGGACAGATCGCGGTGTTCTGGTTGCCGGTCCCGATCCGGAACCATGACACCAGCGGGGACACATTCGGCTTCGCGCTCAGCCACTCCGAGCTGCCCAACGTGCGCCAAGACCAGGAGTCGGTGGTGCTCGCGCCCGGCGGCCCGCCCGACGTGCTCCCGCACGAGCTGATGCATATGCTGCTCGACGTCGGTCACACCGAGGACCCCGCCAACATCCTCGCGAGTGGCGACACCCGCACCGGCGATCAGGTGACACCGGCGCAGGTCGAGGCGATGCGCGGCAGCCGGTACGTGCTGGGGCGCCCGCCCGCCGGGCTCGGCCGCAGCCTGGCCCAGCCGGCGCCCGCCGAGGAGACCACGCCGGGCCGCACCGCCGACGAGGTCCACGCGATCGCCGGCCACGGGGTCGGCGCGGCCCTCGGCCCGCTGCCGTTCCTGGACCAGATCGCCGGCGCGTTCGGGCGCCACGACGTCTCCGGCGTGCAGGCCGCGGTCGGCGGCGCGGCGGCCGAGGCCTCGGCGGCGCTCGGCGCGCGAGCCTACGCGACCGGCGATCGCATCGCGTTCGCCAGCCAGCCCGACCTGCACCTGGCCGCGCACGAGGCGGCGCACGTGGTGCAGCAGCGGGTCGGCGTGGCGCTGCGCGACGGCCTCGGCCGCGCCGGCGACGCGTACGAGCAGCACGCCGACGCGGTGGCCGACGCGGTCGTCACCGGGGGCGACGCCGAGGCGCTGCTCGACCGTTTCGGCGGTGGCGGCGCCGCTGGCGTGCAGCGCGCGGTCCAGCTCGACGGTGAGCACCCGGCCGCGGGCGCCGCCGCCGCGACCGCGAACCGCCACGTCGAGCGCGATCGCCGACCCGAGGGCGGCGTCGTCCAGGCGCTCGCGACGGTGCGCGCCGTGACCGATCGCGCCGCGCTCGAGGCGCTGCTCGGGCAGCTGCGCGAGCGTGCGGCGACCGCGCGGTCGGACATGGAGCAGGTGCGGCTGACCGGCATCGCGGGCATGCCGCCGGTGCTGGCCCGGGCCGACCTGATGCAAGTCGTCGCGGCGGCCGAGGCGCGGCAGGTGTCGATGCACGTCGATCGTCATGGCGCCGAGCTCGAGGGCCTCGACGAGACCCTGCCGGAGGCCGACGCGGCGCAGGTGCGCTCGATCGTCGGCAACTACTTCATGGGCGCGGTCCCCAGCGCGAGCCAGGGCGCCGCGGCCGCCGACCAGCTGCGCGCGGCGCTCGGGCACCTGCGCGGAGGCCTGCCGCCGGCCACCGCCGAGGCCCTGCGGCGGACCGTCGACAACCTGCGCCGCGGCATCGAGGAGGCGATCGCCCGCGATCAGCCCGGGATCGGACCGTCGACGCAGGACCCCGGGATGACGCCGCGCCGCGCGGATCCGATGGCGGGTCTCGGCGATCTGCGCTCGAGCCCGCTCGGCGCGCTGTTCTACCTGACGGGGCACTTCCGCGGCCGCTCGGAGCAAGACTGCCGCGACCTGGCGCACCTCGGCGCCGGCATCGAGTCGATCATCAGCAGCGGCGTCGCGGTCCAGCAGGGCCGCCAGGCCGGGCGCGAGGCCAGCGCCGAGCGCGGCCCGACGGTGGTCGGCGTCGAGGGCACCGATGCGCCCGGGATGGCCGCGCCGGTCCAGCGCGCGGCGACGGCGACGCCCGCGGTCGACGATCCGTTCGCGCTGCACACGCTCGCGGCGCGGGGCGTGGCCGGTGGCGGCGGGGCGCTGCCGCACCTCACGGCGATCCAGCAGAGCTTCGGGCACCACGA
This sequence comes from Myxococcales bacterium, assembly GCA_016717005.1. Classification (NCBI taxonomy): domain Bacteria; kingdom Pseudomonadati; phylum Myxococcota; class Myxococcia; order Myxococcales; species Myxococcales bacterium. The sequence continues at coordinate 969,314 of JADJUF010000039.1, read as the reverse complement.
CGTGTCGGGTGTGCGCGCGCACGTCGGCGGGGCCGCGGCCGAGGCCGCGGGTGCGATCGGCGCGCACGCGTACGCGACCGGCGACGACGTCGCGTTCGGGGCGGCGCCCGACCTGCACCTGGCGGCGCACGAGGCGGCGCACGTGGTCCAGCAGCGCGGCGGCGTGCAGCTCGCCGGTGGGGTCGGCCAGGTCGGCGATCCGTACGAGCAGCACGCCGACGCGGTCGCCGACGCGGTCGTGCGCGGCGAGAGCGCCGCGGCGTTGCTCGACACGATGGCGCCCGCCGGCGCGTCCAGCGGCGCGGCCGTCCAAGGCCGGGCCGTGCAGCGCTTCCACGACGGCCAGACGCCAGCCGAGCGCGGCGCCGAGGCCCGCGGCGTGCTGCGTCAGCTCGCCAGCCTCGCGCCGGCCGCGCAGACGCAGCGCATCCAGAGCTGGTCAGCGAGCTGGACCGAGGAGCTCCTCGCGGCCATCACCGCCGCCGATCGGCGCGAGTTCGCCGCCGTCGTCGAGCGGATCCGCACGACCCGGGCGACGCCGGCGACCGGCGGGTCCGAGCGCGGTGGCGCGACGACGGGCGGCGGCCCTGCGGCAGGCGGCGCGCGCGAACAGCGCGGGCCGTCCGGGTCGGCGACGCCGGACGGCGCTGGCCCCGCGGCGGGAGGCCCAACCGCCGCGCCCGACCCCGCGTGGGACGCGTTCGCGACCTCGTTCTGCGCCGGGTTCCCCGCGGACGTGGTCGCGACCTTCGGTGCCGAGGTGACCGGCGCGCTGCTCAGGGACACGTTCACGCCCACCCAGCGCACGCTGATCAGCCTGTTCCTCTCCGGAAACAAGATCCCGCCGCGGCTGTTCAATGGCACCGACGTCGCGCGTCCGCCGGCGCAGCCGCACGCGGCCACGTCGCGGCAGCGGGTGATGGTCTCGGCGCACATGCTCACCACCGGCACCTACGAGAACCGCCAGCACGAGCAGCAGCGGGTCGAGGCGCGCAACTGCGGCGCCTGGCAGACGCTGGTCGACAACTACGCTGGCGTCGGCTCGGCCAACGCCTCGGACGTGCGCGGCAACTTCGACCACGCCGGCGATCTGGTGCTCCACGGTGGCTCGACCGGGCGGCCGACCCTCGACGGCAGCACGCTGCCGTTCGACCAGTTCGACACGGTCCAGGCCGGTGACTGGCTCTTCCTCGCGGCGGGTGGCGCGCAGAACCACTCGGTCGTGTTCTCGCGGTGGGAATCGGGACCGCGGACGGTGCGCCTCGGTGACCAGACGTACAACTACCGCTACGCGATCACCTACGACCAAGGGCACAACAACCGCGGCGAAGGCGGCCGGCGGCACGGTGACGCGGACAGCCGCGTCGCGATCGGCGATCAGATCCTGCGGACCAGCGACGGTGCACGCTTCACGATCCACACGATCATTCGCGTCGAGCCGCCGCAGGAGGGCAACGTCGCGACGAGCCCCGAGGACCTGGTGCAGGACGACACGCCCCAGGCGGTGGTCGCGTCCAACCGGCGGGCGATGGAGCGCGCCGGCTTGACCGTCGAAGCCGCCGTGGACTGGGTCATCGCCCAGAACACCGTGCTGATCGATCGCGTCCGCGCGGGGCGCGGCGGCACCGGTCCGAGCCGCGCCACCGACGAGCAGGTCGAGCTGCTGCGCGGCGCCAACGCCGGCAGCGACCTCGAGGCGCTGATCCACCTCAACGAACGGCTCCAGCACCTCGCCGACGGGGTCGAGTTCCTCGATCGCGCCGAGGCCGCCGACACGCCCCGACCGTATCGCCCCGGTCCTGGCGCGCCACCCGAAGGGGAGGCGCCAGCCGCCCCCGGCGGCTACAACACCTCGACCGGGCGCGCGAGCGGCAGCGACACGATCGAGCATCCGACCACCGGACGCATCGATCACGTCCGCGAGCGGCCGCCGCGGATCCCCGCGCCGAGGCAGCCGCCGCCTCGACGCCGACGGCAGCAGGCTCGATCGCAAGAGTCTTGACGCGCGGCGGCCGCGCGCGCGATTGAGCCCGGGCGGCACCGTCGGGGCGCGCGGGTTGTGCACGGGGTGCGCGACCTCGCGCCGCATCGGCCGCTGAGCGCGCCTGGGCGCCCGACGCGCGCGGCACGGCAGGTGCAGAAGCGGATGCCCATGACGACATCCACGGGGCTCGGCGGCTCACTCGCGCACGACACGCCCGCGTCTGAACGTGGGGCCGCGCCACGGCGGTCGGCGCCGGGCAAGGTGACGCGGACCGAGCGCATCGCGCCGTCGTCGGCGGCGCTGCAGGCGCGCGCTGACCGGGGCCGGCCTGCGGTCGACGGCGATAGCCCCGAGGCGCCGATCTCGTGGACGCTGGTGCAGCGGGCGGTGGCGGTGTCGGGGCCCGCGGACGATCCGTTCGCGCTGCACACGCTCGCGGCGCGGGGCGTGGCCGGCGGCGGCGGGGCGCTGCCGCACCTGGCGGCGATCCAGGAGAGTTTCGGGCACCACGACGTCTCGGGCGTGCGCGCGCACGTCGGCGGCGCCGCGGCCGACGCGGCGGGTGCGATCGGCGCGCACGCGTACGCGACCGGCGACGACGTCGCGTTCGGCGCGGCGCCCGACCTGCACCTGGCGGCGCACGAGGCGGCGCACGTGGTCCAGCAGCGCGGCGGCGTGCAGCTGGCGGGCGGGGTCGGGCAGGTCGGCGATCCGTACGAACAGCACGCCGACGCGGTCGCCGACGCGGTCGTGCGCGGCGAGAGCGCGGCGGCGCTGCTCGACACGATGGCCGGGCGCGGCGCCGCGGGCGGACCGGCGGTGCAGCGCTTGACCGGCGCGGAGCGGACGCGGGCGCGGACCGGCGCGGTCAACGATCTCACCCTCGAGCAGCTCGCGCACCGGATCGCGTACTACGACAGCACCGACCAGCTGAGCGCGGAGGATCGGACCGCGCTCGGCGAGATGGGCTTCGACGTCGAGCGCGTTCGGGCCCATCACGGCGAGGGCGACCTGCAGTTCTGGGTGTTCCCACGGCGCGCCGACGCCGGACCGTCGGGCCACACGCCGGTGATCGCGTTCCGCGGATCGCGCGGAGACGAAGACTTCCTCGAGGACACCACCGGCGTGGGGGTCGGCATGGGCCAGTTCTCGATGAACCAGGCCTTGATCGAGCGCGAGCTCACCGGGATCGGCGCTGGACGCGGCGTGGTGGCGACCGGACACAGCCTCGGCGGGGCGCTGGCCGAGATCACGGCCGCGTACTACCCGAACCTGGTGGTCTCGGTCGTCACGTTCCAGGCGCCCGGCATCTCACGAGCGGTCATCGAGCGACTGCGATCGCAACCCGCCGGGGAGCGGCCGACCGCCCATCACTACCGGGTCCACGGCTGCGTCGTCGACAACGCGGGTGAAGGGTCCCTGCCGGGTGCGGTCACGGTGTTCGACGGCGGGGGGGCCGACAACCCGCTGCACGCGCACACGATGTATCCGTTGCTGTCGCAGCAACAGGACAATCCGCCCTGGATGAGGGCGGGGGACGCGCTCCTCGGTCCAGCGATCTCCCCGTCGAACGTCTCCCAGCGGCGTGACACGACGACCTCGGCCGGCGCAGCCGCCCAGGGGCGCGACGACGGCCCCGGCGGAGAAGAGACGGCGCGCGTCATCGCTGGTGAGCTCACCGCGGAAGGCCAGCGCCGGGACGCCTACGCCCGCGTCTGGACGTTGCACATCCTGCCGCACGCCCAGGCCAGCGACATCACGCTGATCGACGACATGATCCGGCGCCAGTGCGCCGACGAAGGGATCGGACCGGACACCGACAACATGCTGCGCAACTACCGGGAGATGTTCCCCGAGCTGGCGGCCGCTGACGAGATCATGCGGTCGTACGGCACGTCCCAGGCGGCGCCCGCGGAGGACGAGTTCATCGCGGCCGTCGAGGAGCGGGCCGGGCTCGGCGGGGCCGAGGCGAGCGCGCGGATCCATCGCTACTGGCGCGCGTGGCAAGGCGGCGAGGCCGCGCGTCCCAACCGCGGCGCGGCCCCGGCGCGCACCGATCGGCCTGACGACGGGCAGCGCGATGGTACCCGCGCACGACTCGACGGCCTGCGGGACCGCCAGTTCGGGCACGACCCGGCCGAGCGCCGCTAGCTTGGCCTCGGCGTGGAGCGGTTGAGCCCGGTCGGCACCGTCGGGGCGCGCGGGTTGTGCACGGGGTGCGCGACCCCGCGCCGCGTCGGCCGCTGGGCGCTGCTGGGCGCCCGACGCGCGCGGCACGGCAGGTGCAGAAGCGGATGCGCATGACGACATCCACGGGGCTCGGCGGCTCACTCGCGCACGAAACGCCCGCAGCCGAGAGCGGGACCGCGCGGCGGCGACCTGCGCCGGGCAAGGTGACGCGGACCGAGCGCATCGCGCCGTCGGCGGCGGCGCTGCAGGCGCGCGCTGACCGGGGCCGGCCTGCGGTCGACGGCGATAGCCCCGAGGCGCCGATCTCGTCGACGCTGGTGCAGCGCGCGGTGGCGGTGTCGGGACCCGGCGACGATCCGTTCGCGCTGCACACGCTCGCGGCGCGGGGCGTGGCCGGCGGCGGCGGGGCGCTGCCGCACCTGGCGGCGATCCAGGAGAGTTTCGGGCACCACGACGTCTCGGGCGTGCGCGCGCACATCGGCGGCGCCGCGGCCGAGGCCGCCGGGGCGATCGGCGCGCACGCGTACGCGACCGGCGACGACGTCGCGTTCGGGGCGGCGCCCGACCTGCACCTGGCGGCGCACGAGGCGGCGCACGTGGTCCAGCAGCGCGGCGGCGTGCAGCTGGCGGGCGGGGTCGGGCAGGTCGGCGATCCGTACGAGCAGCACGCCGACGCGGTCGCCGACGCGGTCGTGCGCGGTGAGAGCGCCGCGGCGCTGCTCGACACGATGGCGCCGCGCGGCTCATCCGGCGGCTCCGCCGTCCAGGGCCGGGCCGTGCAGCTGCTCGTGCGCCAGCAAGACGCGGCCGCGGTCGCCACGTACGAGCGCCTGCTGGCCCAGGCCAACCCGGAGGAGGCTTCGGCGCTCCGCGCCGAGCTGCACCGCGCGCTCGCGCACGTCTCGACCATGCAGATCCGCGTCGACCTGGCGCTGGAGCAGGGTGGCGAGCAGTACCAGCTCCAGCTCCCGATCGCCGACGCGCGGCGCCTCGAGCGCGCGGCGCCGGCGCCGTCGGCCCGGTCGGGCGGCGACGGTGGTGGCGCAGCGGCGGCGCCGGCGGCTCGAGCCGAGCGGGGCACGTCACGCGGGCCTCGACCCGCGGCGGCCCGAGCGCGTGGGGAGCGCCCTGAAGAGAGCGCCGGCGTCGCGGTCGCGGTCGGCCGTTCGATCACCCTGTTCGAGCGCGAGTTCGAGACGCGCTGGGGCGACCTCGAGGTCGAGGCCACGCTCTCGCCGCGGGGCGAGGGCGTCGTCGGGGCCGGCGGCGGCGGCCGCGGCGCCGGTGGTCGCGGCGAGAGTCCCGAAGCCGCGGCGCCGGACGGCGAGGAGCCGGAGCCCGCGACCGAGGTCGAGGCCATGCACGGCGACCACGGCTGGGAGGTCGCGGTCAGCCACGAGGGCGCGATCCGCGACTGGCTCGCGCACGACTTCGACGCGCTCAGCGACAGCTTCGAGATCTCGCACGACCACGAAGGCCTGCACTTCACGGCGGGCGTCCAGACCGACACCGTCCACTTCGGACCGATCGACCTCGAGTTCGCGTTCGAGGCCATTCGCCTCGAGCGCGACGAGGGCCAGGGGCCGTACCGGTTCCGCGAGCCGCGGCTGGTCTTCGGGGCCGAGCTGCCGATCAACGGCATCCCCGGCATCAGCGCGAAGATCAACCTCGCGGTCGGCTGGACGCCGCCGTGGGAGCGCATCGGCCGCTGGATCGCCGAGCGCTTCGCGGGGGAGGCCGCCACGGCTGGCGGCGCCGGTGCGGCCGGGGGAGAGATCACCGCGGCGGAGCTGGCCGAGGCTGGCGTGGCCACCGGTGGCGCGGTCCCGGTCGCGGTCGCGGTCGGCGCGGTCCTGGTGGGCGTGGCCTGGATCGGCGGCGTGCTCTGGACCATGGCGGCGGCTGCCGAGGAAGGCCGTCAACAGGGCCTCAAGACCTGGTACGTGCACGAGTTCGCCGTCCAGTTCGGCGACACGCTGTTCGGGAATTTCGGGCAGCACGCGCACGGCGCGCGCGCGATCGAGGGTGCCGAGGAGATGGCAGGACAAGGACGGTCCGACGCGCGCGCGCGGATCATGGCGATGAGCGAGGAGGAGCGGGCGCAGCTGCGGCGCCACGGTCGGACCCCGGTGGTCCGCGCCGTCGCGCAGACCACCGCCGAGCGCCTCGGGATCCCCTACGACGTGTCGCATCTGCACTGAGCGCCCGGCGTCTCGCCGGGCTGGTCCCCGACGCGGTTTGCGTCGCTGCGGGGTGATGTGTCACCGTCGGAGGGATGGCGTCCGACGATGCGGCCACGTTGCCGAGCACGGACCGCGGGTCCGCGTCGGCCGACCTGCGCGCGGCGGAGCCGGAGCGGTACATCCTGATCGAGCAGCTCGGCGCCGGCGGCATGGGCGTGGTGTGGGCGGCCTACGATCGCGTGCTCGATCGCAAGGTCGCGCTCAAGCTGCTCCACGACCGGTTCCTGGGCGCGGCCGATCAGGCCCGGCTCGCGCGCGAGGCCCGGGCGATGGCGCAGCTGTCGCATCCCAACGTCGTGCCGGTCTTCGACGTCGGCGAGCGCGACGGCCGCACGTTCCTGACGATGGAGTTCGTGCGTGGGCGCGCGCTGACGGACTGGCTCGAGGACCGCCCGGCGTGGCCGGCGATCGTCGAGGTGTTCCGGGCCGCGGCCGGCGGGCTGGCGGCGGCCCACGCCGCCGGGATCGTCCACAAGGACGTCAAGCCGGGGAACATCCTCGTCGGCGACGACGGCCGGGTCCGGGTCGCGGACTTCGGCGTCGCCGGGGCGGTCACGGGCGCGGTCGGGGCGCCGACGGCGATCGCCGCCGACGCGGCGCCGGTCACGGTCACGGTCACCGTCGAGGGCACGCCCGCGTACATGGCGCCCGAGCAGCTCCGCGGCGAGGCCGCGGACGCGCGCAGCGACGTGTTCTCGCTGTGCGTCGCGCTGCACGAGGCCTGCGGCGGGAGCCGGCCGTTCGCCGCCGGGACCATCGCCGAGCTGCGCGCGGCGATCGATCGCGGGCCGCCGCCGCTCGCGGGCGTGCCGGACTGGCTGGCGCGCCTCGTCGCCCGTGGCCTCGCCGTCGATCCGGCGGCGCGGTTCTCGTCGATGGACGCGCTGGCCGCGGCGCTGGCCGGGCCCGGGCCGTCGTGGCGCCGGCGCGCCGCGCCCTACGCGCTGGCCGTGGTCGCCGTCGGCGCGCTGGGCGGGGCGGTCATCGCGACCCGCGGTCACGGCGCCGCCGCGCCGCCGCCACCGCCGAGCTGCGCGCAGGAGGCGGCGACCGCGTTCGGCGAGACCTGGTCGGCGCCGCGGCGCGCCGCGCTGATCGCCGGGTTCCGCGCCACCGCGCGCGCGGGCGCGGGCCCGGCCGGCGAGCGCACGGCGGCCGCGATCGACGCGCTCGCCGACGGGTGGCGCGCGCGCAGCGTGGCGGCGTGCCAGGCGGTGCGCGACCACAGCTGGTCGGCCGATCTCGGCGGGCTCGCGGCGACGTGCCTGGCGGAGCACCGCGGTCGGCTCGGCGCGTTGATCGACGGCCTCACCGAGGCCGACGCGGTCGCGGTCGCGAGCGGCCACGACCTGGTCGCGCGCCTGGCGCCGCCGTCGGTGTGCGGCGATCCCGACTACCTGCGCGGTCGGGTCGTGACGCCGCGGGATCCCGCGCGCGCGGCCGAGCTCGACGCGCTGACCGCGCGCGGCGAGGCGGTCGCCGCGGCCATCACCCTGCAGCGTTGGCCGGTGGTCGAGCGCGAGGTCCCGCCGTTCCGGGCCGAGGCCGATCGGCTCGACGACGCCCGGTCGATCGCCCGGGCGCTGCAGTTCGAGGCCGCGCTGGCCCGGCAGCGCGCCGACTGGCCGGCGGCGGTCGCCGCGACCAAGCAGGCCTACCTGCTCTCCCGTCGCCACCGCGACGTCGAGGGCGCCGCCGACGCGGCCGCGTCGCTGGTGTGGTTGCTCGGCTACTTCCAGAGCGAGTTCGAGGCCGGGGAGGACTGGGCCGCGCTGGCGCTGGTCGAGATCGACAGCGTCGCGACGTCGCACACGGCCCTGCTGGTGCATCAGGCCGTCGGCATCCTGGCCGAGCACCGCGGTCAGGGCGCGCGCGCGGTCGAGCACCAGCGGCGCGCGTACGAGCTCGCGCTGCAGCTCTACGGCGCCGACCACGTCATGACCGCGCGCGCGGCGCAGAACCTGGCGGGCGCCCAGTTCGAGGCCGGCGACGCGGCCGCGGCCGCGGCGCTGTACCGCCAGGCGATGCCGAAGCTGGCCGAGGCCTTCGGCCCGACCTCGCTGGCCCACGCCCACGCGCTGAGTCACTTCGGCGTCGTGCTGAGCGCCGCGGGCGATCACGCCGCCGCGCTCGACACCGCCGCGCGCGCGGTCGCCGTCGGCGCGGAGGCCGGCGCGGCCGGCGAAGATCTGGCGACGCTGCAGCTCAACCAGGGCGCGGTGCTGCTCGAGGCCGGCCGGCTCGACGACGCGATCGCGCCGCTGGTCGCGGCCCGCGCGGGCTTCCTCGCCGCGGACCAGCCCGAGGTCGCGGCCCAGGCGCTGTCGAACCTCGGCCAGCTCCGCGGCGACCTGGCGGCCCGGCGCCACGATCCGGCGCTGGCGCGCCAGGCGATCGCCGACCTGACCGAGGCCGCGCGCGCGCTCGAGGCGGGGTGGGGCGCCGATCACCCGGAGGTGGCGTACGCCCTCGCCAACCTCGCCGTCGTCTACGTCCAGCAAGGGCAGTGCGCGCGCGCGCTGCCGGTGGCCGAGCGCGCCGCGGCGATCACCGGCGACGCGCCCGACACCGCGACGCCGCTGGTCACGATCGCGCGCTGTCGCCTGGCCGCGGGTCAGGCCGCCGCGGCGGTGACGCTGCTGCAGCGGGCGCGCGCGCTCCAGGCCGAGGGGCAGGATCCCGTGCAGGTCGCCGAGGCCGAGGCCTGGCTGGGCTTGGCGCAGCTCGCCGCCCACGACGACGCCGGCGCGGCGCGGCTGCGCGCCGCCCGGCCCGCCCTCGTCGACGATGCGCGCCAGGCCGAGCTGGTGGTCCGGATCGATCGCGCGCTGACGACGCGCTGACGACGCGCGTCGGTCAGCGCTTGCGCGGCCGCGCCAGGCCGTACTGGTCGAGGCGCTTGACGAACGTGCGGCGCGGCATCCCGAGCAGCGTCGCCGCCTGGGTCTGGTTACCCTGACACTGCGCCAGCGCCGCGACGATGCGATCGCGCTCGACCGTCGCCAGCGCGTCGGCCAGCGGCACGTCCGCGGGCGCTCGCGCGGCCGCGGGCGCGGCGGTCGACCCGGCGCCGGTGAGCCCGAGCTCCGCGACCGTGATCCGATCGCCGTCGGCCACCAGCGCGGCCCGCTCGATCACGTTCTTGAGCTCGCGGACGTTGCCGGGCCACAGGTGCCGGCGCAGCGCGGGCAGCGCGGCGTCGTCGAGGCCGAGCCCGGGGCGCGCGAGGCGGCGCCCGGCGTCGGCGAGGAACGCGTGCGCGAGCGCGACGATCTCGTCGGGGCGCTCGCGCAGCGGCGGCACCGCGAGCACCGCGCCGGCCAGGCGGAAGTACAGATCGCGGCGGAAGCCGCCGTCGGCGACCGCGGCCTCGAGATCGCGGTTGGTCGCGGCCACGAACCGGACGTCGACGGCGATCGGCGTGGTCGCGCCGACCCGCACGACGCGCCGATCCTCGAGCACGCGCAAGAGCTTGGCCTGGAACGCCGGCGGCAGCTCGCCGACCTCGTCGAGCACGACCGTGCCGCCGGCGGCGGCCTCGAGCAGCCCCTGGTGGTCGCGCACCGCGCCGGTGAACGCGCCGCGCTCGTGCCCGAACAGCTCGCTCTCGAACAGGCCCTCGGCGAAGGCCGCGCAGTTGACGCGGATCAGCGGCCCGTCGGCCCGGGGCGAGGCCCGGTGGACGTACTCGGCGAGCACCTCCTTGCCGGTGCCGGTCTCGCCGATGATCAGCGTGCTGATCGTGCCGCGCGCGAGCCGGGCGGCGAGCTCGTACAGGCGCCGCATCGCCGGATCGAGCACGATCGGCGCGTGGCCGCTGGGCGCGACCGCGCCGGACGGGCGCACCGGCGCCGCCGGCCCGGCCAGCAGGCCCCGCAGCTCCTGGACCACGAGCACCAGATCGCCGGCGCCGAGCGCCTCGTTGGGCGCGATCTCGACCGGCACGCCCGCCGGCAGGCGTACGCCGCGCAGGGTCGTGCCGTTGGCGCCGCCCTGGTCGATCGCGGTGATGCCGTCCTCGCGCAGCTCGAGGACGACGTGGTTGCGCGACACCGACGCGTGCTCGACGTGGACGTCGGCGTCGGCGGCCCGCCCGATCATCACCCGCCCGGTCAGGGGCAGCGCGCGCGCGTCGACCTCCTGCCCGGTCATGATCAGCAGGCTCCGACGGCGCGGCGCGGCCGTCGCGCCGCGGGCGGGCACGGTGGCGGCGTCGCTCATCGCGCCCACGCTGACGGCCGATCGGTCAAGGCGCGCTCAGCCGACCGAGCAGCCGCTGCCGACGACCAGATCGGTGACGTCGCCGCCGCGCAGCGCCGCGCAGGCGGCGCCGTAGAACGTGAGCTGGTTGGTGGCCGAGTCGTAGTCCCAGCCGTTGACGTGGGTCTGGTCGCGGAGGATGTCGACGCCGTCGAACCGGATGAACATCGTGTCGAGGTCGGGCGCGCCCGACAGCGTGTACGTGCACGACAGCACCGCCGAGCCGATCGCGTCGAAGGCGTCGTTGAGCGACATCGCGTCGTCGGCCTGGTAGTAGTACGGCGGGCCGCCGACGCGGGCGGTGCCGCCGGCGGTCGCGACCGCGTCGAGGAACGTGGCGTCGACGCCGCTGCCGAACCCGACCACGAACGTCTTGATCTCGGGCGTGCCGTTGCGCAGCGCGGTGGCCGCGCCGATGCCGTCGCCGCTGCAGGTCTCCTCGCCGTCGGTCAGCAGCAGCACGTAGTTCTCGCGCGCGGGGTCGTGGAGCCCGGGGTAGGTGGCCAGCGCCGCGAGCGTGCTGCCGATCGGCGTGAGGCCGCCCGGGCCGGTCCCGGCCAGCGCGTTCGAGATCGCGGTGGCGTCGGTCGGGCCGACGCCGACGACGATCGCGCCCGCCGCGCACGAGCCGCCCGCCGGGGGCTCGTACAGGTCGAGGCCGAACCGGACCTGGTTGCCGTGGCTGGCCAGCAGGTTCTGGATGGCCGTGACGGCGATCTGCCACTTGCTGACGCCACCGATCGCCGTGCCCATGCTGCCCGAGCGATCGAGGACGATCAGCACGTTCGGCGGCACGCCCTCGGCGGCGAACTGCTGCCCGGCACAGGCGCAGAACCCGCCGATGCAGGTCTCGCCGTTGGTGCAGCTGTCGTCGTTGGCGCACGGGCCGCCGGTGTTGCTGGGCGTGCACACCCCGGCCGGGCCGCAGTACGTGCCCATCGGGCAGTCGGTGTGCATGCTGCACGCGATCGGCTCGCAGGCGCCGTTGCTCGGGTTGCACACCAGCTCGGGCGCGCAGCCATCGGACACGCAGTTTGCGGCGTCGAGCGTGCTCGCGTCCTGGTCGTCGTCGTCACCGCCCGAACCACCACCACACGCGATCATCATGACAGCGGCGAACGATCCCAGGAACATCGAGCGAACAGTCATCGAGCACTCCTTCGGCGTAGGCAAGCGGTAGTTGTACCGCCGAAACCCGGCGCCGCGGCAAGTTTCAGTTCAGCTCGGCCGCGGGCAAGAGCGGGAGCTCACCCCGGGCGCACGCGGGGCACTCCTCGGGGGACCGCAGGACCCAGGCCGGGCCGGCCTCGAGCAGGTGATCGCCGGGGACCCGACGGCGGTTCAGGATCGCGCGGAAGCCGGGACCGTCGAGGGCGCCGAACACCAGCACCCCCGACACGGTGGCGCCGCGATCCCCGACGAGGTCGAGCAGCGGCTCGAGCGACGCCCCGGTGGTGACCACGTCGTTGACGACCAGCACCCGATCGGTCTGATGGATCGTGCCGTCGTAGAGCGAGCGCGCGGGCCGGCGCTGCAGGTCGGTGCGCGCCACCGCGATGCCGGCGCCCAGCCGCTGGGCCAGCGCGTCGCCGAGGAAGAAGCCGGCCGACTCGGGCACGATCACGGTGGTGACGTCGGGCTCGACTTGGGTCACGAGGTGGTCGGCGACGAGGCCCAGCAGCTCGGCGAGCGCGACAGCGCCCGGAAGCGGATGAAGTACTCGGTGTGCTTGCCGCCGTGCAGGCCGAAGTGGCCGTGCAGCAGCGCGCCGGTGTCGGCCAGCGCGCGGTGCATCAGCTCGGGCAGACCGCGCCGCGGGGTCACCACCACGACGGCGCGGACCTCGTCGAGGGCGGCCGTGCGGAGCCGCCTCACGCGACCTCGCTCGCGGCGATGTCCGCGGGCAGACCGCGCCGCGGGGTCACCACCACGACGGCGCGGACCTCGTCGAGGGCGGCCGTGCGGAGCCGCCTCACGCGACCTCGCTCGCGGCGATGTCCGCGGGCCGGCCGCGCCGCGGCGTCACCACCACCACGACGGCGCGGACCTCGTCGAGGGCGGCCGTGCGGAGCCGCCTCACGCGCGACCTCGCTCGCGGCGATGTCCGCGGGCCGGCCGCGCCGCGGGGTCACCACCACCACGGCGCGGACCTCGTCGAGGGCGGCCGTGCGGAGCCGCCTCACGCGACCTCGCTCGCGGCGATGTCCGCGGGCCGGCCGCGCCGCGGGGTCACCACCACGACGGCGCGGACCTCGTCGAGGGCGGCCGTGCGGAGCCGCCTCACGCGACCTCGATCGCGGCGATGCCCTCGGGCAGCACGGTGCCGGCGACCGCGTAGCAGTGGACGCTGTCGGCCCGGTGGAGCAGCGCCCGGGCGTGCTCGCTCGTGCGCTCGGACCGCGCCAGCGACGGGCTGTCGTAGACCATCGCGAACGGGCGATCGCGCGGCGCGATCTGATCGACCTCGCCGGTCAGCCAGTCGGCCGAGGCGATCAGCCGCAGGTCGTCGAGGCCGCGCTTGGCGATCGCGATGTCCCAGCGCGACCGCATCAGCTCGGAACGCACCACCACCAGGCCGCCGATCGGCGCTCGCGCCCGCGCCAGATCGATCACCGGGATGGCCGGGCGGTCGTCGCCGAGCGCGTCGGCGAGGGCATCGGCCACGACGTCCTGCAGGTGCAGCTCCGCCAGCGTGACCGCCTGGTCGGGGCCGACCACCGCCAGCCCGGCGTTGCGGGCGGCGCGCAGGGCGGTGTCGACCACCCGCGGGATCGCCGCGCGGTCGAGGTGCTCGACCAGCGCGTCCTCGAGCGCGGCCCGGGACGAGCGGCCGCGGCCGAGCAGCTTGGCCAGCAGGTACGTGGTCGCGACGACGCCGGCGTCGAGGTCGGCGCCCGACACCGCGGTCGGGCGCTCGCCGGCGGTGAGCGCGCGGTAGCCCAGCGGTGACAATCGACACGGGCGCTCGCGGCCGTCGCCGGGCGGCTCGGCCCGCGGGCGCTCGATCAGCTCGGCGCGCTCGAGGCCGCCGAGGACGTGGCTGATCCGGCTGCGCGACAGCTGGGTCCGCAGCGCCAGCTCGCTGGGCCGGGCCGCGCCGTCGGCCAGCGCCTCGAGCACCTTGCGCCAGCCCGCGCGCAGCGAGATGGCGCGGACGATCGGCGTCAGCTCGTCGACCTCGCCGCCGGCGATCGTGAAGCTCGACGCGATCTCCTCGATCGCGCGGGTGAAGCCGCGCGCGTAGTCGTCGACGCCCGGGTGGGCCTCGATGTGGCGACGGACCGCGTCGACCGCGTCGCCGCGGCGGTTGGCGAGATCGCGACCGATGGCGCGGGCGCCCTCGGCGAGGTCATCGTGGTCGTGGGAGGAGAGCAGGTCGAGGACATCGTCGCGCAGCATTGCGACCTCCCAGGGGTAAGCGAGGACAGCGACCGGTTTCAGTGTGGCGGTTAGTTTACGCCGTCGTCAACAAAGTAATTCACATCTAGTTGCTACTCAAGGGGTGATCTTCGGCCCAGGTGGCGCCGACCTCGTAGACGATGCACCGCCCAACCTGCCGATCTGCAACGATCACAGGATCTTCACGGGTCGGGCGGCCCACGATCGCCTGGACCGGCCCGGCGTTGGCCACCACCGTGTGGGCCTGCGGATCCCGCGCCAGGCGCTCGGCGAACGACAGGAAGTCCGCGTACTCGACCGACATCGCGGGCACCAGGAGCAGGCGCGGCGCGAGCTGCGCCAGCAGGTTCTGCCAGTCCGCGCGCAGCAGGTCCTTGCACACCACCATGGCCAGCGACAGGCGCTCGGACAGCAACACCTCCAGCGTGTCACCGGGCTCGATGTGCTCGTAGCGGTGGACCCCGCCGTCGCGCAGGAAGTAGTCCGACATCTTGGCGTGCTCGGCGATCACCCGGCCGTACGCGACCAGGGTCGCCAGGTTGCGGCCCGGGGCGACGCTGCCGTCGGGGCGCGCGACGTGGCGGCTGCCGAGCACCACCAGCGGCAGCTCCGCCAGCGCCGGGTCGAGCAGGAGCGCCGCGTGATCGTCGTCGGTCAGCGCCAGCTCGGGCAAGATCGTGATGTCGGCGCGGGCCGCGCGCGCGTGGGCCAGGGCCGCGTCGACGCGGGCGCGGAAGTCGCCGACCTGCGGGCGGACGCGGTAGAAGCGGGGCGCGCCGTCGGGCGCGAGCCGATCGAAGGTGAAGTCGGCCAGCGGATCGCGCGACAGCGCGGCGATCGCGATGCGGGTGCCGGCGCGCACGACCGGCAGGTGCGGCCCGAGCCAGCGCAGGCGCACGCGCAGGCCCGCCGTCGACGCCGGCGTCAGCGTCAGCCACTCGCCGCGATCGGCCGCGCGCCCGCGCGACGCCGGGTTGCCGGTCGGGCGCGGGTAGTGGATCGCCGGCGAGTCGACGATCGGCCAGGGCTCGCCGGGGCCGACCTCGCGATCGACCCCGCGGAAGTACGGCAGCAGGTGGGCGCGGAACTGACGCTCGAGCCAGCGCGCCGCGAAGTACGCGCACAGCGCGCCCGGCAGCGCCGCCGCGCTCGCGGTCAGCTCGTCGGCCAGCGCGGTCAGCAGCGGGCCGCGCCAGCGCTCGCGCCCGCGATCAGGGCAGGCGCGGTGCAGGCGCGCCTCGAGATCCGCGACGGGGTAGAAGTGCGCCGCCAGCGCCTTCTCGCGTGTGATCAGCGCCTCCTCGGCCCGGCACACCCGCAAGAGCGCCGCGATCACCTCGGTCACGTGCATGACCGGCCGCGCGCGCAGCGCCGCCAGCACCGGCGCGAGCGCGTCGGCGATGGCGGCCGGGGAAGAGGGCTGATCGCTCAATACCGGGAAGCTAGCATCGCCGTCGCTCCTCTTCCTGTCAGGGTGCGTGGTCGGCGACGGCGCGGCCCGCGGGTCCTGCGGGATCGGCCTGCAGGTCCCGCAGGCCGGTCACCCATGGCCGGTCGACTCGCCTGATCGACGTGCCGAACTGGCGCGCCCGAGCCGCGCGCTGGTGCCACGGAGCGCGTCCGGAATGTCTGGCCGCGCGGAACCGGCTGTGGTACCCGCTGGCCCGAGAGCTGCAGTGTTCCTGCCCATGACCAGCCAGCCGGTCCACCGTCGAGCGTTGCGCATCGAGATCCCTCCGGTCGAGCCGGCGCAGGTCCGGGTCGGCGCGGGCCGGCGGTCGTGGCGGGTCGGGCGTCAGCGGATCGTGGTCGCGCTCACGCCGCAGCACCTGCGCCAGGTGATGGGGACCGGGCTGCGGGCCCTCAGCCTCGATCCGCAGCGCGCCGTCACCCGCGCCGGCCTGTTCGATCTGCTCGCGACCCGCCCCGACGTGGTGATCCTCAGCGATCCGTTCGATCAGGTGCCGGCGCTGTCGCTGATCGCGACGATCCGCACCAGCGGCTATCAGGGCGCGATCGTGGTCCTGGGCCACGCCAGCCGCGCGCTGCGGGCCGGCTGCGCCGAGCTCGGCGGCGTGACGCTCGTGGCCGATCCGGTGTGCGGTGCGACGGTCGCAGGGCCGTGGCTGCGACGGTGCCTGACCGCCGCGGCCGTCAGCTCTTGATCGCGCGCTCGAGGTAGTCGAGGTCGATCGCGGTCGCCCGGGCCAGCGCTGGCTCGACCACCCCCGCGCGCACCAGCCGGGCGAGGCTGCGCTCGAGCGGCACCATGCCGGCGTCGCGGCCGGTCTGGACGTGGGTGCCCAGCATCTGCAGGTCGTCGTTGCGGATCAGCGCGGCGACCGCGGTGGTGATCGGGACGCGCTCGATCGCGACCGCGCGGCCGCCCGAGCGCGCGGGCAGGAGGTACTGGGTCACGACGCACCGCAGGGTCGCCGCGAGCTGGCTGCGGGCCTGGGCCTGCTGGTGCGGCGGGTAGGCGTCGATCAGGCGATCGATCGCGCCGCCGGCGCCGGCCGCGTGGACCGTGCCGAGCACGAGGTGGCCGGTCTCGGCCGCGGTCGCGGCGATCGCGATGGTCTCGGGATCGCGCAGCTCCCCGACGACGATCACGTCGGGCGCCTCGCGCAGGGCCGCGCGCAGCCCGGTCGCGAAGCTGGCGGCGTGGCGCCCGATCTCGCGCTGGTGGATCAGGCAGCGATCGGGCGCGTGCAGGAACTCGATCGGATCCTCGAGCGTGATCACGTGGCGGGCGCGGGTGTGGTTGAGGTGCGCGACCAGCGCGACCAGCGTCGTCGACTTGCCCGAGCCGGTGGGGCCGGCGATGAGCACCAGGCCCGAGCGATGGCCGATCAGGCTGGTCAGATCCTCGGGCAGGCCGAGGCTGGTCATGCTCGGGACGTCGGTGCGCAGCACGCGGATGGCGACGGCCAGGCCGCGCTCGTGCTGGAACCCGTGGCCGCGCACGCGGGTGTCGCCGACGGTGGCGCCGAAATCGACCGCGCCGTCGCGGGTGAGCTCGGCGGCCGCGCCGTCGCCGCCGAGGTGCGCGACCAGCGCCAGCAGCGCGGCGTCGTCGGGCGCGGCGTCGTCGAGCTCGATCAGATCGCCGTCGATGCGGGCCCGCGGCGGCAGGCCGCTCGACAGCAGCAGGTCGGACGCGCGCCGGGCGGCGGCGTGCTCGATCGCGGCGAGCAGCGGCGTCGCGTCGGCCGACCTCGCCGACGTCCGCGCGGCCGGCGCGGCCGGGGGCGGGGGCGCGATGATCGGCGTGACCGTGGGCCCCACGGCGTGCGGCGCCGGGGTCGGCGGGCGGCTGCGGGGCGGCGACGTCGGGGGCGCGACCGCGACCGCGAGCAGCGGACGGGTCGGGCGCACCAGCAGCCGGAAGCCGACGGTCGTGCGCTCGATCGCGATCGCGTAGGCGTCGGCGCCGACCGCGTGCGTGATCTCGGCGCTGCCCTTGTCGTCGAGGGCGGCCCGGCCTGGGCCCGGCACCAGCTCGTCGACGAACGCCAGCACCATCACCGGATCGATCGGCGGCATCGCCATCGGCTCGGCCTGGCCGCCGCGCCGCAGCGTCGGCACCTGGCCGGTCGACACGATCATCGCCTCGGCGCCCCGCAGCGACATCACGCGCAGGAGCGAGTCGATCGCGGCCATGCCCCCAAGCCTAGCACCGCGCGTGCCGACGCCCGCCGCGCCGCGGCGGGGGCTTGGCCGCGCGGTCGCGTCGGTGCGCGTGCCAGGGTGGCACCCGCGCCGCGGTCACGGCGCCAGCGCGGCGCTCCCCGCGGTCACGGGATGGCACGTCACGTCGCGGCCACGTCGCGCCAGTCAGGTCGCGGCCACGTCAGGTCGCGGCCACGTCGCGCCACGTCAGGTCGCGGCCACGTCACGTCACGTCACGTCGCGTCGCGTCACGTCAGGCACGTCAGGCACGTCGCGGCCACGTCAGAAGTAGTAGCGCGCCCCGAGCCCGCCGTTGAGCGCCAGGCCGAAGCCGTTGATGGCCTCGTCGTTGCTGCCGAACCGGAACTCGACGATGCCGGCGACCTCGACGAACACGTCGAGCGGGATCTCCTTGAAGTCGAACAGCAGGCCCGCGACCGCGCGCAGGCCGACGCGGAAGTCGTCGTCGGCGCCGCGCCCGGCCCGGTGCTGGAGCAGGCGCACGCCCGGGCCGATGTACGCGGGCAGCGTGAACGCCTCACGCTCCTCGAGGATCCACGGGTGGAAGACGTAGTCGGCGTGGGCGTGGAAGCCGCCGGTGACGAACGTGAAGCCGAGCGCGGCCTGCACAGCCTGATCGTCCTGCAGGTACAGCTTGCCGCAGATGCCGGTCGGCTCGCCGATGATGACGCCGAGGCCGAGCGAGCCCTTCTCGGCGCCGTCGTCGGCGGCGGCCGTGCCCGCGGTGAGGCCGAGGGCGACCAGGAGGACTCCACACTGCCGTGCGCGCATGCCGCGACGGTAGCCGTGTCGGCGGCGCCCGGCAAATCCTCGTCGAATGTTGTACAAGATCCGTCGTGGCCAAGCCTCGCAAGACCCGCCCGAAGGCCGGGCGCCCGTCCGGGCGCCGGGTGGCCGGCGGCGGTGACGACGACGGCGGCGGCCGGGGCGATCGCAGCAAGCGCCTGCTCGACCTGGTCATGCTGCTCTTGCGCGCGCGCACGCCGGTCACGTACCGCGAGGTCCGCGAGCAGTTCCCCGGCTACCAGACCGCGAACGTCGAGGCCGGGCTGCGCGCGTTCGAGCGCGACAAGGCCGACCTGCTCGAGCTGGGCGTGCCGATCCGCTACATCACGCCCGAGGAGGACGACTCGCTCGAGGACGGCGGCTACGTCATCGACCTCAAGCGCTTCCGGCTGCCCGAGGTCCGGCTCACCGCCGACGAGGTCTCGGCGCTGGTGCTCGCGGCCAGCGTGGCCCGCGCGATCCCGGGCGGCGCCTACCCCAAGGTCGTCGATCTGGCGCTGCGCAAGCTCGCCTTCGACATGCCCGACCGCCCCGACACGCCGATCGAGCTGTTCGAGACCGGCCGGGCGCCGTCGCCGGTGCTGGTCCACTTCCCGCCGGTGCGCGCGGCCGCGGCCGAGGCCATCGGCGAGGCGTTCGCGACGCTCGAGGCGTCGACCCGGTTCCGCAAGCGCGTGACGATGACCTACCAGGCCGCGGGCTCGGGCTCGACGTCGCGGCGCGAGGTCGATCCCTACGGCCTCGTCTACCGCGAGGGCGCCTGGTACCTGGTCGGCTGGTGCCATTTGCGGCGCGAGATCCGCAGCTTCCGGGTCGATCGCATCCATGACGCGGCGATGGCGCCCAAGCCCAAGAGCCCCGACTTCGAGCGGCCCGCGGGCTTCGACGTGCGCACCTTCGTCAACCGGTCGCCGTGGACCTTCACGACCGAGCCGGTCGAGGAGGTCGTCCTCGAGCTGTCGGCGCTCGCCGCCGACACCGCCAACGAGGACTTCGGCCCGACCGCGACCAAGGCCGCCGTCGACGGGGTCGTGACCGTGACGTTCCCGTGCGGCAACCCCGAGTTCGCGGTGTCGCGCGTGCTGGCCGCCAAGGGCGCGATCGCGGTGCGCCAGGGCCCGCGCCTGCGCCAGCGCCTGGCCGACGAGCTGGCCGCGGTCGCCGCGAGGTACGAGGCGTGAGCGCGCGCGACGTCGCCGGCAAGCTGCGGCGCTTGCTGTTCGTGGTCCCGTACGTGGCCAAGCACCCGAACGGGGTCGCGGTCGAGGACCTCGCCAAGAAGCTCGGCGTCGATCGCGACGAGATGCTGGCCGACCTCGAGCTCCTGACCCAGGTCGGCCCGCCCGACGGCGATCCCGGCGAGTACCTGCTGGTGTCGGTCGAGGACGGGCGCGTCTTCATCGACCTGGCCCACCGCCTGACCCGGCCGCTGCGCCTGACCCCGGCCGAGGGCTGCTCGCTCTTGCTCGGCATCCGCGCGCTGCGCGGCAGCGGCATCGCGCCGTTCGACGCGTCGATGGAGTCGGCCGAGAAGAAGCTGCTCGGCGCGCTCGGGCGCGACGCCGGCGAGGCCGAGACCCTGGCCACCGGCACGGTCGTGGCCGAGCCCGACCAGCTCATCGCCGGGCACCTGCGGCGCCTGGTCACCGCCGCGCGCCGCCATGTCACCGTCGAGATCGACTACATCAGCGCGTCGCGGCACCAGGCCGCGCGCCGCCGGGTCGATCCCTACGGCATCGTCCACCACGCCGGCGAGTGGTACGTCGTCGGGCACTGCCACGCCCGTGGCGACGTGCGCACGTTCCGCATCGATCGCATCGCCGCGCTGGCCGACACGATCGAGCGGTTCGCGCCGCCGGTCGACTTCGATCTCGAGACCTACCGGCGCGAGCGCCTGTACGTGCCGTCGGCGGACGCCGTGACCGTGCGCGTGCACCTCGATCCGCTGGCGGTGACCCGGGTCGGCGCGAACTGGCCGGTCGGCGAGGTGACGACCCAGGACGACGGCGCCGCCGAGATCCTGATCGACTGCGAGGGCTTCGAGTGGGTGACCGGCTGGGTGCTCGGCCTGGGCCGGCACGCCTGGATCGTCGGCCCCGACGACGCCCGCGCCGCGATGCGCGAGCGGATCGCCCGGGTCCGCGCGGCGCTATGACCGCCGCGGACGCCGCCGCCGCGGCGCACGGCCCGGCGGCCTGGTGCTACGACGCGCTGACCGAGCGCACCTGGCCGAGCGGGCGCGACGGCCAGCTCACCGTGCTCCGGGCCCTCGAGGTGGTGTGGATCCGCTTCGACTCGAACCCGGCGTACTTCGCCAACCTGATCGACGGCGCGCAGGCGCTCGAGGACTTCCTGGCCGGGCCGCCGGCGGTCGCGACCGAGCCCGAGGTCCTGGCCGAGGTCCACGCGCACATCCTGGCCGCGCGCGCGCCGGGCCGCTCGACCTGGCTCGAGCTCGAGCTCGGCGCGGGCGAGCTGTTCAGCCCGTACTGGCGGGTCGACGGCGCCAACCCCGAGGAATGCCCGCTGCCGGGGCCGGCGGCGGCCGGGATCTACGGCGGCGAGCCGGCGTCGACGCGCCGCGGGCTGCGGGCGCTGGTGACCCCCGGCGCGCACGAGGTGCTCGCGGTGGCGAGCATCCGCGGTCCCGGCCCGCACCAGCCGTTCGTGACGGTCGAGGCGCGCGCCCAGGTCGGGCTCGCCCAGGGCGAGGCGCGGACGCTCCGGCTCGAGCGCGACGGCACCTCGGTGCGGCTGATCTGACGACGGCACCTCGGCGCGGCTGATCTGACGACGGCACCTCGGCGCGGCTGATCTGACGACGGCACCTCGGCGCGGCTGATCTGACGGCGGCACCTCGGCGCGGCTGGTCTGACGACGGCGACCCAAGGACGGTTGAATGCCGGGGGTCCGCCGGTCGTTCTAGATCTGCCGTTCCGAGTAAGGGTCATGCCGTGCGCTCCCACCTGGTCATCTGTCTGGTCGCGACCGCCATCCCGGCCGCCGCCTCGGCCCGCCCCGCGCGCCCGGGCGGCGAGGACATGGTGCGGACGTCCACCGCCAGGATGATGCGCAGCCCCGCGGCGCGGGTCCGCGCCAGCGGCCCGGTGCGGGTGTTCCTCAACCGCGACGGCGGGCGGCTGACCAGCGGCACGGACGATCCCGCCGCCGGCACGTCGTGGATCGCGCGCAGCGGCCGCGGCCAGGCGGTCGACGTGCCCGCGTACGGCGGCGGCGACCGCGCGTGGCGGTCGGTGGTCGCGTGCGTGCAGACCCACTTCGCGCCGTTCGCGGTCGACGTCGTCGACACCCGCCCGCACAGCGGCGACTACTCGATGATCATGGTCGGCGGTCAGCCCGACATGCTCGGCATGGGCGACGGCGTGTCGGGCGTGGCGCCGTCCGACACCATGGTGCTCCGCAACGCCGTCGGCTACGCGTTCTCGGCGATGCTCGACGAGGAGCCCGGGGCGACCTGCGGCACGATCGCCCACGAGGTCGGCCACACGCTCGGGCTCGATCACGCGATGGCCTGTGATGACCTCATGGGCTACGACTACTGCCGCACCAAGAAGACCTTCGTCGATCGCGCCGCCCCGTGCGGCGAGTACGACGCGCGCACCTGCGACAGCGGCGCGGCCACGCAGAACTCGTACCGGGTCCTCGCGGCGATGGTCGGGCTGCGGGGCGAGGCCGCCGAGCCGGCGCCGCCGGTCGCCCAGCCGCCGCAGCCGCGGCCGCAGCCGCCGGTCATCGACGACGCCGATGCGGGCGACGATGACGGCGACGTGTTCGACGATGACGGCGACGTGTTCGACGATGACGACGACGGCGGCGTGTTCGACGGCGTGTTCGCCGCCGCCGACGACGACGGCGACGTGTTCGACGACGGCGGCGCCGACGACGGCGACGTGTTCGCCGCCGCCGCCGACGACGACAGCGACGACAGCGACGACGGCGACGACAGCGACGACGGCGATGACGGCGACGACAGCGATGACGGCGTCGAGCAGACCGACGCCGAGGACGGCGACGATGGGGACGGGCGCGGCGACGACACCCCGGCCGCGCCGCCGGTCGCGGCCCGACCCCAGATCACCGTCGACACCGGCGGCGACGTCATCGCCGGCGATCGCTGGATCGACGTGCGCGTCGCCGTCAGCTCGCCGGCCGGCGTCGCCGACGTCGAGCTGTGGTGGGCGACGCCCGAGGGCTCGTACGCGTGGTCGTGCTCGGCCATCCCGGACGACGTGCCGGTGCGCTGTCGGCGCGGCGGCGACCACGTGCACTTCCAGCTCTCGGTCGGCACCGGCCTGCGCACCCTCGCCGCCGTGGTGATCGACCAGCGCGGCCGGCGCACCGTCAGCGCCGCCCGCACGATCGAGCTGCAGTAGATCGCGCCACCGCGCTAGCGCGGGTGGTCGGCCGCGAACTCGCGCATGAACGCGACCAGCGCGCGCACGCCGTCGGCCTCCATCGCGTTGTACAGGCTGGCGCGCATGCCGCCGACCGAGCGGTGGCCGGCCAGGCCCGACAGGCCGCGGGCCGTGGCCGCGGCGATGAACGCGGCGTCGAGCGCCGGCGTCGGCGACCGGAACGTCACGTTCATGTGCGAGCGCGCGTCGGCGTGGACCACGCCGCGGAACAGCGGCGAGCGATCGAGCTCGTCGTAGAGGATCGCCGCCTTGGCGCGGTTGCGCTCGGCCATCGCCGCGAGCCCGCCCAGGGTCTTGATCCAGGTCAGCACCTCGGCCAGGACGTAGATGCCGAACGTCGGCGGCGTGTTGAACATCGAGCCGTGGTCGGCGAAGGTCCGGTACTGGAGCATCGTCGGCAGATCGCGCCGGCCGCGCGCGACCAGCGCCTTGGCGACGATCACCAGGGTCACGCCCGACGGGCCCAGGTTCTTCTGCGCGCCGGCGTAGATCAGCCCGTGGCGGGCGACGTCGATCGGCCGGCTGAAGATGTCCGACGACGCGTCGCACACCAGCGGGACGTCGGCCGGCGGCGCCGGCGGCGCGGCCCACTGGGTGCCGTAGATCGTGTTGTTGCTGGTGTAGTGGGCGTAGCGCGGGCTCGCCGACCACGCGGTCGCGTCGGCGCCCGGGATCGTCGTGTGCTGCGACGCCTCGCTCGAGCACGCGACGTGGACCTCGCCGAACCGCCGGGCCTCGGCGATGGCCTTGGCCGACCACACCCCGGTGTCGCAGTAGTCGGCGGTGCCGCCGTCGAGCAGGTTCATGGGCACCATGAAGAACTGCGTCGACGCGCCGCCCTGCATGAACAGCACGTCGTGGTCGTCGGGCACCGCCGCCAGCTCGCGCACGAGCCGCTCGGCGCGCGCCTGGACCGCCATGAACTCGGGGCCGCGGTGGCTGTGCTCGAGCACGCCGATGCCGCTGTCGTCGAGATCCCACAGCGCGGCCTGGGCGCGCCGCAGCACCGCCTCGGGCAACACCGCCGGGCCCGCCGAGAAGTTCCACGTCCGCGTCATCATCACCCTCCGGCGCGAGGCCCGCGGGGTCGACCCGCGGCTACTTGCGCGCGTCGTCGAAGTAGAACAGCGTGATCGCGACGCAGTGGAACGCCTCGTCGCTCGACTGGGTGACGACGAACTCGACCGGCTTGCAGCTCGGGTGCTCGGCCATCCACCTCGTGCACTTCTCGCCGAGCTGCTCGCGATCGGCGACCATCGTCGCCGAGAAGATCTTCAGCCCGTTGAACTGGACGTCCTTGCGGACCGTCAGAATACCCGTCGAGTTCGCTGCCATAGTCGACGCCACCTTAACAGTGTGAGCGGAGGTCGGCCAGCCCTCGGCTGCAAGGTTTTGGATCGTCGCCCGACCGCTTGGTCGGGCCGCGTGGTCACGCGCCGCGCTGCTCCTTCACGATCTGATGGATCTCGTCGTCCGTGAGCACGCGATTCCCCCGCTTCGCCGCGCCGAACACCGCGGCGACGAGATCGGGCGTCGGGTCGATGCCGCGCTTGCGCAGCCAGTAGACGACGTTCGACTCGCCCGAGTAGTGCCCGACCTCGATCTCCTGCTCGCGGCCGAACCGGCCAGCCGGCACGCCCGAGTAGATGCGGTCGGCGAGCCAGGCGTGGCCCTTCTTCTCGGCCTTGATGATCGCGGCGGCGTGGACCCCGGTCGCGGTCCGGAACGCGTCGCCGCCGGCGAGCGGGTACTGGACGTGGATCGGCACGTGGGTCGCCTTGGCCGCGGTCCGGCACCACAAGAGCAGCTTCGACAGGTCCTGGTCGGGCAGCTCGCCGAGGAGCGCCAGGTTGAGCAGGATCTGATCGAGCGCGGCGTTGCCGACCCGCTCGCCGATGCCGAGCGCGGTGCCGTGGATGCGGTCGGCGCCGTACTCGATCGCGAAGATCGAGTTGACGACGCCGAGCCCGCGATCGTTGTGGCCGTGCCAGTCGATGCCGACGTCGGGCCGGCCCATGCCGTCGAGCAGGTTGCGCGTGAACCGCAGCAGGTGCCGGATGCCGTCGGGCGTGGCGTGGCCGACGGTGTCGCACACGATCAGCCGGTGGGCGCCGTGGTCGACCGCGTTCGCGAACAGCTTCGAGAGCACCTCGGGCCGCGACCGGGTCGTGTCCTCGGTGACGTACGCCACCGGCAGGTCGTAGCGGCGGCCGAGATCGATCGCGTCGGCCGACAGCTGGAGCATGCGCGCCAGGTCCCAGTTCTCGGCGTACTGCCGGATCGGCGAGCTGCCGATGAACGTCAGCACCTCGATCTCGACGCCGACCTTCTGCGAGATGTCGATCACGGCCTGGACGTCGTTGACGTGGGTCCGGGCCGCGCACGCGAGCTTGATCGGCAGGCCGGCGTCGCGGGCGTGCTCGGCGATCGTCGTGCAGTCCTCGATCGCGCGCCGCCCGGCGCCGGGCAGGCCGATGTCGATGTAGTGGATGCCGAGGCCGCTGGCGAGATCGATCAGCCGCAGCTTGTCGTCGATCGTCGGGTCGACCACCGACGGCGACTGGATCCCGTCGCGGAGCGTCTCGTCGAGGAACGTCACCTTGCGCTTGGGCGACAGCGATCCGACCTTGTCCTGGGCGTTCCAGTCGTAGATGAGGTCGCGCTCGGCGAGTTCGTCGGAGGACTGCTGCGTGGACATCTACATCACCATCGACATGATCAGGATGACGATCGCGGCGACGCCGACGATGACGGCCATCACCAGGAACCAGCCGAGCACGGTCGCCAGGGCCGCCAGCGCCAGCCCGGTGATCGGGAGGATGAGGTTGCCCTCGCGCCGCGCCACCGACACCACCGCCAGCACCAGCGCCACGCCGAAGAACGGGACCGTCAGGCGGTGATCCGGCATCGACCACAGCGGGTCCTGGAACATGAACGTGATCACGAACCCGACCGCGCCGACGACCAGCGCCGCCAGGCCGAGCGCGTGGCGCGTGAGCCACTGCCCCGCGGCCTCGGGCGCCGCCGGGGGCGCGGCCGTGCTCGGGCGCAGCGGAGGATCGAGGTCGGCCATGCGGTGACTATAGCCCCCGCTGGGTGTCGGCGGCGAGGCCGAGCGCGCGGCGCACCTTGCGGAACTCCGGCGAGCGCGCGAACGCCAGCAGGTCACCGTCGGCCGACGCCGCGAGCTGGAGCGCCACCGGCACGTCGCCGCACACCAGCAGCCCGAACCGATCGGCCGTGCGGCCCAGCGACTGCGCCCACCGCGACAGGTTGTGCTCGGGCGAGCGCGCGAACAGCCGCGACACCAGGCCGCCGGCCTGGCGACGGACGTCGTCGGGCAGCGCCGCCAGCGCGGCGGTGGCCTCGTCGGGCGTCGGGTCGGGGCCGCTCGACTCGCGGAACAGCGCCATCACCAGGCTGCGCAGGGTCCGCGCCGGCCGCGACGCGCCCACCGCGCGCCCCGGCCACAGGAACGTCGACGCCCGGGCCAGGCGGAAGGCCAGGGTGGCGCGGTCGGGCGCGGTCAGGGCGTCGTCGCCGGCCAGCAGCACCAGCTCGTCGCTGGCGCCGACGTGGACGTCGGGGCCGAAGTCGGGGTGGGCGTAGACCGGCGCGATCGGCAGGCCGAGCAGCTCGGCGATGTAGCCGCGCAGGTTCGCGAACGCCGGCGGTAGCTCGGCGTCGGCCAGGCGCGCCGCGGGATCGACCGCGAGATCGTCGAGGGAGATCGGGTGCAGCGCGTGGACCGCGGGCGCGAGCAGCTCGGCCAGCGCGCCGAGGTCGGGCTCGTCGGACGGGTGCCGCAGGAGCGCCCACAGCTCGCGCGACAAGGTCGTGCGGGCCCGCGGCACCGCGCGCGGGCGCAGCTCGTCGTACAGGATCCGGTCGGCGTCGCTGGCGTCGCCGGTCGCGACCCGCACCGAGGCGTCCAGGTAGTCGTCGTCGCTGGTCTGGCCGGGCAGCGGCGTCGGGATGCGCCGGATCGGCCGCGCGGTGCCGCCCAGGCGCGCCGCCTGGCCGTAGGCGGCCCGGGCCGCGGCCGGATCGTCGAGGTGATCGCTGTAGAGCGCGCCCAGGCGCTGCCAGATCGCGGCGTGGTCGTGGGGCGTGCCAGCGCCGGCGCGCAGCAGGCGGCGCAGCGCGCGCTCGAGCTCGCGGCCGGCGCCGCGGCGCAGGTACAGCGCGCCGATGCCGTCGAGCACCTGGGCGTCGCCGGGGATCGCGCGGGCGGCGCGCTCGAGGTGCTCGAGCGCGGCCTGGTCGTCGACGCCCATCGCCAGCTCGATCAGGCCGAGGTGCTGGTGGGCGATGCCCAGGTTGGGCGCGACCCGCAGCGCGCGGCCCAGGTACGCGCGCGCGACGTCGGCGGCCTCGGGCGTGCGCTCCTCGCGGTGCCAGACCGCCCACGCCAGCCCGGCCAGGGCCTCGGCGTCGTCGGGCCGCACCCCCAGCGCGGCCTCGAACTTGGCGACCGCCGCCGTCGCCTCGCCGCGCTGGAGCAGATCGAGCCCGGCGGTGCGCAGGCGATCGCTCTCGACGCCGCGGTCGGTGAGCTCGCCGCCGGCGAGCTCGCGGTCGTACGCGGCGCGGCGCTCGTCGGTCAGCAGCACCTCGCGCGCCAGCTCGTAGGCGGCGTGGAGCTCGTCGAGCCGACCGGCGTCGTTGCCGAGCGCGAACCGGGCGTAGAAGTCGCGCGCGAACATGCTCTGGCGCTCGGCCACCGCCGCGGCGATCTCGAGATCGCCGGCGTGGGGATCGACCAGCAGCACCGCGTAGTGATCGAGATCGCGGACGCGGAGGGCCTCGGTCGTCAGCGCGGTGCGCGCGGCCCGGGTCGCGTCGTCGTCGAGCAGGTCGTCGTCGATGCCCTCGTCGGCGAGGTCGAGCGGATCGCCGCCGGTCGGCATCGGCGCCACGGTCGACAGGCCGCCGAACAGCTCGGCGTAGAGCGGCGAGCGCTCGCCGGTGTCGCCGCTGCGCAGCGCCAGCGCCGGGCCGACCCGCGGGATCGCGGGGATCACCGCGTCGGTCAGCACCAGCGCGTCGATCACCGCGGCCGGCAGCCCCTGCTCGAGCAGGCCGCGCGCGGTCACGCCCTCGGGCAGGCGCTCGGGCACGCGCGCGCCGTAGATCGCCCGGAACAACGGCACCAGCCGCTCGCCGCGGGCGGTGAGCTCGAGGAACAGATCGGCGATGAGCTGGCTCGGCGGCGGGCCCTCGCTCGACGTGTCGCGCAGGCCGGCGAGCACCGTCTCGGGGATCGGCAAGAGCGGCCCCTCGGGCGCCAGCGGCCGCGCCTCGAACCGCCACGCGCCCACGGTCCAGCGCAGCGGCGACAGCAGGCGGTAGCGGGTCTGCGCCGACAGCTGCTCGAGCAGCGACTCGGGCGTCAGCAGGCCGGCCTTGATCAGCGCCTCGCCGACCCCGCGGCCGGCGGCGTGGGCGTCGGCGACCGCGGCCTGGTGCTGCGCGGTCGTGATCGCGCCGCTCGCGACCAGGAAGTGGCCGAGGGTCTCGTCGCGGCCGGTGGTCGCGACCAGCTGGCCTTCGCACAGATCGACGGTCTTGACCACGCGATCGCGCCGGACCAGGAACCGGCCGGTGGCGCCGGCGTCGTGCAGATCGAGCAGCACCGCCGGCAGCGGGCGCAGCTCGAGATCGCCGGCGTGGCGGACGCCGGGCAGGTCGCCGGAGCGCGTGTCCTCGCTCATGCCTCGGCGACGTGGCACGCCACCAGCGCGCCGCCGAGCAGGCGGGCCGGTGGGATGAGGGTGAAACACTCGGGCGGCTTGTTCGGGATCGGGCAGCGCGGGTGGAACGCGCAGCCGGGCGGCGGCGCCAGCGGGCTGGGCACGTCGCCGGTCAGGACGATGCGCTGGCGGCGCGCGGCCGCGCTGGGATCGGCGACCGGCACCGCCGACAGGAGCGCGCGGGTGTACGGGTGCCGCGGCGAGCGGTACAGCTCGGCCGCGGCGGCCAGCTCGACCACGCGGCCCAGGTACATGACCGCGACCCGATCGCACAGGTGCTGCACGATCTTGAGGTCGTGGCTGATGAACAGGTAGGTGAGGTGATCGGCGGCCTGGAGGTCCTGGAGCAGGTTGACGATCTGCGCCTGGATCGACACGTCGAGCGCGCTGATCGGCTCGTCGCACACGACGAAGGTCGGCTCGACCGCGAGGGCCCGGGCGATGCCGATGCGCTGGCGCTGGCCGCCCGAGAACTCGTGCGGGAAGCGGGCCGCGGCGTCGGCCGGCAGGCCCACGCGCGCGAGCAGCGCCGCGACCTTGTCGGCGCGCGCGCTGCGCCCGAGCTGCGGCTGGTGGATCACGAGCGGCTCGGCGACGGCGGTGCCCACGCTCATGCGCGGGTTGAGCGACGCGTACGGGTCCTGGAAGATCATCTGCATCTTGCGGCGCAGCGGCCGCATCGCCGACTCGGACAGGCGGGCCACGTCGACGCCGTCGAACCGGATCGCGCCCGCGGTCGGCGCGAGCAGCCGCAGCACGGTGCGCCCGAGCGTCGACTTGCCGCAGCCGGACTCGCCGACCAGGCCCAGGGTCTCGCCGGCGGCGATCGTCAGCGACACGTCCTCGACCGCGCGCACCAGCGCCGGCTTGCGCGTGAACGCCCGCCAGACCCGCACGTGCGGCGCGACCGGCTCGCGCGGCCACGCGATCTTGGTGGCGAAGTGCTTCGACACCCCCGCGAGCTCGAGGCGCGGCGGCGCGGTCACGACGGGCCCTCGACCGGCACGTGGCAGCGCACCAGGTGGCGCGGCGCCAGCTCGACCAGCGCCGGCTCGACCTCGTGGCAGCGCGCGATCGCCGCGCCGCAGCGGTCGACGAACTTGCAGCCGACCGGCAGCGCGTACAGCGGCGGCACCATGCCGGCGATCTCGGTGAGGCGCTTGCGCTGACCGGGCGCCGCGGTCGCCGGGGCGCCGGCATCGGCGCCGGCCGGCGCGTAGCTGGGGATCGAGCGCAACAGGCCCGCGGTGTAGTGGTGGCGCGGCTGCGCGAACAGGCTCGTCGTCGGCGCCTGCTCGACCACGCGCCCGGCGTACATGACGATCACCTCGTCGCAGGTCTCGGCGACGACGCCCAGATCGTGGGTGATCAGCAGGATGCTCATGCCGAGGTCGGCCTGGAGCGCGCGCAGGAGCTCGAGGATCTGCGCCTGGATCGTCACGTCGAGCGCGGTGGTCGGCTCGTCGGCGATCAGCAGGTCGGGCTTGCACGCCAGCGCCATCGCGATCATCACGCGCTGGCGCATGCCGCCGGAGAGCTGGTGCGGGTAGTCGTCGACGCGGTGCTCGGGCGCGGGGATGCCGACCTTGGCCAGCATCTCGATCGCGACCGCGCGCGCCTCCTTGCGCGACTTGCCCTGGTGCAGGCGCACCGCCTCGGCCACCTGGTCACCGACGGTGAACACCGGGTTGAGCGAGGTCATCGGCTCCTGGAAGATCATGCCGATGCGATCGCCTCGGATGGCGCGCATGTCGCGCTCGGACAGCGCCAGCAGATCCTTGCCGGCGTAGCGGATGCTGCCGCTGGCGATCCGGCCCGGCGGCGTCGCCACCAGCCGCATCACCGACAGCGCCGTCACCGACTTGCCGCAGCCCGACTCGCCGACCACGCCCAGGGTCTGGCCGCGCGGGATGGCGAACGACACCCCGTCGACCGCCCGGACCGTGCCCCGGTCGGTCCGGAACTCCGTGACCAGGTCACGGATCTCCAGCAAGGGCTCGCCCATCGCCCACGACGATATCGCAGGCGCCGGCCCGGTTGGCCCACCGCCGCGCCGAAACGAAAAGAGCGGCGAAACGAGCCCCCGCCGAGACGCGCGCCGCGCCGAGACGCGCGCGCCGAGACCGACGCCGCGCCGAAACGAAAAACGCGACGGCGGTCGCCGTCGCGTCTCACGAGCCGAGTCAGGCTAGTTCAGCGGTAGCCACCGCCACCGCCGCCGCGACCACCGCGACCACCACGGCCACCGCCGCGATCGCCACCGCCGCCACCGCCGCCGTCGCCGCCGCCGCCGTAGCCGCCGCCACCGCCGCCGTAGCCACCGCCGCCACCGCCGTAGCCGCCGCCACCGCCGCCACCGCCGCGGTAGCCACCGCCGCCACCGCCGCCGCGGAAGCCGCCGCCGCCGCCGCCGCCGCCGCGGGCCGGGCGCTCCTCAGCCTCGTTGACGCGGAGCGGGCGACCGTCGAGGTTCTGCCCGTCCATGCCCTCGATGGCCTTCTTGGCCTCCTCGGGGGTGCCCATGGTGACGAAGCCGAACCCGCGGGGCCGACCGGTCTCCCGGTCGCTCACCAGGTGGACGTCGGAGACCGTGCCGAACTCCTCGAAGGCGGCGCGGACACTGTCGGTCGAAGTGTTGAAAGAAAGGTTGCCAACGTACAGACGGGTGCTCATCTCGATCTCGCTATCCTCTGGCCTTCGTCACAAGACACCGCGCCGAGGGGCCGACCTCGCTGGCGGTTCGCTTCGTAGCTCAACCACTGCTTACCGAACCGTCGCTCTGCGTGTCCAAAAGGCTCGATGACCCAAGGAGACCCGAGAAAGAAAGACCGATCAAACCGTGGCAACGCGACTATTACCCTGGCGCCGAAACGCCCGCAAGTAGGATCGTCTACACACCGCGACGATCGCGGAACGGCGCCCTCGGCGCGGCCCCGAAAACGCTTATGTATGCAATAGTTTCGGCATATTGCTGGAGACTACGGGGCGGGCTGACCCGCGCTCACCTGGGCCTGCGGCTGGCAGCTCGCGAGCCCTGGCGGCAGCTCCATCTGGAACTTCTCGTCGCCCAGCTCGATGCCGAGCTGGCGCGCGTTCCACTCGACGATCAGATCGGACTTCTCACCGGGTGACCGGAACCGCGACTTGACCGGCACCCGTCGCGGGGCACCACTGGCGTCCTTGACGGTCGAGAAGCCGGTGTTGTCGATGCGCCACTCCTGGACGCCGTCGCTGGTCTTGACCTCGCTCGAGACCACGTCGGCGTGGCCGTCGCGCGCGTCGAGGACGATCACCTGCGTGCGGCCGCCGTCGCCGGTGAGCTCGAGCACCTCCTTGCCGGCGGACCCGTCCCAGCGGACCGTGCCCGTGGCGCCGGCGATGATCGGCGTGGCGCCGATCGCCAGCGTCAGCAGATCGTCGGGCGTCAGCGCCACCCGCAGCATCGCGGCGATCGAGTCGCGGCTGCACGGCCCGGTGAGCTGGCAGTTCTTGTTGAAGTCGATGAACGCGTAGTCGCGGCCGTCGCACGCCAGATCCGACAGCGTCGTGCCGCCGGCCGGCGACAGCGCGTTGATCCGGACCCGGGCGCCGGTCGTGCCCATGATCGCGACCGTGCCCTTCACCCGCTCGTCGCCCATCCAGTAGTCCATCGTGGTGTCGTCGGCGTAGAACGACGACACCTGATCGGTGGTGGCGGTGATGCGGGCCAGCAGGTCGACCGTGGTCGGCGCCGGGTACGGCCGCTTGCCGGGGCCGTGGCTGCAGGCGGCGGCGAGGGCGAGGGTGAGCGCGGTGGCGGGCAGGGCGAGGCGGGGCATGGGCAGGTGATAGCAGAACGTCGCGGGCGATCCCGCGCTTACGGCCCGCCGACCGCCACCGGCGCGGCCGCGATCACGACCGCGGCCGCCGCGCCCGCGCGCGCGTGAATCCCGCCGCCGCCGGGCCGTCTACCGCGGCTACTTCAGCTCGCGCTCGAGGAACGCGAACGTGTCGGCGTTCTGCTCGACCGCCTGCTTGACCGCGTCGGCGCCGCCGTGGCCGGCGTTCTTCTCGATCCGCAGGAGCGCCGCGCGATCGCCGGGGATCGCGTGCTGGACCGCGGCGGTGAACTTGCGGGCGTGCATCGGGTCGACGCGATCGTCGTGGTCGGCCGACAGCATCAACAGCGCCGGGTAGCGGGTGCCGTCGACGACGTGGTGGTACGGCGAGTACGCCAGCAGGGTCTTGAACTGGTCGGGGTCCTCGGCCGAGCCGTACTCCGGCACCCAGGTCGCGCCCGAGCCGAACTGGTGGTAGCGGATCATGTCGAGCAGCGGCACCGCGCACACGACCGCGCGGAACAGCTCGGGCGCCTGGGTCATCGCGGCGCCGACCAGCAGGCCGCCGTTCGAGCCGCCGTGGATCGCGAGGTGCGCGGGCGAGGTCCAGCCGCTGTCGATCAGGTACCGGGCGGCGCCGACGTAGTCGTCGAAGACGTTCTGCTTGTGCGCGCCCATGCCGGCCTTGTGCCAGTCCTCGCCGAACTCGCCGCCGCCGCGCAGGTTGGGGATCGCGAGCATGCCGCCGCGCTCGAGCCAGACCGCGCGCGACGACGAGAACCCCGGGGTCAGGCTGACGTTGAAGCCGCCGTAGCCGTAGAGGATGACCGGGTTCGTGCCGTCGGGCTTGGCGTCCTTCCGGTGGAACAGGAACATCGGGATCGACGTGCCGTCCTTGCTGGTGTAGCGGACCTGCTCGACGGTCATCGTCGACGTGTCGATCGGCAGCGTGACCCGCGACCACTCGGTGACCGCGCCGGTCTTGATCGACGTGCGGTAGATGACCGAGGCCTCGGTGAACGACGAGAACCCGAAGTAGCCGGTGTCCTCGTCGGGGTTGCCGCCGATGCCGCCGCTGGTGCCGAGCGGCGGCAGGTCGACCTTGCGGACCAGCTTGCCGTCGAGGTCGTGGATCTCGATGACCGTCGCGACCTCGCGCAGGTAGGTCAGCACGAGCTTGCCGCCGACGACGCCGACGCTCTCGAGCGTGTCGGCGGTCTGGGGCACGATCTCCTTCCAGGCGGCCCGGGCCGGCCGCGCGGGTCGACCGCGAACACCCGGTAGCGCGGCGCGCCGTCGTTGGTGTTGACGTAGAAGCGATCCTTCCAGACCGTCACGTCGAAGTTGGCGTCGACGCCGGCGACCAGCGTGGTCCACGGCGCCGACGGCTGCGCCGCGCTCTTGAAGTACAGGTCGGCCGAGTTCCAGCCGTGCTGGACCGAGGCGATCAGCCACTTGCCGTCCCACGACACGAACCCGCTGAGGAACGTCTGCGGGTTGCCGGTGGCCGGGTGGACGATCGCGTCCTTGGCGGGATCGGCGCCGAGCTTGTGGAAGCGCAGCTCGGCGAAGCCGGGGCGGTTGGCCACGGTCACGGCGCCGCCGACCTCGGGCACCCAGGTGTAGTAGAAGCCAGAGCCGTCGGGGACCCACGACGCGCCCGAGTACTTGGTGCCGGGGATGACGTCGGCGAGGTCCTTGCCGGTCGCGAGGTCGCGCACGTACGTGACGGTCTCGTCGGCGTTGTTCTCCTTCTTCGCGTACGCGATCCGCGTGCCGTCGCGGCTCGGCCACCAGCCGCCGAGGCCGCTCGAGCCGTCGGTCGACCAGGTGTTGGGATCGAACAGCACCTGCTCGGCGCCGGCCTCGCCCTTCTTCCAGTAGACGACCATCTTCTCCTTGTCGGCGTGCTTGCGCGTGTAGAAGAAGTGGCCCTTGCGGTGGGTCGGCGCGCCGACCGCGTCGTAGTAGAAGACCTCGCGCAGGCGCGCGGCGATGGCGTCGCGGCCGGGCAGCCGGGCGAGCTCGGCGCGGGCGAAGTCGTCCTGCGCGTCCATCCACGCGGCGACCTCGGGCTGGCCCGCGTCCTCGAGCCAGCGGTACGGGTCCGCGACCTGCTGGCCATGGATCACGTCGACGATGTCGTCGCGACGGGTCGGCGGGAACGGCTTGGTCACGGCGGGGGGATCCTCCACGGTCGGGGGCAGCAAGACGTCGGGATCGGGG
The DNA here is from genome assembly GCA_016717005.1 of Myxococcales bacterium. Lineage (NCBI taxonomy): Bacteria > Pseudomonadati > Myxococcota > Myxococcia > Myxococcales > Myxococcales bacterium. Next base: position 934,526 of record JADJUF010000039.1, on the reverse strand, counting down.
TCGGTCGGTACGGCGACCGTGGTCGCCTTCGGCCCGGGCTGCGCGCAGCACGAGCCGAGCGCGAGGGCCGCGAGCGCCGCGGCGAGTCTGAACGTTCGCATGGCGCGAACGGTAGCACCCACGGAAGCCCGCGAAACCTGCGACCCGGTGCGACAGGGCCGGACCCGACGGCCAGGCCGCGGCGCCGGGGAAGTGATGGGGGGCGCGCTCGCTCCGACCGCGCTCGGCGACTGGCCGGGCGGCGAGGCGCGCGCGCGCTTGCGCGGACCGGCGGCCGGCTCGCGCCTGCGTCAGCGCGCGGCGGAGGGAGGCTGCGGCAACCGGTCGCGGCGGCCGGGTTGCGACCGTGCACGTCGCTTGCAAGGGTCGGTACGCCATGAAGGTCGCCACGAGCTTTCGTCCCCAGGACATCCGCAACATCGCCCTCATCGGCCGCGCCGGCGCCGGCAAGACCACGCTGGCCGAGGCGCTGCTCCACCGCTGCGGCGCGATCACCCGCATGGGCTCGGTCGACGACGCGACCACCATCAGCGACTACGAGCCGGAGGCCAAGAAGCACCACCAGTCGATCAGCGCGACGATGCTGTTCGCGACCCACGCGGGCCGCGAGATCAACATCATCGACACCCCCGGGCACCCCGACTTCGTGGGCCACGCGCTCGCGGCGCTGCCCGCCGTCGAGATCGCGGTGCTGGTGATCGACGCCGGCGCCGGCCTCGACCTGCCGACCCGGCGCCTGTACGCGGCGGCCGGCGAGCTGGGCCTGGCCCGGATGATCGTCGTCAACAAGATCGACACCAACCTCGGCGGGCTGCCGGCGGTGGTCGAGGGCCTGCGCGCCACGCTCGGGCCCAACCTGCACTGCATCAACCTGCCCAGCGCCAAGGGCACCGACGTGATCGACTGCTTCGACCACGCCGCGGGCGCGTCGGACTTCGGCTCGGTCGCCGAGGTCCACCAGGAGATGCTGGAGTCGTCGATCGAGGTCGACGACGCCGCGCTCGAGCGCTACCTCGGCGGCGAGCCGATCGATCTCCCGGCGCTGCGCCAGTGCTTCGTCACCGCGATGGCGCGCGGCCACGTCGTGCCGGTGCTGTTCACGGCCGCCAGCGCCGAGGTCGGCGTCGATGATCTGCTCCACATCCTGGTCGAGGAGGGCCCCAGCCCGATCACCGGCCGACCCCGGCGCCTGCGCCAGGGCGAGCAGACCGTCGAGCTCGGCTGCGACGCCGACGCGCCGCTGATCGCCCACGTCTGGAAGATCGCCAACGATCCCTACGCCGGCAAGCTGGCGATGGTGCGGATCCTCCAGGGCACGCTCGACGGCCAGACCCCGTTCGTCGCCGCCAGCGATCGCAAGGCGCGCAAGGCCGGCGCCGTGCTCAAGGTCGAGGGCCGTGAGCACCCCGAGGTCGACGGCGGCGTCGCCTGCGCCGGCGATCTGGTCGCGCTGGCCCGGATCGACGAGCTCCACGTCGATCAGATCCTCCACGCCCCGGGCGTGGCCGAGGACCTCGCGCCGGTGAAGCCGACCTACCCGGCGCCGGTGCTGACGCTCGCGCTCGAGGCCGCGACCAAGGTCGACGACGTCAAGCTGGGCACGGCGCTGCAGCGGCTGTGCGAGGAGGATCCCACGCTCCACGCCGGCCAGGATCGTCAGACCCGCGAGTACGTGATCAGCGGCCAGGGCGAGCTGCACCTGAAGGTCGTCCTCGAGAAGCTCAAGAACCGGTTCGGCGTCACGGTCACGACCCGGGCGCCGCGCATCTCGTACCGCGAGACGATCGCGGCCCGGGCCGAGGGCCACCACCGCCTCAAGAAGCAGACCGGCGGCGCCGGGCAGTTCGCCGAGGTGTTCCTGCGGGTCGAGCCGCGCGGCCGCGGCGAGGGCTTCGAGTTCGTCAACGACGTGTTCGGGGGGGCCATCCCGCACCAGTTCATCAGCTCGGTCGAGAAGGGCGTCATCGACGCGCTCGAGGCCGGCGGCCTGTCGGGCTCGCCGGTGCAAGATGTGCGCGTGGTCATCACCGACGGCAAGGCCCACTCGGTCGACAGCAAGGACATCGCGTTCCGCACCGCCGCCAAGCTGGCGTTCCGCGACGCGTTCGCGCGGGCCCGGCCGGTGCTGCTCGAGCCGATCGTCAACCTCGAGATCATGGTGCCCGAGGCCCACACCGGCACGGTCACGACCGATCTGAAGAACATGCGCGGCAAGGTCCTCGGGTTCGAGACCCTGCCCGACGGCGTCACCCAGATCCACGCCCAGGCCCCGCTGGCCGAGGTCGGCAACTACGTCGGCCAGCTCCGCGGCTCGACCAGCGGCCAGGGCAGCTTCTCGATGGAGCTGGCCCAGTACGACGTCGCGCCGCCGGCGATCGCGCAGAAGGTCGCGGCCGCGTACCGGCCGCACGCCGAGGAGTAGGTTCGTCCTCGGCGGTGGCGCTACTCGGTGTCCTTGCTGACGATCTCGATCGCCAGGGTCGGGTGGCTGTCGATGATGACGAGCTGCTTGCCGACGTGCAGCGTGACGCGGCCGGGGAAGCTGACGTCGTCCTTCACGTGCGACACCGGCGCGAGATCGAACGACGCGCGCGTGACGCCGGCCGCATCGATCAGCACGCCCATGACCCGCTGGAGGCGGCCCTCGATCGAGATCTTCAGGCAGCCGCCGTCGGCGCCCTCGACAGCGAAGCGCGCGTCGGCGCCCGCGGCCTCCACTGCGGACGCACCGAGGGTCTTGGCGATGAGCTTGAGCGTGGTGTCCATGGCTGGGTTTTAGTGCGCGCGGGCGCCCCTGTAAATGCGACGATCCGCCGTCGTCACCGGGTGATCTGCGCTCGGCGGCGATTCGCGCACGATCTGCGCCAGGCGCTGCGCGACGCGCGGCGTTGGCGGATCTGGCGCCGCGCGGGGGCGTGTGAGGATCACAACGGGCGGGATCAGCGGGTCCGGTACGCCGCCGGCGTCATCCCGGTCCAGCGCTTGAACGCGCGCGTGAAGTTGGGCAGCTCGGTGTAGCCGACCCGGGCCGCGACCTCGCCGATCGACAGGGCCCGGTCGTCGAGCAGCAGCAGCGCCCGCTGCCGGCGCAGATCGTCGACGATGGCGGTGAAGGTGGTGTCGCGCTCGGCCAGCTTGCGCTTGAGCGTGCGGGTCGACAGCCGGAGCGCGCGCGCGACCGCGGGCAGCGCGGCGTCGCCGTCGACGCGGGCGACGACCTCGGCCCGGACCCGGGCCGGCAGGCCGGCGTCGACGATGGCCGCCAGCTCGCGCTCGCACTGGCCGCGCGCGAGCTCGAGCGCGACCGGGTCGGCCGAGGTGATCGGCAGGTCGAGGACGCTGGCGGCGAACCGCATGCGGTGGGCCGGGCGCTCGAACCGGATCATCCCGGCCGCGAACGGCACCTGCGCGATGAAGGCCGGCGCCGGGAACCCGCACTCGGCGGTGCCGACCAGCGGCCGCCCCGTCAACGCGCGGCCGAGCTGCCACAGCCCGACCACCAGCGACAGCACCGCGAACTCGCGCAGCGGGCCGAGGTCGGCGCGCTCCTCGACGACCAGCGCCGCGGCGGCGCCCTCGACCTCGAGCGCCAGGCCGATCGCGGTCGTCCGGGTCGCGGCGAACCGCACCGCCAGCTCGATGGCCTCGCGCACCGTGGCCGCGGTCATGGCCGCGAACCCGAGGTAGCCGTGGGTCGACAGCCGCATCTGCCAGCCGACGTAGAGCGCCAGCGCCGGCTCGCGCGTGAGGCGGTGGGCCCGGGCCACGATCTCGGCGCACACCGCCAGCGGCACGCGGGTCTCGGGGGCGGCCAGCGCCGCGACGGTCACCGGCAGGCCGCGGGTCAGCTCGCCCGCGGGTACGTGCCAGCGGCCGCACAGCGCGATCACGTCGCGCACGTACGCGCCCGGGATGTCGGCGGTCGAGGTGGTCACGTCTGGCCCCAGATGATAACCGGTCGGCACGCCCGGACCTACGGCGATCGCGCGGCCGGGGCCACGCTGAGCCCATGACCATCCCGCGCCGCGACGTCGATTTCGGCCTCGATCCCGCCGCGGTGCCGCGCGACTGGGTCGACGGCTGTGCCTACGCCACCACGCTGCTGGGCGCGCTGTCCCTGCTGTTCCCCGAGGGCGAGCGGTTCTTCGTCGACTCGGTCAAGCAGGTGCGCGACCAGGTGACCGACCCGGCGCTGCGGGCCGAGATCGCCGGGTTCATCGCCCAGGAGGCCATGCACGGGCGCGAGCACCGCGTGCTCAACGACCTGCTCGCGGCCCACGGCCACGCCGAGGGCGCCGCGGTCGAGCGTCGGCTGCGCGCGCTGCTCGACCTGGGCCGGCGGGCGCTGCCGCGGCGCTCGCAGCTCGCGATCACGTGCGCGCTCGAGCACTTCACCGCGATCCTCGGGGAGACCCTGCTCAGCGATCGCCGGCAGCAGGCCGACTTCGATCCGTCGGTGCGCGCGCTGTGGCAGTGGCACGCGCTCGAGGAGTGCGAGCACAAGGCGGTCGCGTTCGACGTCTACCGCGCGGTCGGCGGCGGCTACTGGCGGCGGGTCACGACCATGCTCTACACCACCGCGCTGTTCGTCACCGTGCTGGCGCTGGTGCACGCGCGCCTGATGGTCACGCGCCGGGTGCTGTGGAAGCCGTGGACCTGGGCCCGCAGCGTCGGCAAGCTGTGGCTGTCGCCGGGCTACTTCACGCGGCTGATCCCGGCGTACTTCGCGTACTTCCGCCCGGGCTTCCACCCGCGCGATCGCGACACCGACGCGCTGCTCGCGGCCTGGCGCGCCGAGCTGTTCGGCGTCGACGGGCCGCTCGTCGATCGCGCCGCGGCGTGACACGCGATCACCCCGTGAGTGTGAAATGACCTCGATCGTTGGCGACATTGGCCACCTGAGGCCGCTGGCGAATGGTCAGGTGCGCAGCGCGGTGGCCGGACGGGTGGCGAACCGCCCACGCCGGGGCGTGCCGGACCGCGCTGGCCGCGGAGCGCGTCGCGTCCGCGCGCCGGGGCGATCCCCTCGGCGCGGCGCCGTCCGGCGCGTCGGTCCGGCGCGTCGGTCGACCTGCGTCCAGACGCCAGCCCTTGCCGACCCGGCGGGAGCCGTCTAGGTTCCAGCGGTGCGTGGTTTCGTCATGGGGATCGTGGTGCTGGTCGCCGGCTCGTGCAGCCGGCCGGCCAGGCCGGTGACGACGGCGAGCGACGCGGCCGTCGTGGCACCGGCGAGCGACGCGGCCGTCGTGGCACCGGCGAGCGACGCGACGCTCGCGGACGGGCCGGCGAGCGACGGGCCGGCGAGCGACGGGCCGGCGAGCGACGGCGCGACGGCGGCGAGCGGGAAGCGCGCGGACGGACCGGGTCGAACGCAGCGGCCGGCCCCGCCGGGAGCGCTGCCGGGCTCCGACGACGCACGCCGGCGAGGAGACGACTACGCGCGCGCGTTCGAGGCGGCGGCGGCGGACCGGATCGATGCCGGGTCGGTGGGCTCGCGGGTCGATGCGGCGGTGGGCTTGCGCACGGCGCCGTGAGCCGTCGATCGCGCGGTGTTGTAGTACGCTCGCCGCGTGAAGCTGGCTCCGCCTTCACGGGGGAAATTGGGCGGGCGTGGGGCCGGCGCCCGCCCGGCGTCTCCGCGTCCAGCGCCGCGCAGCGCCGCGACGGTGCGGTGGGAGCAAGAGGCCGCGCGCAGCGCCGCCGCGGTCGCGACGGGCGCGGTCGGTCAAGCGCGGACGCTGTCGGCGGCGCCGGCCGCCGCGGCGCCGATCGCGGGCAGTCCCGGCGCGCCGCTACCGGGCGGCGTGCGCGCGCGACTCGAGCGCGGCTTCGGCGCGCGCCTCGACGCGGTGCGGATCCACACCGACGCCAACGCCGCCGCCGCGGCGCGCGGGCTGGCCGCGCGCGGCTTCGCGGCCGGCCGCGACGTCTACCTCGATCTGGCGCAACCGGAGCTGACCGGCGAGGCCGGGTTCGTGCTGCTCGCGCACGAGGTCGCGCACGTCCTGCAGCAGACCGGACGCGCGACCACCGATCAGACGATGGTCGCGACGGCGCAGCACGGCCCCGCGCCGGTCCAGTGCGCCGAGCAGGCGGTCGACGCGATCGGGCTGTGGGAGGACGACAAGATCGAGTACGCGACGATCCGCGCGCGCTACGAGCACGAGCACGGCACCGGCGATGCGGCGCTCAACGCGGCCTTCGCGAACGTCGAGGCGCTGGTCGGCACCGCGTTCCGGCCGGTTCCCGCCACCACGCCGGCGCTCGCCGCCGAGCTGCTCGGCACCGGCGGCACCGCGCCCGCCGCCGCGGCCAAGCTCACCGCCTTCGACGCGCTGCCCGAGCGCGTCCGCGGCTTCTACCTCGACTGCTGGAAGGCGCTCGGCCAGTTCGCCGCGGCGCGCACCGCGCTCGATCGCGCCGGCCGCGATCTGCGCACCGCGTTCCTGTCGAAGGCCTTCTACCTCGCGTACCGCAAGGCCAACCCGTCCTCGGCGTTCGTCATCGAGGCGCTGGCGCGGCCCGAGCGCACCGGCTCGCCCAAGCGCATGGTGCTGAAGACGCTCTTCTTCACCAACTGGGCCAACACCTATCTGCCGTTCTTGCTGAGCCCGACGTCGCGCTGGATGTACGACCTGTCGATCCAGGGCGGCTCGTTCCAGAAGGCCGCGGCCGCGGCGATGAAGGCCGCGCAGGAATCCAAGGGTCTCGAGGAGAACGAGCTGTTCTTCGTCACCCTGACGGCCCTGGTCAAGCTCGACGAGCTGCGAACTTCCTGGTTGCCCGATCTCGCGGCGCGGTTGCTGAAGCAGGGGCACCTGGCGACCGTGACGCGGCAGAACCTGGCGGCGCGCCTGGCCGAGCCCGACGACGGGGGGCCCGACTGGCAGTCGGCGCCGACCAAGACCGACGACGCGGACTTCTCGCCCGAGCAACTGAAGATGCTGGGCCACCTGCGGCCGCTGGTGAAGGCGAAGGCGGCGCTGGCGCTGGCGTACTGGCGCGGCGTCGACGATCGGGTCCTGGCGAGCGGCGAGGCGCGGACCGCGTTCCAGGCGGGCCTCCGCGCCGACGCTCGCCTCAAGCCCTTCGTGAAGCACCTGATCGCGATGGGCAAGGCGCTCTTCACCGAGAAGAACGCCGGGCGCTTCGACTCGCTGCCCAAGCCCGACGTCTACGGCGGCAAGGTCAAGAACGCGCGCGAGCACCTCCGCGCCCACGTCTACAAGCACTACGAGGTGCCGTTGATCCAGTCGATCCGGAAGGGCGCCGACCCGAGCGACGCCGACCTCCGGATCGGATGGGTGCTCGTGGCCGCCGATCTGCTCGATCAGCAACTGCGCGACTACGACGTCGCCGCCGACAAGGGCTTCGCCAAGGTCGACCTCGGCACCGCGGCGAAGAAGAACGAGAAGCTCCTCGCCGATCACCGGATCGGTCATCGCATCCGGGTCGCGCGGCTGGTCAACAACATCGCGGCCATCCTCGCGTCGGACGCGCTGTCCGCCACCGTCAAGGGCGTGCTCGCGCCCAAGGAGAATCAGGTCGCGCTCGATCGAGCGTGGACGCAGTCCAAGGACATCCGCCTCGGCGACATGTCGCGCGATCTCGGCGCCGGCGCGGTGCCCGTCAACTTCCCGTCGATCAAGCTCACCTTCGGCCTGATGGAGCGGTTCCTCTACGCCGACTACTATCGCCAGCTCACCGGCCAGCTCGAGACGCTGCTCGGCCAGCGCAAGGACGACTTCTCCGACACCCACCAGCCGATCCTCACCGACGCGGTGAAGGCGGTCGAGACCTGGCCGCGCCCCGAGCGCTGGATCATGCCGGGCTCGATCGTGCTGAAGGGGACCAGCCCGACCGAGTCGATCTCGAACCTCCTGCTCGACCACCCGCGCGTCGCGGAGGTCCGCGGCGGGCGCGCCGGCTTCTTCACCGCGACCGCCGACGGCGAGCGCGTCCACGCCGACGGCGCCGTGGTGTGGGCCATCCCGCGCATGGATCAGATGGTGGAGCTCCTGCGCAAGATCCCCGGCCTCGACGACGCGGTCCGCACGGTGTGGAACGCCACGTACGTCGACCCCATGCCCGCGCAGCCCGCCTACTGGACCTGGCTCGACATGCTGGAGAAGCTCGCGAAGGCGGGCACGTTGGTCGGCGGCACGTCGGTCGACGAGCTCTTGCGCAAGCAGCTCACCGGCGACTACGACCTCGCGCTCAAGGGCGACGTGACCCACGTCGGTCTCGAGGACGCCGCGCGCCGCGCCACGAGCCATCAGCGCCGGGTTCACGAGGAGACGCGCATCTTCCCGCACTGGCGCGCCTACGATCGCTACCAGCTCGACAAGATGTTCGAGCCGCGCGAGGCGGCGTCGTGGATGCTCGACTTCGGCGGGTTCATCATGCCCGACGAGGATCGGCCGGCGCAGATGGCGGCGATGGTGCTCGAGACCGCGGCGGTCATGAACGGGGCGATCGGCGGTGATCTGCGCGACATCCCCATCAGCCAGGTCCTGCCGCTGATCTCGGGGACGCTGCGGGTGTGGAAGGAAGAGCACGATCCGCGCTACCGACCACGGGTGCTGGCGATCCGGCGCGGCGACTACACTGAAGCCATGATGGCCATGGCGGCCGCGCTCCTGGCCAACCAGGAGAAGACGCTCAAGGAGGCGGTGCTCGAGCATCAGCTCGAGTTCGGCATGCTCGGCGAGGTCGGCTCGCAGAGCCTGCGCGCGGTCGGCGAGACCTATCACTTCCACGCCGGCTACGACAACGGCTTCCACCACGAGGGCGTGCGCTACCAGCTCGTGAAGGTCTACAAGTCGTTTCGCTGGCACACCCGGTTCCCCATGGGGCTGGCCGGCGGCGTGCCGTGGCCCGGTACCGACGACACCGCGGGCGATGCGTTCCTGGTCGACGAGAAGCGCCGGCGGATCGCGCCGACTGGCGACCTCCTCTTCAAGATCAAGATCGGCGATTCCTTCTGGGACGTCGCCGATACCAACTTCCGCATGCTGGGTCAGGTCTCGCATGCGACCGCGATGTACTCGATCCTCAAGGGCCTGAAGAAGCTGGCCGGCGCGCTCGACACGTTCGCCGACGCGATCATGGTGGCCGCGAGTTGGTTCCCGCCGACCGCCGCCGCGGCCCGGGTGGCGCGCATCGCGGCCGCGGTCTTCGAGACCATGGGCAGCGACGAGCTCAAGGAGATCCTCGACGCCTTCAGCAAGGACGGCGTCGGCGCGATCCGCAAGTACGTCGAGCACATCCTCGGCTTCTTCAAGATCTCGCCCGAGCAGGCGGTGCTGTGGCTCCTGTTCGACACCGTCGATCGCAAGTTCGACGTGCCCGATCACGGCACCGACCGACAGCGGAGCGTCGGCCGCAAGCAGGGCAAGTGGGCGCGCGTCGCCGCGATCGCCCGCAACATCCTGCGGCTGGGCACGCGCATGCTCGCGCGTGTCCAGCGCGTGCGCGCCGTCGCGCAGACGCCGGTGCGGCGCGCCCACCTGTGGTTGATCAGCCATCCCGGCGCGTCGACGGTCGCGCGCTTCGTGCTGCAGAACTACGAGCGGCTGCCGTCGATCGACCTCGCCGAGCTGATCGGCGGCGGCGCCGCGACCGACAAGGACCGCAAGGCGACGTACGAGGAGCAGTTGAAGGAAGGCGCCAATGGCCTGCTCGAGCGTGGCGCCGAGATGCTCAACACGCTGTCGCACGTCGAGCTGCCCGAGGAGCTGGTCAAGCTCGAGACGGTGATCGAGTTCATCATCGACACGATCATCGATCGACTCGGGTTTGAGTACCGCATCGGCTACGCCGGCATGAAGGCGATCTTGAGCGAGCTCGACATCTGGCAGGACGGGCTCAAGGCCATCGCCGATGGCTTGAAGTCGGGTGGCATCGATCCCAACGAGCTGTGGCGCCAGCAGATCCGCGATCGCTTCAACCCCACGCTGGTCGAGTTCCGCGACGAGTTCGTCGGCGCGCTGAAGGGCAAGCTCAGCGAAGTGCCGTTCCTGGCGAAGATGGTCAAGACGCCGGACGCCGCCAGCGTGCCCATCGCCGCACAGACCGACGGCTCGGGCTTTCCCGAGCAGGAAGATCAGCCGGAGACCGAGCCGTTCTTGCAACCCGGTGGCGCGGGCGGGTCAGGCGCGCCGCCGTCGCCGCCGTCGTTCGAGGCCGGTGCGCCGCTGTCGGTCGACACCCGCGCGGCGGTGGAACCGCGGCTCGGCCACGACCTCGGCCACGTCCGCCTCCACACCGGTGGCGACGCTGGCGCCATGACGTCGGCGTACGGCGCCGAGGGCCTCACCACCGGCAGCCACGTCTTCTTGCGGCCCGGCCTCGACCCCGGCTCGACGTTCGGGACGCGCGTGCTCCACCACGAGCTGACCCACGTTGTCCAGCAGACCGGCCCGCGCCCGCTCGGCGCGGCCCACTCGTCATCGCCGCAGGTCGGGACCGCCGGGCTCGGGCTCAACGTCGACACCGCGCGCGAGGCGTCGGCCGATCGCGTCGCCGGCGGTGGACACCTCGACGACGCCGACCTCGGCGCGACGCGGGGCCTGCAGCCGTTCGGCTCGGACTTCTTCCGCAGGTTCCTGCGCGAGATGACCGCCGACACCGCGATCCGCAAGAACATGGAGGAGATCGACGCCGGCAAGGGCGGCGCGAAGTACCTCGAGGAGGAACTGGCCGAGGACGCCGACGCGCGCGCGGTCGCGGCGGCCCTGAAGAGCGGCGGGGTCGCGGCGCTGTTCTCCGCGCTCACCTCGATGAAGCCGGCCGACTTCAAGATGGCGCCGTTCAACCTTCCGGACGTCGCGGCGGCGGTGGTGAAGTACATCGCCGACAACGCCGACAAGAAGAAGAAGATCGAGAGCGCGATCCCGGTCTTGGTCTACAAGGCCCGGCTCGATCACAGGACCAAGGCCGGCAAGGACGCGCCGGTGAAGACGTACTACTACGTGCCGCCGCGCAAGCTCGAGCTGGAGCTCGCCGACTACCTGTTCGCGCAGACCGGCGTCGCGATCACGATCGACCTCGCCGAGACCAAGGGCAAGGGGCCGGTGGCGCGCAAGGACGTCGTCGACGCCACCAAGCCGATCAAGGGGGTCCGCGCGGGCTACCTGCACCTGCCGTTCCTCGGCGGCACCGCCGGGCTGTGGGACACGGTCATCGAGAACACGTTCGCGACCAAGCCGTCGATCAAGACCAAGTACGCGTCGACGACCGACGCCAAGGCCGAGTACAAGGCCGCGGCCCGGCTGGTGCTCAGCCGGCTCGGTCCTCGCCCGGGGACCTACGACAACAAGTCGAAGGTGCTGAAGCTCAGCGACACGGTGGCCGCGCTGGTCGAGGCTGAGGCCCATCCGCCCACCGGCGATCTGCCGGCGAACCAGTTGCCGGTGGCGAAGGACTACCTGCGCACCAACCACGCCGACGAGGGCGGCACGCCGATCGCGCCCGACCCGAGCTACGGCCACGTCGGGTTGCGGCTCGGCACCTACGCCGAGTTCGGCCCGGCTGGCAGCCAGAAGGGCTACGAGCGCGACGCCCACCACACCACGCAGTACCTGCTGCTCGAGTACCTGCACAACATGCACAAGACCAACTCGCCCTTCCCGGTGAAGGCGGGTATCGCGAGCGACTACTATCCCGGCGTGTCGGGCGACGCGAGCGGCGTCACGACGATCAAGGGCATCCAGGTCGCCAGGTTCGAGGCGGGCCGCGGCGCCGAGATGCCGATCATCTTGCTCAGCAAGCACACCCACCGCAGCGACGTCCACATCCACGCCGAGCCCGACGAGAGCGTCGAGAACAAGAGCAAGTCGGCGCCGGGGCAGGCGGTCGACAACCACTTCTACGACGGGCTCGGCGGCGCCAGCGAGCGGTCGGCCTGGCGCGCGCTGTTCAAGAACAAGGAAGCGCTGCGCGCCGCGCAGAAGGCCAACGCGCCGCTCGAGGTCGCCGGCAAGTCGCTAGCCCGCGACGCGGTGGCCGAGCGGATCTTCTCGGCGGCGTGCACGACCTACAAGTGGATGCGCGACGAGATGCAGACGAAGCTCAAGGACGCGCTTGCGACCCGGGAGGTCGACTACTACAACTTCACCGCGGAGACCGGGAGGCTGGACAAGGCGACGCACTGGCTCGAGCCCAGCGCCACCGCGGCTCCGTGGAAGCTCGCCGTGAAGTGGAACAACGCCAGGATGGAGTCGGGTGGTGCCGGGTTCGATCCCACGAAGTGACGACACCGCCGCGAAGGTGATCGCGGAGGTGGAGCAGGCGCTGGCGCGCGACGGCAGCTTCAACGAGCGCTGGGCGGCGGCGCGGCACTACCTGGCGAGCGGGCTCGACGCCGAGGCGCGGCCGTCGGTGGACGCGCTCGAGGCCGCGGCGGTGGAGCCGCACGAGCGGGCGATCGCCGCGCACCTGGCCGCTGCGGTCGGGGACCGCGAACGCAGTCGCCGGCTGCTCGCGGGACTCGACGTCGCGGGCGCCGACGCCGCCAACGACGATGACGCGTTCGCGCTCGGCTACGTGCTGCGCGCGCTGGTGCTACTCGGTGACGACGCGCCGGCCGCGGCGCTGGCGGCGCGGCTTGGCGATGACGACGCGGCCGCGGCGGCGACCGGCGCCGGCGAGGATCTGGCGCGGGCCGGCCAGCTCGAGCGCGCCGAGGCGTGGGCCACCGCGGCGTCACGTGGCGGCGACGCGTCCGCGTGGTTGGCGGTCGGGGAGGCGTGGGCGGCGCGATCGGACACGGTGCGCGCGCGCGAACCGCTCGCGCGCGCGGTGCAACTGGCGCGCCAGCACGAGCCTCGGCGCGGCGCTCACCTCGCGCGCGCGGCGGCGATCCACGTCCGGCTCGGCGAAGGCGCGAAGGCCGCGGCGCTGGCGCGCGAGGTCGTCGGGGCCGAGCCCGACGGGAGCACCGCCGATCCGCGGCACCTCCTCGCCGCGGCGGTGGCGGGCAACGATCGGGCGAGCGTCCAGCGGCTGGTCGGCGAGGCGTGGAGCGGCGCTCGCACGGTCGAGCAGCTCCGGGCGATGGTCGTCGTCGCCCGCTACCACCTGGCCTTCGCGCTGCCGCTGCCGCGCGCCGCCCGCGGCGACCGGCGCGCCTACGCCGACGAACTCTTGCGCTTCGCCGAGGCCCACGCGGGCGAGTTGACCGACGCGTACGCCGTCGATGCGCTGCGCGCGGATCTGGCGCGGGCGCGGCTGGCGCTGGGCGACGTGGCCGGCGCGCTCGCCCACGCGCGGCGCATCCCGCAGCTCGGCACGCGGGTGTGGATCTCGATCGAGATCGTGGCGCGTCTGGCGGGAGCGCCGTGACGCTGGGTCGGCTGTGGGGCCGGATGATGCGCAGGTCGGGCGCCGGCCACGGCCACGGCCCGGACCGCGACGGCGGCGACGGCGACGGCGACGGCGACGGCGATGACCAGCGCGAGCGCGCGGTAGTGCGGGCGGAAGTGTTCGAGCAGCGCCAGCGACCACGTCAGGTCGGCGCCGGCCGCCAGGACCGGCGCCACGCCAGGCCGACGGCCCCGAGCGCCGCGACGGCCGAGCCGACGACGCGCGCGCGGGCGAGTCATCGCCCCGGGACACACCGCGGGCCGGCCGTAGGTGGTTGATCGTGCTCGGTGCCCGGTGCGCCCGTGCCAAGGGGGCCACGCGGTCGCTCGGTCGCGCCAGCGTGGCGCGCCGTCGTGGCGCGTCAGCGGCTCCGGTGCAGGCGGCGCGTCAGCGGAGCCGGCGCAGGCGCTCGGCGCCGTCGACCAGGCGCAGCTCGTCGCCGCGCAGCTCGAGCTCGTGCTGCTCGTGGCCGCAGGTGCACGGGCCCGCGGGATCGAAGCTCGAGCCGGTGCGGCGGGGCTGGTGTCCGACCGCGGCGACGGTGAGCTGGTAGCGATCGCCGCGCCGGGCCCAGCGCTGGGTCCGGGCGCAGGCCGCGATCACGTCGGCGGCGTCGGCGCACGACGCCTCGACCACGTTGACCGGCAGCTCGGCCCGGGCGTCGGCGAAGGACTCGACCGCGGCGGCCCGGGCGTCGGCGCTCTGCCAGCGGCCGACGATCGGATCGCGGCCGCCGCACGCAGCCAGGGCCAGCGCGACCGCCGCCGCCGCGCCCCGCATCAGGTCCGCCGCAGCAGGACGCCGCCGAGCGAGTAGCCGGCGCCGAACGACGCCATCAGGCCGTAGCTGCCGGTCGGCAGATCGTCGTGGTACTTCGAGAACGCGATCACCGAGCCGGCCGAGGCGGTGTTGGCCAGCTCGCCCAGGATCAGCGGCGCCTCGAGCGCGGTCGGCGCGCGGCCGAGCAGGCGCTGGGCGATCAGGTTGTTCATGTTCTCGTTGGCCTGGTGTAGCCAGAACCGGGCGATCTGGTCGGCGGCGATGCCCTCGGCCGCGAGGTGCTCGCCGATGAACTTGGCGGCCAGCGGCACGACGTCTTTGAACACCCGCCGGCCCTGCTGGTAGAACAGCTTGTCGTCGGCGAACTGCCGCGCCGGGTCGCAGCGGTTCAGGTAGCCGCCGTTGTTGCGGATGTTCGACGAGAACTTGGCCATCGACCGGGTCGACAGGATCTCGTAGCTGCCCGGGCGCGCGGCGGCCGTCGGCTCGATCACCGCGGCCACGGACGCGTCGCCGAAGATGAAGTGGCTGTCGCGATCGCGCCAGTTGATGAAGCCGCTGGTCAGCTCGGGCGTGACCGCCAGCGCGCACGTGGCCTTGCCGAGCTGCACGGCCTCGCTGCACATCGTGATCGCCATCGTCGCCGACGAGCAGCCCAGCGCGATGTCGACCGCGTAGCCGGCGCCGCCGAGCGCGTCGAGCACCTCGATCGCGATCGACGGGTACAGGCGCTGCAGGTTGGCGGCGCCGAGCACGACCATGTCGACGTCCTTCCCCTCGCGGCCGGCCTCGGCCAGGGCCCGGCGCGCGGCGTTGACCGCGAACTCGGCCTGGTACGACAGCTCGTCGTCCTTGCGGTCGGGGATGTTCGGCACCAGCCGATCGGGGTCGACGATGCCGGTCTTGTCGACCACGTAGCGCTGGGTGATGCCCGACGCCTTCTCGATGAACTCGGGGGTCGACTCGCGCAGCTCGGTGAAGGTCCCGGCCGCGATCTCGGCGGCGTGGGCCTCGTTCTCGCGCCGGACGAAGACGTTGAACGCGTCGCACAGCTCGGCGTTGCCGAGCAGGGTCGGGGGGTGCCACACCCCCGAGCCGGTGATCGCGGTCCCGGTCGTCTTGTGCATGGCGCGGACGATACACAGCGATCCGGGACGGTCAAACCGCGGGCGATGACATCGACGGTCATCTCCTGGTCCGACCGCACCGCGGAGCGCGGTTCACGACGGGTCACTTCGGCTTGGTGAGCTCGGCCAGGGCGCCGCGGAGCAGCTGCGAGGACGGATCCGCAGCGATCGCCATCTTGATGTTGAGGACGGCGGTGGTGCGGTCCCCGGTGCGCAGCGCGCCCTCGGCCCGGCGGTACAGCACCAGCGCGCGCGCGTTCATCGACCGGGTCGGATCGACGGGCGCCGCCGGCGCGGGCGGCGGTGGTGGTGGCGGCGCCGGGGGCGGTGGCGTGGCGCCCCCGGGGATCGCCGCGGCCTCGCCGGGCTGGCTCGACGCGCGCCGCACCCGCAGGTAGGTGGCGGCGGCCTCGGGCTTGCGCAGCTCGGCGTAGGCGCCGGTGACCCGGGCGTACATCCGCGTGAGGCGATCGAAGTCGCGCGCGCTCAGGCTCTTGCGGAACAGGTCGGGGTGGCGGGTGCGCGCGACCGCGTGGTACGCGCCCTGGATCGCCGACGAACCAGCCGTCGGCGCCAGCTCGAGCCACTCGAAGTGCGACAGGCCGTCGGCGCGGGGCTCGACCTGATCGAGCCACGCCAGCACCTGGTGCGGGGTCCACGCCATGTCAGGCCGCCCGCTGGGTCGGCGCGCCGAGGATGGTGAGCTGGGCCTCGCACGTCGTGCCGGTGTCGGCGTCGCGGGCCCGCACGTGCAAGATGCCGTCGGTGTCGACCCGGAACGTGACCTCGATCCGGACCTCGCCCCGACGGCGCGGCGGCAGATCGGCCAGCACCAGCTGGCCCAGCGGCTCGTTGTCGGCGAAGCGCCGGGCCTCGCCGCGGCCGCACTCGATCACGACCCGGGTCTGCTGGTCGTGCGCGGTCGTGAACACGCGCGTCCGCTCGATCGGCGTCGGCAGGTTCTTCTCGAGGATCGGCTCGCTGTAGCCGCCGGCGGTCGAGATGCGCAGCGTCGCCGGGGTGACGTCGAGCAGGATCGGGCGCGCCGGCGGGGCGGCCTCGGCCCAGGGCACGTCGCCGTGGGCGAGCGGCGACAGCGCCGCGGTCGGCACCGCGTCGCGCGTCGACATGCCGCCGCCGCGGAACAGGTTGCCCGACAGGCTGCCGGCCTGGATCGCGGCGCCCTGGGCGACGACCTCGTCGGGGTTGATGCGCAAGGCCGGCTCGCGCCCGAACAGCTCGGCCAGGCGCTGGCGCACCAGCGGCACCCGGGTCGAGCCGCCGACGCAGACGACCTCGGTGATCGAGCTGGGCGGCAGGTTGGCGGCGGTCAGCACGTTGCGGGTCAGCTCGATCGTGCGATCGACGTAGCCGCGGATCAGCTCGTCGAGCTGCGACCGGGTCAGGCGGAACGGCAGCGGCACCGGCCGGCCCTGGTGGACGAGGCCGTCGATCGTGCCCTCGGCCACGCCGGCCTGGGACAGGTGGATCTTGATCTCTTCGGCCGCGATCGTGAGCCGGGTGCTCAGCGCCGGGTCGCCCCGCGGATCGATGCGGAGCTGCCGGTTCATCTCGGCCGACAAGAACTCGGCCACCGCGCGGTCGATGTCGTCGCCGCCGAGGAAGAAGTCGCCGTCGGTGGCGAGCACCTCGAACACCTCGTCCTTGATGGCCAAGAGGCTGATGTCGAACGTGCCGCCGCCGAAGTCGAAGACCGCGACGATCTCGTCCTTGTGCTGACCGAACCCGTAGGCCAGCGCCGCCGCCGTCGGCTCGTTGAGCAGGCGCATGACCTCGAGGCCGGCCAGGCGCCCGGCCTCCTTGGTGGCCTGGCGCTGGGCGTCGGTGAAGTTGGCCGGTACGGTGATCACCGCCTCGGTGACCGCCTGGCCGAGCTGGCGCTGGGCGCAGCTCTTGAGGTGCCCGAGCACGTACGCCGACACCTCCGGCACGGTCAGGCGGCGGGCGCCCGCGACGATGATCGCCTGCTGGTTGGGGCCCTCCTCGACCGGGTACGGCAGGCCGGTCAGCGCCAGCTGGACCAGCGGCGCGCGCACGTTCTGGCCGATCAGGCGCTTGGCCGAGTACACGGTCGTCGCCGGGAAGTCGGCGCGCAGGTTCTTGGCGTCGAGGCCGACCACGACCTCACCCGTGGGCAGGAAGCTGACCACCGACGGGTGGACGCGCTCGCCGGCGGCGCCGAGCGCGAACTCGACGCCGGTGGGGGTGGCCACCGCGACCACCGAGTTGGTCGTTCCGAGATCGATGCCGACGGCGAGACCCATGCGCTGGACAGTATCGACCGGTCCGGCCGGGTTCGCCACTTCGTGCATTGCCGACCGGCTGGCGTCGCCGCACAGTGCGCGGGTGCCGGCCCCCCTCACCCCCTTCACCTTCCGCAACGGCGTCACGATCCCCAACCGGGTCGCGCTCGCGCCGCTGACCAACCTGCAGAGCCACGCCGACGGCACCCTCTCCGACGTCGAGCTGCGGTGGCTCGCGCGGCGCGCCGCTGGTGGTTTCGGCCTGATCAGCACCTGCGCGGCCTACGTGGCCGTCGACGGCAAGGGCTGGCCGGGCGAGCTCGGGGTCGAGCGCGACGATCAGGTGCTGCGCCTGGCCGAGCTGGCCACCGCGCTCGCGGTCGGCGGCGGCCTGTCGATCGTGCAGCTGTTCCACGGCGGCACCCGCGCGCCGTCGGCGCAGACCGGGGCGCAGCCGTGGAGCGCCAGCGCCTACCACGAGGACGGCGCCGACTTCGAGCCGCCGGCGGCCGCGACGACCGAGGATCTCGAGCGGACCATCGCCGCGTTCGCCGACGCCGCGGCCCGGTGCGCGCGGGCCGGGTTCGGCGGCGTCGAGCTGCACGGCGCCCACGGGTACCTGCTGTCGCAGTTCCTGTCGACCGCGATGAACCTGCGCACCGACGGGTGGGGCGGCGACCTGGTCGGCCGCGCGCGGCTGATCCGCACGGTCCTGCGGGCGGTGCGGGCCCGGGTCGCGCCGGGCTTCGTGGTCGGCGTGCGGCTGTCGCCCGAGGATTTCGGCCAGGCCCGCGGCCTCGACCTCGACGAGACCGTGCAGGTGGCGCGGTGGCTGTGCGAGGACGGCGCCGACTTCATCCACCTGTCGCTGTGGCGGAGCGAGCGCATGACCACCAAGCGCCCGGACCAGCACCCGATCGACCTGTTCCGCGCCGCGTGCCCGCCCGAGGTGGCGATCATCGCCGCCGGCGCGATCTGGACCGTGGCCGAGGCCCAGGCCGCGCTGGACCGCGGCGCCGATCTGGTCGCGCTGGGCCGGGCCGCGATCGTCAACCCCGACTGGCCGCGCGAGGCCGCGACGCCCGGCTGGGCGCCGCGTCGGCCGCCGCTGACGATCGCCGAGCTCGAGGAGCGCGCGGTCTCGCCGCATTTCGGCGGCTACCTGCGGCGCTGGAAGGGCTTCGTCGCGGACTGACGCGGGCCGGCGGTGGCCGGGCCAGCGACACGCCGACCAGATCGATCCTTGGGTTGGTGCGTCTGGGACCGGAGCATGTCCAAAATCAAGCTGCTGTCGCTGGGGTGCTTGCTCGCGCTGGGCGTGGGCGCCGGGGTCGCTGCCGCGGACGAGCCGTCACCGGATCTGGTGGTCGACATCGACGTGGGCGAGCCGATCATGATCGCCGATCAGGCCGGCCACGCCTACATCGAGATCGCGATCACCGGGTTCGACAGCGTCGGGACCCGCGCGCCGATCAACCTGGCGCTCGTGATCGATCGCTCGGGCTCGATGCGCGGCGACCGGCTCGAGCGGGCCAAGAACGCCGCGCTCATGGTGGTCGACCGGCTCGGGCCCGAGGACATCCTGAGCGTGATCGGCTTCGACAGCACGGTCGAGGTGCTGGTGCCGGCCGGCAAGGTCAGCGACCCCGAGGCCGTCCGCCGCCAGATCGCGTCGATCAGCGATCGCGGGCAGACCGCGCTGCACGCGGGGGTCAACGCCGGCCTGGGCCAGGTCCGCGAGTTCTTCAGCGGCGCGCGCGTGAACCGCCTCATCCTGCTGTCCGACGGGCAGGCCAACGTCGGGCCCAGCTCGCCGACGGCGCTGGCGGCGCTCGGCGTCGAGGCCGGCCGCCTCGGCATCCCGGTGACGACGATCGGCCTCGGGCTCGGCTACAACGAGGACCTGATGACGCAGCTGGCGCTGTCGAGCGACGGCAACCACGGCTTCGCCGAGACCCCGGACCAGCTCGAGGCGATCTTCGGCAGCGAGCTCGGCGACGTCATGTCGGTGGTCGCGAACGACGTCATCATCGACATCGAGCTGGCGCCTGGCATCACCCCGATCCGCGGCCT
Source organism: Myxococcales bacterium (assembly GCA_016717005.1). Classification (NCBI taxonomy): domain Bacteria; kingdom Pseudomonadati; phylum Myxococcota; class Myxococcia; order Myxococcales; species Myxococcales bacterium. Next base: position 914,917 of record JADJUF010000039.1, on the reverse strand, counting down.
CAACCGGCCCATCAGCATCACCGGCAACAAGGCCCAGCTCAAGCTCAACCAGATCTACGGCAAGCAGCGCAAGAACGTGATCATCGAGGTCGCCGTGCCCAAGGGCGCCGCCGGCAAGAGCCGCAAGCTCGCCGACGTCGCCGTCGCCTATCGCAACCTCGCGAGCAAGAAGACCACCAAGGTCGCCGACGCGGTCGCGGTGCGGTTCGATCGCGCCAAGGGGGCGGTCGAGCAGGCCGCCAATCAGCGCGTGATGGTGAGCGTGGTCGAGGCGCTGGCCAACGAGCAGCAGCAGCAGGCCGTGGCGCTGCGCGACCAGGGCAAGGCCGCCGCCGCCAAGCAGGTGCTCGAGGAGAACTCGGCCTACCTGGCCGAGAAGAGCAAGCGCTACCAGTCGGACAAGCTGAAGGACTTCGCCGCCGAGGCCGCCGCCGACGCCGCGGACGTCGAGGACGAGGCCCACTGGACCAAGCAGCGCAAGGGCATGGCCAAGGGCGCCCACGCCCGCGCCGCGTCGCAGGCCTGGTAGCGACCGGTCGCGTCGACGCGATGGCGATCGTGTGACCGCGGCTGGGCGCGGTCGCCGACTGGGCCGCGCTCGAGGCGGCGGCGGCGGACGCCGGGGCCCATGGCGCCAGCGCCTGGGCGTGAGCCAAGGGCCGCGCCCGGCGTTCACCCGGCGCCGGTGACCCCGGGCGCCACGCGGCCGCTCGGTCCGAGATCGTGCGCGCGCGCTCGATCTGCACGTTCTTGCTTCGCATGACCTAGGCGATCGGCGCTTGCGGCGGTAAGTTGACGCAGTGGCAGATCACAGATTCGCCGCACTCGATCGGCGCAGGCGGCGCTCGTTCGCGTGGTTGCTCGACCACCGCGGGCGGCGCTATCGATCACCGAACGTCGCCGGCGCGGTCGAGTTCGAGGTCATGCACCAGGTGGCCGAGGGGCGCCTGTGGCGGCGCGTGATGGACAGCGCCGGGGCGCCGGTCCGGTTGCCGCTGCAGGTCACGCGCGACGAGTTCCTCGCCGCGGTGCGCGAGGTGCCGGGCGCGTACCAGCTCGTGCCGATCAACGGCGCGGGGCTGCAGCGCGGCGATCCGCCCCAGCTGATCATGGTCCAGCCCGCCGGCGCCGCGGCCACGGCCACGGCCACGCCGGCGGCGGGGCCGACACCTGAGATCGTCGCGAAGACCAGCGGGACCGCGACCAGCGTCGACGCCGACGCTGACGCTGACACGCGGTAGCCGTCACCGCGCGGCGCGGCGCGCGCGCGGAGGCTCAGGGCGGCGCGGGCGGGCGCACCGGCGTCAGCGTCGGGCGCTTGGGGCCGCGGCCGTCGCCGGTGGTGCGGCCGCGCAGCCGGCGCCAGGCCCAGGGCGCGACGTAGCGGGCGAGCCAGGTGACGTCCTCGACGACCAGCTCGCGGCGGCGGCGGCGCAGCGGCGGCAGCGCGCCGGCGAGGCCGTCGGTCGCGCCGGGCAGCTCGAGCAGGTGGGCGAGCGCGGCCGCGATGCGGGCGTGGCCCTCCGGGTTGCCGTGGATGCGATCGCGGGCCCACATGCGCGGCTCGCCGGCCAGCTCGTACGACGCGAGATCGAGCAGCCGCGCGCCGGTGCGGTCGGCCATCGCGCGCAGCTCGTGGTTGAGCGCGGTGGTCTTGGCGGTCAGGGCGCGCCCGAGGCGCATGCGGCGCGACACGTCGGGGATCGTGAACGTCACGACCGTCGCGCCGACCGCGCGCAGCGCGCCGACCATGACGCCGACCTCGCCCGCGACGCGCGCGGCGTCCCAGCGGGGTCGGAACAGATCGTTCATGCCGGCGACGACGGTGGCGAGATCGGGGCGCATCGCGACCGCCGGCACCAGCTGGGTCGCGGCGATCTCGCCGGCGCTGCGGCCGCGCACCGCCAGGTTGGCGTAGCGGAGGTCCGGGTGCGGGCCGGCGATCAGCTCGGCGAGGCGATCGGCCCAGCCGCGGTAGCCGCCGGCGCCGTCGGGATCGTCGAGCCCCTCGGTGCTGCTGTCGCCGATCGCGACGTAGCGCGCAAAGCCCATCGCGCGACCCTACGCGATGTCCGGGCCGCGCGTCATCTGGTCCGGGCGGGCGAGCGGCGGGGCGGCGTGCGATACTGCGGGCCGATGCGAGGCCCCGTCTGGGCGGTGATCGTCGGCGCCTGCGCCGCGTGCGGGGCCGGGCCGTCGACCGCCGAGCTCGAGCGCCTGCGCGCCGAGGCCGCCGCCGCCAACGCCGCCGAGGTCGCGGCCCACGCCGACGAGGTCGCGGCCGAGCCCGGGCGCACGCTGACGATCACCGGTCAGCTCGACGGGCCCGGGGCGACGCTCGACTGGGCCGCGCTCGAGGCCGCGGCCGACGCCCACGTCCGGACCGTCAACCCGCAGAACCCGACCGAGCGCACGCGCGTGGTCGACTTCCGGGGCCTGCTGGTGCGCGACCTGCTCGATCGCTACCGCGCCAGCGCCGCCGCCGGCGAGATCACGTTCGTCTCGATCGACGGCTTCCGGTCGTCGGTCGACGTCGCCGGCCTGCGCGGCTACCGCGTGCTGCTGGCGATCGCCGCCGACGCGCAGCCGATCACCCGCGCGTCGGGCGGCCCGATCTTCCTGGTGTTCCCGCACACCGAGACCCCGGCGACGGTGGCCCTGTACCCCGATCGCTACTGGAGCTTCTACGTCACCCACCTGATCGTCGGCACCGAGCCGGCGCGCCTGCGCGTGGGCGACCGCGTCTTCGACGGCGCGGCGCTGGCGGCGTTGCCGGCGGCGACGCTCGACGGGCCGGTCGGGTGGAAGGTGCACTGGCCGTCGACGCCGGTCCACCTGCGCGGCGTGCGCGTGCTCGACGTCGTCCGCGCGGCTGGGGTCACGCTGCCGGCCGGCGGCCGGGTGATCGTCCGCGGCAAGGCCTCGATCCACCGCGACCCGGCCGATCCGCTGGTGCTCGCGGTCGACGATCTCGAGCGGTGCGGCTTCGTGCTGGCGACCCACTGGGGCGCCGACGACGCCGCGATCTCGGCGCGGCTGGGCGGGCCGGTGGCGCTGGCGGTGCCGCCGGCGTGCGCCGCCACCTATGGTGATCGCTACTGGATCCCGTTCGTCGAGGAGCTCGCCGTGGTCGCGGGCGGTGGGCCGTGAGGCTGCGGTTCGGCCTGACCACGCGCCTGGCGACCGCCACCGCGCTCCTGGTGGTGACGATCGTCGCGGTGGTCGTCTGGCAGTGGACCGCGGCCGAGCGCCAGCTCGTGCGCGACCAGAAGCGGGCCGAGGCCCGGGCGCTGGCCATGGCGATGGCCGACCTGCTGATGAACGAGCTCGACGACGAGAACTGGAGCCAGGTGCGGGTCTCGACCGAGCTGTTGCTGGTCAACAACCCCGACGTGGTCTACGTGATCGTCCACGACCACCGCCGCGACGACCGCGTGGTCGCGGCGGCCCCGAACGATCTCGACGGGCAGTTCGTGCCCGACGTCGTGCCGCTGGCGATCACCCGCAGCGCGACCGCCGCGACCGCGGCGCGCACCGAGGAGACCTGGCTCCTGCGCGACGTCAAGGTCGGCGCCGGGGTCCGGGCTGGCCGCGGCGAGCGCATCGCCGAGGTCGCGACCCCGGTCGGCACCGCGTCCGGCAAGACCGTCGGCGCGCTCCGGGTCGGGGTGTCCCTGGCCGCGGTCGATCGCGCGGTCGCGGCGGCGGTGCGCAAGGCGCTGCTGATCGGCGCGCTGGCGCTGCTGCTGGGCGTGGCCGGCGCGATCGTGCTGGCGCGGCGGCTGGCGCGGCCGGTGCGGCTCCTGGCCGCCGACGCCGCCAAGATCGCCGCCGGCGATCTCGCGCACCGCGCCCGGGTCACGCGCGCCGACGAGATCGGCCAGCTCGCCGACGGCTTCAACGACATGGCCCGGGCGCTCGAGGGCTCGTTCGGTCGGCTGCGCAAGACCTTGACCTCGTTCGAGCGGTTCGTGCCGCGCAAGTTCCTGGCGGTGATCGCGCCCGAGGGCATCGAGAACATCCAGGTCGGCACCAGCGCGACCCGCACCGTCGCGGTCCTGTTCTCGGACATCCGCGGCTTCACCAAGCTGTCCGAGGGCATGCCGGCGGTGAAGCTCTACGCGATGCTCAACGACTACCTCGAGCGCATGGGCAAGGCGATCGATGAGGCCGGCGGCTTCGTCGACAAGTACATCGGCGACGCGATCATGGCGCTGTTCGACGACGAGCACACCGACGGGCTGCTCGACGCGATCCTCGGCATGAGCCGCGAGCTGGCCGGGTTCAACGCCGATCGCGCCGCCGCCGGCCTGCCGCCGATCGCCAGCGGCATCGGCGCCCACGGCGGCGAGGTCGTGATGGGCACGATCGGCTTCGCGTCGAAGATCGAGTCGACCGTGATCGGCGACGCCGTCAACGTGGCGTCGCGGGTCGAGGGCCTGACCAAGGACCACGGCGTCGCGGTGCTGATCACCGACGCGGTCGTCGCGCGCCTGCGCGACCCCGGCAAGTACCGCCTGCGCAAGCTCGCCTCGGGCGTGGCCCTGCGCGGCCGGGTCGATCCGGTCGACCTGTACACCGTCGACGGCTGAACCGCCGCTGGCCGGCGTCGCACCGGTCGCCGCGCATCGACGCCCGGCCGCGATCGACCACCGATCCGATCGGCGCCGCGGCGCCGCGCCCCGGGCCCGGGCGCTGAACCGCCTCCAGCCGGCACGGGCGTGCGATGGTCGCGGCCATGACGTGGTCCTCGCTCGTCGCGCACCTGCGCCTGCCCGTGATCGGCTCGCCGCTGTTCATCATCTCCAACCCCGAGCTGGTGGTGGCCCAGTGCACCGCCGGCGTGATCGGCGCGTTCCCGTCGCTCAACGCCCGCCCGCCCGAGCTGCTGGGCACCTGGCTGGCCCAGATCACCGCGGCGCTGGCCGCCCACGACGCCGCGCACCCCGACGCGCCGGCGGCGCCGTTCGCGGTCAACCAGATCGTCCACAAGTCCAACGACCGGCTCGAGCACGACCTCGCGCTGTGCGAGCAGCACCGGGTGCCGCTGGTGATCACGTCCTTGGGCGCGCGCGAGGACGTCAACGCGCGGGTCCACGCCTGGGGCGGCCTGGTGCTGCACGACATCATCAACGTCACCCACGCCAAGAAGGCGCTCGACAAGGGCGCCGACGGGCTGATCGCGGTGTGCGCCGGCGCCGGCGGCCACGCCGGCACGCTGTCGCCGTTCGCGCTGGTCGAGGAGATCCGCCGGTTCTGGTCGGGGCCGCTGGTGCTGGCCGGCGCGATCGCCACCGGGCGCGCGGTGCTGGCGGCCCAGGCGCTGGGCGCCGATCTGGCGTACGTCGGCTCGGCGTTCATCGCCACGCGCGAGGCCAACGCCGCCGCGGCCTACAAGCAGGCGATCGTCGACGGCACCGCCGGCGACATCGTCTACACCAACCTGTTCACCGGCGTGCACGGCAACTACCTCAAGGCCTCGATCGTCGCGGCCGGGCTCGACCCCGACGCGCTGCCGGTCAGCGACCCGTCGAAGATGAACTTCGGCGGCGGCGCCGGCGCCAAGGCGTGGAAGGACATCTGGGGCTGCGGCCAGGGCATCGGCGTGATCGACGAGGTGCCCGGCGCCGGCGAGCTGGTCGCGCGGCTGCGGCGCGAGTACGACGCCGCGCGGGCCACGCTCGCCTGACGGGCGTGGCGGCGATCGGCGTGGCCTGCGCTGACGGGCGCGGCCGCGATCGGCGTGGGATGCTGACGGCGATGATCGATCGACGCCAGCTGCTGGGCTGGGCGCTGGCGGCGCCGGCGCTCCTGATCGCCACCGCGCCGGCCGCGGCCGCGCCGCGCCCGGGCCGGCTGTACGACGGCCGCCAGGTGCCGCCGCACGGCGGCGGACCGCTGCCGACACGGCTCGCGCTCGATCAGGTGCGGCTGGGGCGCGCGCGCCGCGTCCGCGCGGTGACGGTGTTCTCGCAGGCCAACGCCAACGATCGCTTCGTCGCGGTGGTCGAGGTCGACTTCGTGCCGCGGCGGTCGATGTTCCTGACCGTCGCCGGCGGGGCCGTGCCGGCGAGCTCCTGGGGCTCGGGCTTCGCCGGCCGCGGGCGCGGCTCGCTCACGTTCACCCTCGACGCGGCCATGGCCGACGAGCTGTGCCAGGTGCTGGGCGTGCCCCGCCACGATCGCGCGCCGCTCGGCGCCGGCCTGGCCGGGCGGTGGCGGCCCCGGGCCCAGCCGTTCGCCCTCGGCCACCCGATGGAGCTGGTGGTGGCCATCACCCACGGCGGCGGCGATCCGGTCGCGATGTCGGTCGGCGGCCGCCAGCGCGGCCCGCGCGACAACCGGTTCGGGTTCACGGTCACGCGCGCCGGCCAGCCGCTGCCGGTGCTCGACGCCCCCGACTTCGGCGGGGTCATGGGCTACCGCCGGCTGGCGCCCGGCGACGTGGTCGAGCTCGCCGCCGATCTCGCGGCGTGGGTGACGATCGATCAGCCCGGCACCTACGACGTGCGGTGCCAGCACCAGGTCGAGCTGACGCCGACCGAGGCCGGCGCGCCGTGGCCCGCGCACGGCCACGAGACCTGGGATCGCACGTTCTCGGCCACGGTCCCGATCGTCGTCGTGTGACCGCCGCGCGGCGCCGCGGATCAGCGACAGCGGTCGCCGGCGCGCGCGATCGCGGTCGCCAGCGCGCGCCACAGCCGGTCGGCTGGTCGGTCGGGGCGCAGCTCGAGCGCCGCGACGAAGCGCAGCCCGCCGTCGGCCGCCGGCGCGAACACCAGCTCGGTCGAGGTCGCGCCGGGATCGGCGCCGGGCGAGCGACAGGTGGCGTGGGGACCGAGCCCGGCGCGCGGGTTGCCCGGGGTCGGCGGCGTGGCGATGAAGGTGTTGTCGCAGGCGAGCTGCTGGGCGCCGGCGCCGCCGATCTGCCGATCGACCACCCGGCCGAGGTTGTCGGCGGCGAGGTCGCGGGCGGCGGGGCCGCAGCGGCGGGCCACCTGATCGCGGCGCGGATCGTCGGTGTGCGCCAGCGTCCACGCGCCGCGGACCTCGTCGACGTAGGCCGACAGCGACGCGCGCCCGGTCGCGAGCGCGACGATCAGCGACTCGGTCAGCACCTCGGCCCGGGCGTCGGGCGCGGCCAGGCCGGTGGCGCGATCGGCGCGGCGCGCGGCCTCTTCCGGAGCCAGCGCCACGGCCGCGTCGTCGAACAGCGCGTCGACCGGCGGCGGCCCGGCGTCGCGCGGCGCGGGCGCGTCGGCCGGCGGCGGCGGCGGGGCCGCGGCGCGGTCGCCGCCCTTGCAGGCGAAGATCGCGACCAGGCCCAGGGACAGCGCGCGCATCGGGGCGGACTTCACCACGGCGCCGGCGCCGGCGCCACCACGTCGGGCGCCGCCTCGTCGGGCACCGCGTCGGGCGCCACCGCGTCGGGCGCCGCGTCAGGCGCCGCTGCGTCGGGCGCCGCCGCGTCGGGCGCCGCGTCAGGCGCCGCTGCGTCGGGCGCCACCGCGTCGGGCCCGACCGCGCATGGTAGAACCGTCCGCGATGCGTCACCTGATCACGAGCGCGCTCCCGTACATCAACGGCGTCAAGCACCTGGGCAACCTGGTCGGGTCGATGCTGCCGGCCGACGTGTACGCGCGCTACCTCCGGGCCCGGGGCCACGAGGTGCTCGCGATCTGCGCGACCGACGAGCACGGCACCCCGGCCGAGCTGTCGGCGCTCGAGGCCGGCCTGCCGGTCGACGAGTACTGCCGGCAGATGCACGAGGTCCAGCGGGGGCTCGGCGAGCGGTTCGCGCTGGCGTTCGATCACTTCGGCCGCAGCTCGTCGCCGCAGAACCGCGAGCTGACCCAGCACTTCGCGGCCCAGCTCCTGGCCCACGGCTTCCTGATCGAGCGCACGACCAAGCAGGTCTACTCGCTCGACGACGAGCGCTGGCTGGCCGACCGCTACGTCACCGGCACCTGCCCGCACTGCGGCAGCACCAAGGCCCGCGGCGATCAGTGCGAGTCGTGCACGCGCGTGCTCGATCCCGCCGATCTGATCGAGCCGCGCTCGACCCTGTCGGGCTCGACCCGGCTCGAGCTGCGCGACTCGAAGCACCTGTTCATCGACCTGCCCAAGCTGGCCGACGAGGTCCGGGCCTGGGTCGACAGCCACGAGGCCGACTGGCCGACCTTGACCACGTCGATCGCGCGCAAGTGGCTCGACGAGGGCCTGCAGGCGCGCGGCATCACGCGCGATCTCAAGTGGGGCATCCCGGTCGGCCAGCCCGGGTACGAGGACAAGGTCTTCTACGTCTGGTTCGACGCGCCGATCGAGTACCTCGGCGCCACCAAGGAGTGGGCCGACCTCGCGCCGGCGACGCGCGACTGGCGGTCGTGGTGGTACCAGGCCGACGACGTCCGCTACACGCAGTTCATGGCCAAGGACAACATCCCGTTCCACACGATCATCTTCCCGGCGACGCTCCTGGGTAGCCGCGAGCCGTGGAAGCAGCCCGACTACATCAAGGGCGTCAACTGGCTGACGTTCGAGGGCGGCAAGTTCTCGACCTCGAGCCACCGCGGCGTGTTCATGGACAGCGCGCTCGAGATCCAGCCGGCTGACGTGTGGCGCTACTGGTTGATGGCCAACACGCCCGAGTCGAGCGACTCGGACTTCGGCTGGGCCCAGTTCGCGGGCCAGGTCAACAAGGACCTGGTCGGCGTCTACGGCAACTTCGTCAACCGGATCGTCAAGTTCACGCTGTCGAAGCTGGGCGCCGAGGTCCCGGCCGGCGGCGAGCCCGGCGAGCGCGAGCACAAGCTCTACGCCGACCTCGACGCCCGGATCGCCGAGCTCGGCCGTCACCTCGACGACGTCGCGTTCCGCAAGGCGCTGCAGGAGCTGCGCGCGATCTGGACCGAGGCGAACACCTACCTGGCCGACGCCGCGCCGTGGTCGGCGATCAAGACCGACCGCGATCGCGCGGCGTGCGTGGTCCGGACCGCGCTCAACCTGGCCCGCGTGCTCGCGATCCTGTCGGCGCCGGTGATGCCGACCAGCTCGCAGAAGATCCTCGACGATCTGCAGGTGCCGGCCGACGCGCGGGCCTGGCCGACCCGGCCGATGGCCGAGGAGCTGGCGACCCTGCCGGCCGGCCACGCCTTCGTCGACGGCGGCCTGCTGTTCGCCAAGATCGAGGACACCCAGGTCGCCGAGTGGTCGGCGCGCTTCGCCGGCCAGCCGACCGAGTAGCGCGGCGGACCTACGGCGTGCCCAGGGCCGCCGCCGCGGCCTCGCGCCCGCCGCACCCGTCGCTATCGTGCGCCCGCCGCGCGCCCCGCGCCGCTCTTGTCCGGATTCCGGACGATGCAGGCCGCGGCGATCGGGCGGCCGATGGCGACGTCGCCGCCGCGTCGACGCCGCCGCGGCGGTGGCGGATCACGGCACGCGGTCGATGACGACGACCGACCCGAAGGTCGCCGATCCCATGTAGGTGTAGAGTCCGACGGTCGCGGACGGGATCGGCGCGGTGGTCTGCACGACGGCCCCGCTGCCGTTCGCCGGGTCGAGCACCGAGCACGACGACGGACCCGAGCCCGGTCCCGGGTCCGGCGAGCTGGCCCGCAGCGTGACGCGCACGGGGTAGCCCGAGATGGTGTCGGCCGCCGCGACCGAGGTCGCCGCCCCCGGCGTCCGGTTGTCCCAGCTGACCAGCCGGCCGCCCGGCAGCGCGACGTAGCACGCCAGCCCGGCGGGCAGGCCAGGCTCGAGGCCCGCGCCGGTGATCAGGTACAGGCCGACGCCGTACTGGCTGGCTCCCGCCGCCGCCGCCGTGACGACGGCGATCAGCGTCGGATCGCTCACGGCGCCGAGATCGAGCGTGGCGAGCTGATTCCCCGCCGGGTCGCGCTGCGTCACCTCGTCGGTGCCGGGCTCCCAGGTCCCGGTGACCGGGGTCCACCCGGCGAAGTCGCGCAGGTCGAAGAACGCGCGCAGCCGATCGATCGGCACCTTCGGGTTCGGATCGCACGCATCGCCGACCCCGTCGCCATCGGCGTCGAGCTGGTCATCAGCCACGTTCGGGCACACGTCGAAGGCGTCGTCGATCGTGTCGAGGTCCTCGTCGTGACCGGCCGCGACGCGCCCGTCGATCGCCGCGGCGTCGCGCGGCGGGGGCTCGACGGGCTCGAGGCCCAGGACCTGGTTGCACCCGGCCAGCAGACAGAGGCAAGACAGGCGTAGTCGGCCCAAGCCGGCATCGTAGCAGAGCGCGGCGAGGCGGGCCCGCAGCGGCCGCCGACGCGTCAGTGCCAGTGCACGCCGGCGGCGGCGGACACCGCCCACACCTCGCGGTCGAACACCGGCGAGAACGCCAGGTAGCTCACCGACAGCTCGGGGTGGAACCGCACGGTGGGATCGCTGGTCATGACCCCAACAGTCAGCGCCATGACGTCGCCGTTGGGCCCCGAGACCGTGTCGCCGTCACCGTCGACGATCCACGTGAACGTCGGCCCGACGCCGAGCTCGACCCACGCGTGCTCGCTGGCCGCGCGCGCGGTCAGCGCGATCGGTAGGTAGGTGGTCTCGTAGCTGGGCACCAGCGCGCCCTCGTTGGTCTCGCCGCCGTGGAAGTAACCGACGCGGACGCCCAGGGCGAACCAGCGATTGAGCCGTGCGCCACCGTCGGCCGTCAGCCACAACGTCTCGAACTGACCCTGGTAGGTGCCTTCGAACGACACGATGCCGACGGCCGCGCCGGCCTGGGGCCTGGGTGGCTCGGCCCCCGCGTGCGCGGCCCCGGCCAGTACGACCAGCGCCGCGAGCGCGCGTCCTTGTCCGACCATGGCTCGACACTCGCACGCGCGAGGCGCGCCGGCGGTGACGCCGGTCACGGGGACGGCAGCGCCCGTCGATCCCCGCCGGGCAGGCTACCGTGGCGTCGCGCCAGGCGAATTTCGATTTCGCTTGCGCGGCGGTCCCGCGTGCATACGTTGATTCGCCTTCGATGCTCGACGACATCTTCGGCGTCTCACTCGTCGTCGCGATCTTTCTGGCCGTCATCGGGATCCCGGTGTGGCTGCGGCTGCGCGCGCTGCGCCGGTTGGCGCTGATGCTCGGCGGCACCGCGGGCTGGTCGTCGGTCCGCGCGACCGTCGACGGCGTCGCGGTCCGCCTGGCGTACGCCAGCCGCGGCAGCGGCAAGTCCCGGGAGCGCTGGACCTACGTCGATGTGCCGTTGCCCCCGGGCGAGCCGCTCACGCTCAACATCATCCGCCACGGGCTGTTCGAGCGCGGGAGGATCGCGCGGGGCGCGCTGCTCGACCTGCGCACCGGCGACGACGAGTTCGACCGGATCTACCGGGTCGAGGCCGCGCCCGCCGACGTCGTCCTGCGGGTCCTCGACCCCGAGGTGCGCGCGTACCTCCGGGAGCGCGCCGACGCCGAGCTGTACACGACCGACGGCGCGCTGTGCCTGGCGGTGCGCGGGACCTTGACCGACGCCCGGGCGCACCACGCGATCCGCCTGGCCGTGCAGGTGCTCGCCAGCGTGCGCGCGGCGCACGCGGCGCTCGACCGCGCGGCGCCGACGTCCCTCGTCGGCGCGCCGCACCGCGGCGTCCCCAGCGACGGGCCCGCCCGCGGCGCCCGGGCCGCCCGGGCCGAGGAGGCCGCGCGGCTCGACCGGGACCTGCACCGTCGCGACCGTCGGTGGCGCACGATCTCGGTCGCGATCACGATCGCGGCAGGCGTCGCCATCGCGGTGGCAAAGCTCCTGGGCTGATGGCGGGCGGCCTCGTCGGGCTTCAGTCGCCGGCGTAGATGACGGCGTAGTCGAACGCCGACGCGACGCCGTTCTGGGTCAGGCACGGCGCGCCGGGCGCGACCTCGGGCGGGCTGGCGGTGGCGTCGACGACGAACGGATCGACGCCGAGCAGGCCGGTGCAGCGGGTCGCGCCGGGGCCGGGGGCGACGCGGTTGTGGCTCAGCGTCAGGGTCACCGGGCCGGCGCTGATCGGCGCGTCCTGGCCGCCGAGCCCGAACCACGAGCCGTCGACGTAGTACGCCAGCTCGACGTAGTGGCCGCCCGTGTCGTTGTCGGCCTCGAGGTAGCAGCCGAAGCGCGTGAACGCGGCGCGGTCGCACTCGAGCCAGGGCCCGACGTTGGGGTACCGACGATCGGTGCCGAAGCTGGTGACCTCGACGCCGACCTCGAGCGCGATCCGCGGCCGCCCGGCGTAGGTGTCGGCGGCGTAGAGGTTGTCCTCGGGCGGCAGCACCAGGCGCCCGGCGGCGAAGGTCACCGGTGCGTCGCTGTCCCAGGCCGCGCTCAGCGTCGGGCCGTCGAAGCGATCGAACAGCTCGATGTGATCGGGCAAGAGCGGCCAGGGGTCGCAGGCGTCGCCGACGCCGTCGGGCGCGCCCTCGGTGGTGTCCAGCTGATCGGCGTTGGCGCGGCCCGGGCAGTTGTCGCAGGCGTCGCCGACCCGATCGCCGTCGTGGTCGAGCTGATCGGGGTTGCGGGTGTCGACGCAGTTGTCGTCGACGTCGTCGATCCCGTCGCCGTCGCGATCGACGCCGGGCGCCGCGTCGACCGCGTCGGGCCCGGCCGCGTCGGGGCTGGCCGCGTCGGGGCTGGCCGCGTCGCCGGCGCCGAGCTGGCACGTGCGCGTGGTCAGGTCGCAGCGCTGACCGCCGGGGCACTGATCGGTCGGCGAGCACGGCAGGCCGGGCTCGAACTGCGGCGCGTAGCAGCCGAGCGCGGCGAGGCCGAACGACGCGACGAGCGCGGGCAGGTGACGCACCGGTGTGGATGGTACCGCGGGCGCCGCGGGGCGTGCGCGCTATCGCAGCGCCGCTGCGGCGGCGGCGAGCGTCTGCTGGCGCGCGGGATCGGGCTCGGCGGCGGCGGCGGCGGTGAGGCTCGCGACGGCGTCGTCGAGCGTGCCCGGCGGCACCTGGGCCCGGACCTGCGCGATCGCGGCGCCGAGCCGCGCGGCGACCGTCGGCGGCACCGGGCCGGGGATGCTGGCGTCGGTCAGCATGTTGACGGTGGCGGTGACGCCGCCGCGCAGGCCGACGACCATCGTGTCGAGCCCGTGCTGGCGCTGGGCCCGCTCGGGGCTGTCGGCTGCGGCGGCGTCGCGCATCGCGGCGCCGACCACGAGCGCCTCGGCGTAGCCCTCGAGCAGGACCGCGTTGGCGGCCATCGTCTCGGTCGGGCGGCCGCACCGCAGGTAGGTGTCGTACAGGCGCAGCGCCGCGCCGGTGAAGCGGGTGAGCTCGGCCTGACGCTGCGCGAGCGGCGCCGCCGGCACCGCGCGCAGGTTGTCGATCGCGATCAGGTGGCTGAACGCGGCGGTGCCGTGGGTCGGCAGCGCCATCGGCGTCTCGGTGCACGCGCGGTCGATCGCGGCGGCGGCGGTGACCAGCTCGTCGACGGTCCAGGCGTGGTCGAGCCCGGGCAGGGCCAGGTCCGGCGGCGGCGCGGCGCGCTTGCGCTCGCCGCACGCGACGGTCAGCGCCGCGACGACGAGCACGATCGACAGCCGGGGCATGGGCGGCACTCTACTGGATGTTGATGCGGTCGACGTTGCTGCCGGCGGGATAGCCGTAGCTGACGAAGCTGTCCCAGCCCCAGACGATCAGCCCGAACCGATCGCCGCCCTCGGTCCGGAGCTCGTGGACGCCGTCGTCCTGGAGCCCGGGCCCGCCCGGCATCGGGTACGCGAGCTGGCACCGGATCGCCAGGTACTCGACCGCCGGCCCGCCGCCGGTCGGCACCTGCACGCCGATCGGCTCGCGCTCGCAGGTCAGGACGTCGTCGATCGCGATGCCGTCGTAGATCAGCCGCGCGCTGGCCGGCGCCGCCACCAGGAGGAAGTCGAACGCGTACTTGTTGGGCACCAGGAACAGGTAGCGGTTGCGCCACTGCTCGACCGGCGGCACCCAGATCATCGACGGGTCGCCGCCGGGCGGGCGCTGGCCGTCGGGCAGGGTCGACGGGATGCCGGTGGCCTGCTGGCTGGCCGGGACCTGGATCACCGCGACCGGGCCGGTGGCCTCGAACAGGAAGTCGCGCTCGGCCTCGATGATCACCGACGCGCCGCGCCCGAGCGTGAAGCGGTCGTTGGGCGGCGGCAGGTTGGTCGTGATCGCGGTCGGATCGGTGGTCGCGAGGATGCGCCAGTACTCGGGCTCGTCGGGGACGATCGCGACGTCCCAGCCGGCGTCGTCGACCAGCTTCGAGCGCAGCGGGGTCTTGACGGCGACGAAGTGGGTGCCGAGGCTGTCCTCGGGGAAGACCTGCTCCTCGAGGTGATCGGCGCAGCACTGGCGCGTGCCCAGCGTGTCGAACCGCGGCGCGTCCGAGGCCTCGCTGCCGGTGAACACCGCGACCCGCTTACCGTCGCGGGCCTCGACCGAGGTGCCGGTGAAGTCGGCGTTGAAGCCGTCGGTCTCGAGGTTGACGATCTCGAACCGGTCGAGCGTGAACGTGATCGTGTCGCCGGCCGCGGCCGCGGGCAGGTCGTCGCCGCCGAGGATCGCGGTCGACAGGTGCACGGCGACGGTGGTGCCGTCGTCGACGCCGACCACGGTCAGGAACGCGCGCAGGTGGATGCCGGCGTTGGTCAGCGAGTCCTCGGTCCGCGCCAGGGTCTGCGGCCACGACGGCACCAGGTACTTGCCGCTGAGCGCCTCGGTCGGCAGCAGCAGCGACGCGTCGTTCGAGAACACGCCGACGTTCTCGAGCGGGTTGAACTGGTAGGCGATGATCGGCGCCGACGAGCTGACCCGGTAGGCGTGGCGCGAGCGCGCGGTGCCGGTGCCGTCGTTGAACTCGGGCCGGCTGGCGCCGTCGACCTCGCGCGGATCGAGATCGATGATCTCGAGGTCGTTGGGGCCCATGTGGATCGGGCCGCGGACCGTGAACAGCTGGCCGGGCGTGCACGGCGTGCGCGGATCGAGCGCGTCGAGGTCGGTGCACATGATCTCGACCCGGACCTCGGCGTCGAGCGCGCTGGCGTTGGAGACGACCACCGAGAACTGCTGGGCCGCGGCCGCGCCCTGGGTCGCGACCACGGCGTTGTCGAGGTCGACCGCCCAGTACTCGCAGCCCTCGTAGTCACGGCTGTCCGCGGCGAGCGCGCACGCGTCCTTGCACTCGCCGCCGGCGCAGACCTGCTGCTGGGCGCCGTCGCAGGTGGCGAGCACGTCGAAGGCCGAGCCGTCGGGGCGGCACCGGACCACGTCCTGGCCGGCGCACCCGAGGCTGTCGGGGACGCACGGGCTGCAGCCGACGCCGAGCACGCACAGCGTGCCCTCGACCGAGCAGTCGTCCCGCACCTCCCAGGCGGTGCCGTCGTCGTTGCAGGCCTCGAGCCGGTTGGCCTCGCACCGCTCGATGCCCTCGACGCACAGCGGGCCGCGCTTGGCGGACGAGCACGCGGCGACCGCGGCGAGGACGAGGGCGAGAGCGAGCTTGGCGGCGGTGGTCATGGCGAGGGGAACTGCACGGTCCACGCGTCGGTGGCGTAGGCCTGCCAGTACGCGATGCCGAACCAGCGGTAGCTGAACGTGCTGTACGGCGCCGGCGTGGTGATCGCGTAGGTCACCCAGGTGATGATCTGGCCCGGCGGCGGGTAGGTCACGCCGATCGACGACAGGTCGGGCATGGGCACGTCGGTCATCGCGCCGCAGGTGATCGCGCGCCAGACCGGGTTGCCGATCTCGTCGGACAGCATGTGCAGCCGGAAGGTCGGCACCGCGGCGGCCGGCGGCTCGCCGCCGAGCTGGAGGTGGCGCGCCGTGGCGACGCCGGCGGGCGCGGGATCGATCGCGCGCGGCACCGGCAGGAAGTCGCCGATCACCACCGGCGCGGCGGTGCTGGTGACGCCGCGGACGACCCGCACCGAGTAGGGCGGGGCGCCGCCGTCGGAGTACGCGCCGACCGACATCGCGTACGAGCCGTCGGCGAGGGCCTGGGCCAGGGCCGGGACGCCGGCGACGGTCAGGCTGGTGGTGCCGGGCGGGAACGCGAGCTCGCCGGCGGCGAGCCCGCCGGGCACCAGCCGCAGGCCGTGCTTGCCGAAGTGGACCAGACCCTCGCCGCCGAGGTCGGCGCCGCCGCGGAACTGGTACCGGGTCGGGCCGCGCCAGCCCGGCGTGTTGAGCGCGGGCGGATCCTCGAGCTGCACCCGCAGCGCGCTGTCGAGCGGGATGTTGACGACGATGTCGACGCCGGTCTTGTCCTCGCCGGGGCCGACCAGCACGCCGCGCGCGAGCCCGACCGCGAACGGCTCGAAGCCGTCGTTGCCGTTGCCGTCGGGGTCGAGCGCCGGATCGTAGAGGCCGGCGACGGCGACCACGGCCAGCGCGCCGGGCCGGGCCGCGATCTCGTACGGCCAGGCCAGCCGGGTCGGATCGAACTCGTAGTCGATCGGCGCGAGCGGCGGCGACGGCCCGCCGGTCAGTGAGCTGGCGGCGCTGGTGACGTAGATGCGCTTCTTCTCGGTCGGCGTGCGCGGCTCGGGCACCAGGTTCCAGAACGGCGAGCCGAGGCCGACGCCGTCGCCGAACATGACGTGGCCGCGGATGCGCGAGCCCTCGACGCCGATCGGCGGCGGGCCGCCGTCGGGCGGCGGGATCGGCGTGCGCAGCCAGATGGTCAGGTTGGCGGCGTCGAAGCAGTGGAACGAGCCGACCTCGTGATCGGCCGCCCACGCGGTCACGGTCTGGGGCCCGGTCAGATCGGGGCCGCTGAAGGTGATCTGGCCGAGCGCGTCGGTGGTGCCGCGGTAGGCCGTGGTGCTGGGATCGCCGACGGCGACGAACGCGCCCGGGATGCCGTCCTTGGTGTACTGGTCGAGCACGACCACGTTGAGCGTGCCGGCCAGCGGGCCGCCCGACAGGCCGCCGGCGAACGGATCGCCGGTGGTGAAGTACGTGTACGCGCGGCGGGCCGCGTACGCGTCGGTCGGCGTGCGCACCAGGATGTCGGCGTCGCCGGCGATGCCCGGCGGCGCGTAGCCGGTCAGGCGCTGGCCGTTCTGCACCGTCACGCCGGTGGCGGGGAGGCCGTCGAACAGCACGGTCGCGCCGTCGACGAAGTCGGTGCCGAACCCGGTGATCGTGACGAACGTGCCGCCGGCGACCGAGCCCGACGGCGGATCGACCGCGATCGCGTCGTAGGTGAACGCCATCGCCCGGCTGGTCGGGGGCCCGATGAACCGGCGGATCTCGATGGTGGCGTCGCCGGGATCGCCGGGCGGGGTCAGCACCTCGAACCGGCGCGAGTCGATGTAGCGCTGGCCGAGCACCAGCCGGTCGCCGATCCACACCTCGTCGTTGGGCAGGAACCCCTGGCCGCGGATCGTCGTCAGCGTGTTGCCGCGGAACGGGCCGTGGTCGGGGTCGGCGTACTGGACGAGGAAGCCGGGACCGCCGGCGTCGACGTCGGCGTCGAGCGCGGGCCGACCGTCGCTGGGCACGGCCGCGTCGGGGCCGTCGCGCCCGGCCGGCGCGCTGCACGCGGACGCGGCGAGCGCCAGCACGAGCAAGGGGGCGACCCAGCGCATCGGCGCAGTATGGCACAAGGCCCACGGGCCGCGGCGCCGGCTCGTGTATCGTCGGGGCTGTGACGTGGCGGATCACCCTGTGCGCGCTGGTCAGCGTGGGCTGCCTGCGCCCGACCGAGCACCGCTGCGCCACCAGCGCCGACTGCGGTGGCGACGGCGTGTGCGTGGCCGAGACCAGCCACTGCGCGTTCCCGGCGGCCGACTGCTGCGGCACGCCGCTGCGCTACGGCGCCGGCGCCGGCGACCTGGCCAACGCCTGCGTGGTCGAGCTGGCGTGCGCGGACGCGGGCGCCGTCGACGCCGCGCTGGCCGAGGACGCGATCGGGAGCGACGGGCCGACGGTCGACGGGCCGCCGCCGGACGCCGCGGTCGACGGGCCGCCGCCGGTGGTGGTCGCGCACCTGGCCCCGGTCGACAGCGCGGTCGGCGCCGGCGACTGGACCATCACGAGCGACGGCACCCTCGACACCACCGGCCTGACCACGAGCGCGCCGCTGCCGGTCGGCGTCACGCTGGTCGCCGCCGCGCAGGTCCCCGGCGGTCCGGAGCTGGCGGTGCTGCACGTCCGCACGCTGCGGATCAACAACGGCAAGACCCTGCGGGTCACCGGCACCCGCCCGCTGGTGATCGTGTCGATGACGACCGAGGTCACGGGCGTGCTCGACGTCAGCGCCAACGGCGTCGAGCCGGGCGCGGGTGGCCAGGTCGCGACCGCGGGCCCGGGTGGCGGCGGCCCCGGCGTGTCGGTGAGCCCGTCCGACGGCGGTGGCGGCGGCGCTGGCTTCGGGACCGTCGGCGGCGCCGGCGGCGTCAGCGGCGGCAACGCGATGGCGACCGGCGGGCCCGGCGGATCGATGTCCGGCGATCCGGCGCTGACCGAGCTGACCGGCGGCTCGGGCGGCGGCGCCGGGTCGACCGGTGCCGGATGCGCGGGCGCGGCCACGACCGCGGGCGCGGGTGGCGGCGCGGTGCAGATCTACGCGGCGACCTCGATCACGATCAGCAGCGGCGGGATCAACGCGAGCGGGGGCGGCGGCCAGGCCGGGCGGCGCTGCACCTCCAACGCCGAGTCGGGGCGCGGCGGCGGCGCGGGTGGCGCGATCTACCTGCAGGCGCCGAACCTGACGATCGGCGGGACGCTGGCCGCCAACGGCGGCGGCGGCGGCGCCGCGTCGGTGCAGAGCCTGACGGGGACCAACGGCGCCGACGGCGCGCTCGGCACCACGGCCGCGGCCGGGGGCACGCTCGCGGCGGTGCGCTCGGGCGGCGGCGGCGGCACCGGCGCGGTCGATCCGCAGGCGGGCGTCCCGGTGGCGACGGCCGACGGTGGTGGCGGCGGCGGCGCGGTCGGGCGGATCGTGCTGCGCGGCGCGGCCGCCGTCGCCGGGGCCATCAGCCCGGCGCCGATCACGCTGCCGTGATCGACCGCGCACGCGGCGGCCCGATCGATCGAGAACCGCGGCCCGCGCGTGGCCCGATCGCCACTTCCCGGCTAGCCTGCTCAGCGATGCTCCGTCGCGTGGTCCCGGCGCTGTTGACCGCGATCGCGCTCGCGCAGATCGTCGGCCCGGCCCAGGCCCAGGAGGCGCGCCGCCCAGCGCCGCCCCCGGCGGCGCCGGCGCCGGTCATGCCAAGCCGCCGGTGCTGGTGCAGTCGGTCGCGCCCGACTACCCGCCGGCGGCGCTGGCGGCGGGCAAGACCGCCGACGTCGCGGTCCGGATCGCGATCGACGCCGACGGCCTCGTGACCGAGGTCGCGGTGCTGGCGCCGGTCGGCGACGGCTTCGACGAGGCCGCGGTCGCCGCCGCCCGGCAGTACGTGTTCGATCCGGCCGAGTTCGACGGCGTGCCCGGGCCGATCCAGGTCGAGACCGTCATCCACTTCGTGATCGAGGCGGTGCCCGACCAGCCGCCGCCGCCGCCGCCGCCCGACGGCGACGCGCCGCCCGATCCCGCCGCGGTCGGCCCGCCCAGCCACGGCGGCGACTACCGCCAGCCGATCGCGCTCGAGGGCCAGGTGGTCGAGCGCGGCACCCGCTCGGTCGTCAGCGGCGCGATCGTCGCGATCGCCGAGCTCGGCCTCGACGCGGTCACCGACGCCGACGGCCGGTTCGCGTTCCACGGCGTCGCGCCGGGGCCGTACACCGTGCTGGTCGTCGCCGACAAGTTCGATCGCCTCGAGCGCGCCGTGGCGATCGCCGTCGACGAGCGGGTCGAGGTGCGGCTGTGGCTGCGGCCGCGCGGCGGGTCGATCTACGCGACGGTGATCGAGGGCGAGCGCGACAACCTCGAGGTCACCCGGCGCACGATCCAGCGGCAGCAGCTCACCAGCGTGCCGGGCACGTTCGGCGATCCGGTGCGGGTCATCCAGACCTTGCCCGGCGTCGCGCGCACGCCGTTCGGCCTGGGCTTCCTGCTCATCCGCGGCTCGAACCCCGACGACAGCGCGGTCTACATCGACGGCCACAAGGTGCCGCTCCTGTTTCACTTCCTGGGCGGGCCCAGCGTGCTCAACCCCGAGATGCTCGAGGAGATCGAGCTGTACCCCGGCGGCTACCCGGCCCGGTTCGGGCGCTCGCACGGCGGCGTGGTCGCGCTCGAGACCCGGGCCGCGGCCAGCGACGGCGTCCACGGGTCGGCCGACGTCGATCTGCTCGACGCCGGCGGCTACGTCCGGGCGCCGCTGTCGAAGAAGTGGGCGGTGGCGATCGCCGGGCGCCGCTCGTACCTCGACTTCTTCCTCGGGCTGGTCCTGCCCGAGCCCGATCCCGGCGCGACCCAGGTCGTGGTGCCGGTCTACTGGGACACGACCGTGCGCGCCGACTGGGACGGCGGCGCCGACGGCAAGGTGGCGCTGTTCGGGATCGTCTCGAGCGACACGCTCAAGGTGGTCCAGGCCGAGGCCGGCGCCGAGCGCAGCCTGCAGCTCGACAGCTCGATCCGGTTCGGGCGGCTGATCGCGCGCTACCAGCGGCCGCTCGGCGAGGACTGGACCTTGACGCTGTCGCCGGCGGTCGGCCG
The DNA here is from genome assembly GCA_016717005.1 of Myxococcales bacterium. Classification (NCBI taxonomy): domain Bacteria; kingdom Pseudomonadati; phylum Myxococcota; class Myxococcia; order Myxococcales; species Myxococcales bacterium. Next base: position 894,330 of record JADJUF010000039.1, on the reverse strand, counting down.
CGACTCGGTCTACTTCGCCACCGGCCAGACCGACGCGCCCGGGCCGTTCACCGGCGCCGAGGTCGTGGCCTACACGTTCACCCACCGGATCCGCGCCAAGGGCCCGCTCGGGCGCGGGCTGCTGCTCGACGTCGGCGCCGACTTCGACGCGCGCGTCACCACCTACGAGGCGGTCCTGCCCGACGACCTCAACATCCGCGGCGGCGACGACATCGACATCGATCCGACGCCGATCTCGCGCGCGGTCGAGACGCTCGGCGTCGCGGTCCACGCCGACCTGGCCTGGGAGGTGACCGATCGGCTGCGGCTCCTGCCGGGCCTGCGCGTCGACAGCTACGTGATCCAGGCCCAGCCGATGGTGACGGTCGATCCGCGCCTGACCGCGCGCTACCAGCTCGACGACGCCTGGCTGCTCAAGGGCTACGCCGGGGTCTTCCACCAGCCGCCCCAGCCCGAGGCGGTCGACGCGCGGTTCGGCAACCCCGAGGTGCGCAGCGAGCGCGGCCTGCACTTCGGCGTCGGCGGCGAGTGGCGCCCGAACCGGCTGTGGCTCGTCGACGGCGAGGTCTACTACATCGATCGCAGCGAGCTGGTGCACTTCACCAACGACGCCACGCTCGACGGCGGCGGCGTGGTCACGCCCCAGCGCGTGATCAACAGCGGCGTCAGCAACACCTACGGGCTCGAGGCGCTGATCAAGCGCGAGCTGTCCGACACGGTCTTCGGCTGGCTGTCGTACACGTTCTCGCACAGCGTCCAGCGCCGGTTCCCGACCTCGGACACCGTCCCGACCGCGTTCGATCAGGCCCACAACCTCAACGCGGTCGTGAGCTGGAAGCCGGGCGGCGGCTGGGAGCTGGGCGGGCGCCTGCGCCTGTCGACCGGGCGGCCCGAGACGCCGTACGTCGGCGCGACCTACGACGCCGACAGCGGCGGCTACCGGCCGGTCAGCGGCGGCTTCCGCGCCACCCGGAGCCAGGTGTTCCAGCAGGTCGACGTGCGGGCCGAGAAGACGTGGCTGTTCAAGCTGTGGAGCCTGGGCGTCTACGTCGACGTCCAGAACCTGTTCAACGCCACCAACGTCGAGGCCACCCAGTGGGACTACCGCTACAACCAGTCGGCGCCGGTGTCGGGCGTGCCGATCTTGCCGACGCTGGGCGTCCGGGGGCAGTGGTGAGGGCGGCCGCGTGCGCGCTCGCGCTCGTCGTCGGCGCCGGCGCGTGCGGGTCGTTCGAGGACCCGACGATCATCATCGATCTGCGCCCGGTCGCGGTCGTGGTCGAGCCGCCCGAGCAGGTGGTCGACGTCGATCCGGCCAACCCGCTCGCGGTCACGCTCAGCGACGTGCGCGTGTGCGCGGTCGTGGCCGAGCCGCAGCGCCGGCCGCTGGCGTGGACGATGATGGTGTGTCCGCCCCAGCGCGATCTGCGCTGCACCGACCTCGCGTTGCCGTTCGAGGTGCTCGAGGTCGAGCCGCGGCCCGGCGCCGGCGACCAGGTCGGCCAGGAGGCGTGCGCGACCATCCCCGACGGTCCGCGGCTCGGCGCGATCGTGCGCGCGACCATCGAGCACGACTCGGTCGGCGGGTTCGGCGGCGTCGACATCAACCTGCTGGTGCGGGCGGTGCCGATCGGCGCCGGCGAGGACGAGGCGGTCTACGCCGGCAAGGGCGTCCGCTTCTCGGCGCGGGTGCCGGCCGAGCGGGTCGCCAACACCAACCCGGTCATGACCGAGGTCGCCGCTCAGCTCGATCGCGGCAGCGGGTTCATCGAGCCGATCGTGCTGCCGAGCGGCGGCTGCCGCTCGCCGGACATCGGCCTGGTCGTGCCCGAGCAGGCGGTCGTCAAGCTGGCGCCGCGCGCGCTCGAGGGCTCGGCCGAGACCTACGTCGTGCCGACCTTCGAGGGCGGCTCGCGCACGTTCACCGAGAACCTGCGCTACCAGTGGCTCGCCACCGCCGGCTCGTGGAGCCGGGCCGAGACCGGCGGCCCCCGCGACGCCGCCGGCAACCCGCCGGTGCTCTCGTCCGAGTGGAGCCCCCCGACCCTCCGCGCCGACGAGCAGTCGCGCCTCGTCGACGTCTGGGTGATCCAGCGCGACGAGCGCGGCGGCGTCTCCTGGCTCGACACCTGCTTCATCGTCGTGCCCCCGGGCCGCCGCTGAGAGGGGACGGTGTCAACGTTGACAACGTTTCGGCGCGCGGCGCGCTGGGCCTGAGCCGCGCGGCGCGCGCCCGAAAGACTGTCAACGTTGACACCGGCCCCCTCAGTCGCGCCGGGCGGGCAGGGTCGCGGTCGGGCGCAGGCGCTCGTCGTCGTCGCGGACGAACCGCTTGCGGCCGGCGTCCTGCCACCAGCGCTCCCAGCGCTCGCGGGTGTCGGAGCGATCGCGCCGGGCCAGCTCGTCGGCGGTGCCGAGCGACTCGCCGGTGATCCGGCGCAGATCGTCGAAGGCGGCGACCCGCAGGCTGGCGTCCTTGCCGCCGAGCGCGTCGATCAGCCACTCGACCCGGTGCCGCTCGCGGTGCTCGTCCCACCAGCGGCGCCACTTGCGCTCGGACGCGCCGAGATCGACGCGGGTCAAGGTCACCAGCGCGCGGCGGGCGTGCTCGCCGCGACGGCTGTCCTGGCCGATGATGTCGATCAGGTCCGGGATCGCGGTGCGATCGCCCAGCTCGGCGATCGCGCTCGCCGCGGCCTCGACCCGCTCGAGATCCTCGCTGTGCAGCGCGTGGCGGGCCCGCACCATCGCCAGCTCGAGGTCGCGGACCGGATAGGTCACGAGCGCCTCGATCGCGCACGCCCGCACGCCGTAGTCGCTGTCGAACAGGCGCTCGACCAGCGGGTAGACCGCGCTGCGCAGGCGCAGGTGCGCCAGGCACACCGCGGCGTAGAAGCGCACGTCGCGGCCGGGATCGCCTAGGCGCTCGAGCAAGAGTTCGCCGGCCGGGACGCCGAGGTGGACCACCAGCTCGAGCAGCCCGCCGTACTGCCCGGGCCGCAGCGCGCGGCCGCTGACCCGATAGCGATCGACCCGCAGCCGCCCCGGGAACCGCGCCGCCACCACCGGCATGGCCTCGTCGGCCCGGGCCACCGCCTCGGTCAGCGCGGCCGCGCTCGCGGCCTCGTCGTCGCCCTCGACGTCGTCGATCACCGCGGCGATCGGCCGGGCGGCGGCCTCGACCACCGGCGGCGGCGCCAGCTCGACCGGCGCGCTGTCGACCGGCGCGACCGGCACGGCCCAGGTCGCGGTCGGGTGCGCCGCCTTCTTGTTCGGCACGGTCGCGACATCGACCGCGTCCTGCGGCGCCGCCGGATCGGCGGTGGGCGCGCGGAAGCCGACCGCCTTGGTGCGCGCGATCAGCCGGCCGAGCGCGTCGGCGGTGACCGCCGCCAGCGGCAGCAGCTCGGTCACCTCGGCCAGCGACATCGCGCCGGGGCCGCGGTGGCCGATCGCGAGCGCGATCGTCCGGCCGCGCAGCACGATCGGCAGCAGCAGCCCGATCGGCGGCACGACCCCGCCCATGCGCGCGAGCATCACGTCGAGCTCCGCGTGGCCGACCGACAGCGGCCCGACGTACGGGTGGCTGGCCGAGATCGCGGCGCGGAACGGCGACGCGAGATCGAGCGGGATCAGGACCGAGGCCATCGTCGCGGTGTCGAGGCCGTCCTCGGCGATCGCGATCCGGCCGATGGCCGCGCCGCCCTGCACGGTCATCAGGCCGGCCCAGCGGGTCTTGCTGCGCAGCGCCCGCAGGAGCGTCATGAACACCTCGTCGCGCGCGGTGGCGGCGGCGATCAGGTCGCGGGCCCGCGCGACCGGCAGCGGGCCGTGATCGGGCGGATCGGGCGGATCGGTCGTGGCGGGCGCGGTCGGGGCGGGCGCGGCGGGCGTGGGCGGGGCCTCGAGCGGTCGGGTGGGCACGCCGTCGCTCGGCGTGCCCCGCGACGGCGCCGGCGTCGACGGGCGGTGCCGCGCGCTCGCCTCCTCGCGGTGGGCCTCGACCTCGGCCAGGTGCAGCTGCAGCGTCGGCGAGCCGAGGTCGGCGGTCCGTCGGCTCGCGACGATCGGCGGCGCGGCCAGCTCACCCTCGCGCGGCTCGTCGGCGGTGATCGTCAGCGGCGGCGGCGTCGGCATCGCGATCCCGACCTGCGTCACGCGGCCCTCGCGGCGCTCGCTGCGCTCCCGGGTCGGCGTCGCCGTCGGCACCGCCGCGGCCTGCTCGTCGGTGAGCGCGGTCAGGCGCATGGTCACGGCCTCGGGGCCGACCGGCGCCAGCGGCGGCGCCACGTCGACGACGCGGTCGTGGCCGGCCTCGACGATCACCGTGCGCGCGCGGCCCACCGGCGCCACCGCCGGCGCGGCCTCGGCCTGGCGGGCCAGCGTCGAGAACCGCGCGCTGGCCTGGCCGCCGAAGGTGCGGACGAAGACCATGTGCCAGCGGTACTCGGGCACGATCAGCGGCTGCACCGCGCAGTCGAGATCGTCGGCCAGCTCCTCGAGGGCGGCCATGTCGACCGGGTCGTGGACCAGCACGCGCAGCGTGCCGCCGTCGAAGGTCAGCGGCACCACCCGGAACTGCACCGCGTGGTCGTGGGTGCACTGCCGGACCGCCTCGGCGTCGAACACGTTGCACTCGGCGCGGTTGGCCGGGGGCAGGCCCGACGTCAGCGACAGGTACTGGGTCAGGCGATCCTCGGGCACCAGGCCCATCTCGAGCAGCGTCGTGTCGAGGCTGCCGCCGTAGATGACCTGGCGCTGGAACGCCTTCTCCATGCGCTTGACGCCGACGAGCCCGTCGCGGACCAGGAGAGAGCTCAGGCGGGAGGGCATGGTCACACCCGGGCTCACGTTCGGATCACGTACGTCCCGGCGATCCAATCGTGCAGGCCCCGCTTCTCCGCGTCAAAGCCGATCCACAGGAAGCCGAGGGACAGCGTGGCCAGGCCGAGCAGGTAGCCCGCGGTGCGTACGCCGATGCGAGCGAACGACGGCTGCTCGCCGTAGACGTCGATCACCCGCAGCTTGAGCACGCGCATGCCGAGGGTCTGGCCGAGCGTGGCCTGGAAGACGTAGAGGTAGAGCATCGCGACCGCGAGCAGGATGACGATCGCGGTGATCATCGCTGGATCGCTGATCAGCAGCAGATCGAGCCAGAAGTCGAGCCCGCGCACCCGGCTGGGCGGCAGGTGGATCCCGGCGATCGCGCTGGCGAGCGCGATCAGCAGCGCCGCCACCGGCACGACGATCGCCAGATCGATCAGCCCGGCGCCGAGGCGGCGCCAGAACCCGACCACGGTGACCGAGCGGACCGCGGGCCGTGGGCGCGGCCGGGGGCGTTCGGGCGCAGGCGCCACGTCCGCGGCGATCGAGGTCACCGCGCTGTCGCCGCCGAGCATGGCGGGCTCCCGTTCGGGCATGACTGCTTATACGGCGCCCACCGGGGGCGGGGCAAATAGCCGGATCGCGGCGGCCGCCAGGAGCCCGGCGGTCTCGGCCCGCAGGATGGTCGGCCCCAGGGCGATCGCGGCGAACCCGCGGTCCGCGGCCAGGGCCAGCTCGTCGTCGGTGAGGCCGCCCTCGGGCCCGATCAGGACCGCGACCGAGGCCCCGGTGGCATGGGTCGGGCCCAGCGTGGTCCCGCCGGGGTGGGCGACCAGCCGCCGCTCGGCGGTGACCGCCGCCAGCGCCTGGGCCAGCGGCTGCGCGGCGGCGACGTCGGGCAGGTCGGCCCGGCCGCACTGCCGGGCCGCGGCCGCGGCCAGCGCCCGGTGGCGTTCGTGGCGGCTGGCGCGGCGCTGCTCGTCGAGGCGGACCACCGTGCGCGCGGTCGTGCAGGGCACGATCGCGTCGACGCCGACCTCGACCAGCTTCTCCAGACACCAGTCCATCCGCTCGCCCTTGATCACCGCTTGCAAGACGGTGACGTGGGGCCCGGGCCGGGGCGCCGTGCGCACCGACCCGATGGTCAACGTGGCCGTGGCCGGGCCCACCGAGGCGACCTCGGCCGGGGCCTCGCGGCCGGCGCCGTCGAACACCACCAGCACGTCGCCCAGGGCCAGGCGCCGGACCCGGAACAGGTACGCGTAGTTGTCGCCGGTGACGACCAGCGGGCCGGCCGCCAGCCGCGCCGGCGCGACCAGCAGCCGCGCGGTCACGACCGCCGACGCAGGACCGCGCTCGACCAGGCCGGGTCGGCGGTGCTCGGCCGGATGGCCACGCGCTCGAACCCGGCGGCGACGTACTCGTCGGCCACGGCCTCGGCCTGGGGCGACAGCAGCCCCGACATGACCAGCGTGCCGCCCGGCGCGACCCGGGGCGCGATGCCCCCGAGCAGCTCGCGCAGCACGTGGGCCTGGATGTTGGCCAGCACCAGCTCGAACGCGCCGTCGACCTCGCCCACCGGCGTGACCGAGGCGGCGATCTGGCCGCCGACCTGGTTGACCCCGGCGTTCTCGGCCGAGGCCGCCACCGCGATCGGGTCGGTGTCGACCGCGACCACGGTCGCGCCCGGCCACAGCTTGACGGCGGCGATCGCGAGGATGCCCGAGCCGCAGCCGACGTCGAGCACCCGGGTCGGGGCCAGCCCGTCGGCGTGCAGGCGGTCGAGCTCCTCGAGCACCAGCCGCGTCGACGCGTGGGTGCCGGTGCCGAACGCCATGCCGGGATCGAGCGCGATGACCACGTCGTCGGGGGTCGGCGCGTAGGTCTCCCAGCTCGGGACCACGACGATCCGCGGGCTCACGCGGGTGACGTGGAAGTAGCGCTTCCAGGCGTCGCGCCACTCGGCCTCGGGCAGCGCCGGCTGAGCGCGCACGGTCGCGGGATCGACGCCGAGGCCGGCATCGGCGAACGCGGCGACGGCCACGCGCACCTCGGCGAGGGTCGACTCCTGGTTCGCCAGCGGCGCCCAGATGACGACCTCATCCCCGCGGACCTCGGTGCCCTCCTTGGCCGGCTCGCACGCATCGGCGAGCAGTGCCGCGACCTCGTCGACGTCGCTGGCCGCGGCCGGAACGATGATCTCGACCCAGTCCACGAGCGCGTGGCTACTGGCGGCCGGGGCCGGACGAACCGAAGCCGAGCTTGCGCTTCATCTCGCGGCGCAGCCGCTTGCGCGCCTCGCGGGTCTTCCGCTTCTTCTTGACCGAAGGCTTCTCGTAGAAGCGGCGACGCTTCAGCTCCTGCAGGATGCCCTCCTTGGACATCTTCTGCTTGAGGATCTTCATCGCTTTTTCGAGGCTGTCGCGAACCTCGACTTCGACCGGCTTCCCGAACGAGCTTTCCATGAGGAGCGATGGGGTATCCGATCGCCCACGAGAAAGCAAGCCGGATCCCCGACGCAGCGCGCGATCCGCGCTGGAAAGGCCAGGGCGGGGGCTCGGGTCGCGAAAGCCACGTCGCTCACGCCGGCGCGAAGGGCGCGCCGGAGCCCGAAAACAGCGCGGGGAGCCGGGGGGGCCGGCGCCGGAGCCGGACGCGGAGCCGGACGCGGACGCGGAGCCGGAGTCGGACCCGGAGCCGGAGCCGGAGCCGGAGTCGGAGTCGGAGTCGGCGCCGGAGCCGGAGTCGGCGCCGGAGTCGGAGTCGGAGTCGGAGTCGGAGTCGGAGCCGGAGTCGGACCCGGAGCCGGAGTCGGAGTCGGAGTCGGAGTCGGAGTCGGAGCCGGAGCCGGAGTCGGACCCGGAGCCCGACGCGGAACCGGAGCCGGAGTCGGAGTCGGAGTCGGACCCGGACCCGGAGCCGGACGCGGAGCCGGAGCCGGAGCCGGACCCGGAGCCGGACCCAGACAAGGACCCGGAGTCGGAACTCGCGAGAGCGCGGCCGAGCCCGAAAACAGCGACGCCCCCGCGGTTGCGAGGGCGCGCCAGCCGAGCGGCCACCGACCTCCGCACCAGGGGCGCGGCGGGCGGCGCGGAGCTCAGGCCTTGTGCTTGTAGAAGAGCGTGATCGTCAGACAGTGGAACTCGGAGTCCGACGACTGGGTCACGATCTTGTCGATGATGTCGACGCGATCCTGGTTCGTGCGCATCCAGTCCGTGATGACCTCGCCGAGGAGCTCGCGCTCCTTGGCCTTGGTCGCAGAGAACACCTTGACTCCAGTAACGTCCAGCACGCGGACTCCTTCTTCGGTTGCTTGGGCTGCTGCTTTGGCCACGTCGACCCCGTTCCTGCGGGTTGCACCCGCGCATGAAAGATACGTTGGCTTGGTGACGGAAGAATGCCCCCGAGCACAGTTTCAGTCAAGTCGAATTCGTGCCGCGACTTCTGATCGTGATATCGCGCTGATGCCTGTGATGATTAGAGAAAATCGGATGTCAGACGTTCCAGTGAGTGTGTAATTCTTGCGCAATCTGCTCGGAAAGGTGAGGTCGACGTGACGACCTGGCTCACCGCTCGGCGGTGCCGCGGGGCGACGAGGCGCGCCGGGCCCGGGCGTCGAGCCGGCCGAGCTGCATCTTCCAGTCGGAGATGTGCGCCGCGGTCACCCAGAATCCACAGACCGCGACGATGCCGACCCCGAGCAGGGCCAGGGTACCGATCGTCGAACTGACCACGAGCACGGCCGCCGCCACCAGGGCGGCCACGGTGACGCCGACGCCGAGCCGTCGCTGGACCTGGCGGCTGGCGGCGATGTAGCCCGTCAGACGGGCGCGTTCCGTGGCGTCGCGGTCGAGTGCCGGCATCGCCGCCGACCTTACGGCGCCCGGGCCGGGCTGGCGAGGCGCAATCCTTCCGAACAGATGCAACCCTGTCGCGATGGCAGCGGTCGATCATTCGGGCTAGCTTCCCCGCGAGGAATCCATGCGTCTACTGTCTGTCCGCCTCGTCGCCGCCGCGTGCACTCTCGCGCTGCCGGCGATCTCACTGGCCCAGCCCGCGGCCAAGCCGGCCCCGACCGCGGGTGCGCCGCGGCCGCCCGCCGCCGCCCCGCCCAAGCCCGGCGCGCTCAAGCTGCCCACGCTCGAGCAGTTCACGCTCGAGAACGGCCTGCGCGTGGCCTACATGCACCAGGACGCCGCGCCGGTGGTCGCCGTCGAGGTCTGGTACCACGTCGGCTCCAAGGACGAGCCCCGCGACCGCCGCGGCTCGGCCCACATGTTCGAGCACATGATGTTCAAGGGCACCGAGCGGGTGCGGCCCGAGGCCCACGGCCAGTTCATCAGCCGGGTCGGCGGCGAGGCCAACGCCCACACCACCGAGGACGCCACCGCCTACGTGCAGGTGGTGCCGGCCGACCAGCTCGACTTCGTGCTCGCGCTCGAGGCCGAGCGGATGCGCCACCTGCTGTTCCGCGACGACATGATCGCGACCGAGCGCGAGGTGGTGAAGGAGGAGATCCGCCAGCAGGAGAACGACCCGGTCACCCAGGGCCTGCTCCGGTTCCTGCAGATCGCCTTCACCGCGCACCCGTACGCGTGGACCGCGGGCGGCACGATCGCCGATCTCGATCGCACGACCAGCGCTGATCTGCGCCGGTTCTACGACGCGTACTACCAGCCGTCGAACGCGCTGGTCGTCGTCGTCGGCGCGGTGCCGCTGGCCGAGGTCAAGGCCCTGGTCGAGCAGCGCTTCGGCGCGATCCCAGCCGGGGCGGCCCCGCCGCGCCCCGCCGACGCCACGCCCGAGCCGGTCCAGACCGCGCGCCGGCACGAGGTCGTCGACCCCGGCCAGATCGGGATCGTCTTCGCCGGGTGGAAGATCCCGGCGGCCAAGCACCCGGACGTCTACGCGCTGCAGATCCTGTCGCTGATCATGGGCGCCGGCGACTCGTCGCGCCTGCGCGTGCGCATCAAGGGCCCCGATCCCAAGCGCAAGGAGCCGCTCGGCGTCGAGGCCGCGTCGCCGATCCTGGTGCGCGAGCACCCGGGCCTGTTCCTGGCCATCGGCGTCTACCGCGACCCGGCCGCGACCGACGCGGTCGAGGCCGCGATCCAGGACGAGCTGACCAAGGTCGGCGCCAAGCCGGTGCCGGCCGACGAGCTGCGCAAGGCCAAGAACCAGGTGCTGGCGGCGTTCGTGTTCGGGCTCGACAGCCCGCTGGGCCTGGCCGAGCAGATCGGCCAGTCGTGGATCCTCACCGGCGACGCCGGCCAGTTCCTCGTCGACGTCGACGCGATCGAGCGGGTCACCGCCGCCGACGTCGCTCGGGTCGCCAAGACCTACCTCACCCCGGAGCGCGCGACCGTCGTGGTCGTGCCGCCGCGGAGCGCGCCATGATCCGTCGTCTCGCCCTGGTCTCGATGCTCGCCGCCGCGTGCGGCCCCGCCGCGGTGCGGGAGGTCATCCCGCGCCTGCCCGGCGACGGCACCGGCAACGTCGCGGCGCCGCCGACCGACGAGGTGCCCCGGGCCGCGGGCAAGGATCCCTGGACCGGCCGCACCGATCTGATCGAGGCGCCGCCCAGCAAGCCGCCGGTCGCGATCAAGCTGCCGCCGGTCGAGCGCTGGACCATGCCCAACGGCCTGCAGGTCGTCGTCGTCAAGGACGACCGGCTGCCGACCGTCGCGATGCAGCTGGCGATCCGGGCCGGGCGCAGCGAGGAGCCGCTGGCGCGCCTGGGCGTGGCCGAGCTGACCGCCAACCTCTTGCCCAAGGGCACCAAGAAGCGGTCGGCCCTGCAGATCGCCAAGGCGATCGACAACGTCGGCGGCTCGATCACCGCCGACGCGACCCTCGAGACCACCTGGATCACCTGCGCCAGCCTGGCCAAGGACGCGCGCACCTGCCTCCAGCTCTTGCCCGAGATGGTCACGCAGCCGAGCTTCGCGCCCGACGAGATCGCCAAGGCCAAGCAGGGCCTGCTGGCCGAGGTCAGCCGCCGGCTCGACGACACCGGCCAGCTGGCCGCGGTCCAGGTCCAGAACCTCCTGTGGGGCGACGGCCACGTGCGCGGCTGGGTCACCTCGCCGGCGACGATCACCGCGCTGACCCGCGCGGATCTGGTCGCGTGGCACAAGGCCTGGTTCGCGCCCAACAACGCGATCCTGGCGATCGCCGGCGACGTCGACGTCGCCAAGCTCAAGGCCGACCTCAACCGCGCGTTCGCGGGCTGGAAGAAGGCGACGGTGCCGTCGCGCCCGCGCTATCCGGATCCGGAGCCGTCGGCCGCGGTGCGGCTGGTCGACAAGCCCGGCCTGACCCAGACCCAGATCCGCGTGGCCCAGCTGGGCCTGCGCCACGACGACCCGCGCTTCTTCGCCACGCTGGTCTGGAACGACGTGCTCGGCGCCGGCGGCTTCAGCTCGCGCCTGATGAAGGTCGTGCGCGTGGCCGGCGGCAAGACCTACGGCGCGTCGTCGACGTTCGATCGCAACCAGGAGCGCGGCGCGCTGGTGGCGGCGACGTTCACGCGGACCGAGGAGACCGTCGCGACCTTGCGGCTGGTCGAGGGCGAGCTGGCCACGATGGCCAAGGACGGCCCGACCGACGACGAGATCGCCGACGCGATCGCGCACGTGGCCGGCAGCTACGCGCTGCGGATGACCGGCGCCGACGACATCGCCGCGGCGCTGGTCATGGCCGAGATGCACGGCCTGTCCCAGGCCTACGTCACCAACTTCCCGGTGCTGGTCGGGCAGGTGAGCCGGAGCGAGGCGGCCGACGCCGCGCGCGAGATCCTGACGCCGCGGCGCCTGGCCGTGGTCCTGGTCGGCGACGGCGCCAAGCTGGCGCCCGCGCTCGACGCCGCCGGCATCGCCTACGAGCGCGTCGCGTTCAGCGATCCGATCGGGCCGCAGCCCGGCGGCGATCGCCCGACCTTCGACCCGGCCAAGATCGCGGCCGCGGCCAAGGTGCTCGACGCCGCGCTCGCCGCCAAGGGCGCGCGCCTGACGTCGCTCAAGACCCTGCGCATGGTCGCGTCGGGCACGCTCGCGGCCCAGGGCCAGAACCTGCCGGTGACGTTCAAGCGCACGCTGGTCGTGCCCGATCGCATGCGCATGGACATCGAGATCGCCAAGCAGTTCAACGTCGTGATCGCCGTGCGCGGCGACGCCGGCTGGCAGAGCGGGCCCGCGGGCGTCGCCGACCTGCCGGCGTCGCAGCTGCCGGCGCTCGAGCAGCAGCGCTTCGTCGACGCCGAGCTGGTGCTCCTGCACGCGCGCGCCCAGGGCGTGACCGCGGCGCTGATCGGCGTCGACAAGGTCGACGGCGCCGTCTGCGACGTCGTCCACGTCTTCGCGCCCGGCGGCCTCGAGGTGTTCCTGCTGCTCGATCAGCAGACCCACCTGCTGCGCCAGACCCGCTACCTCAACGGCCCGGCCGAGACCCGCGAGACCTTCGGCGACTACCGCACCGTCGACGGGTTGCAGATCGCGCACCACCGGCTGAGCGTCGGCGGCGACGAGAAGTCGGACCTGACCGTCGAGTCGGTCGAGGTCGACCCGGTCGTCGACGACGCGCTGTTCGACAAGCCGGCCAAGTGAGCGCGCGCGCCGTGCCGCGGCCGCGGGCCCTGATCCTCGCCGTCGCGCTGGTCGTCCTGGGCGCCAGCGGCGCCGCCGCGCAGCCCGGCCGCATGGGCCTGGTCGACGCGCGCCCCGGCGACACGCCGCCGACGGTGGAGCTCTACACCTTCGGCCGCGGCGAGCTGATCTTCGAGAAGTTCGGCCACACCGCGCTGTGCCTCGACTACGCCGAGCCCGAGCGCGAGACCACGTGCTTCAACTACGGCGTCACCGACTTCACGATCCCGGGCGCGACGCTGATCTGGCGGTTCATCCGCGGCAAGCAGGTGTTCTTCGTCGAGCCGATCCCGCTGTCGGGGATGATGGAGTTCTACCAGGCCGAGGACCGGACGATCTGGCGCCAGACGCTGCCGCTGGCGCCCGCGCAGGCGCGGGTGGTCGAGGCCCGGCTGCTGGGCGATCTCGATCCGGCCAAGGGCTCGTACATCTACGATCACTTCGTCGACAACTGCACGACCCGGCTGCGCGACATCATCGACGCCGGCTCGGGCGGCAAGCTCAAGGTCGACTCCGGCGGCGCGTTCCCGCTGACGTTCCGGCAGATGGGGCGGCGCGGCCTGGCCGAGCTGCCGCCGCTGATCGCGTTCGCCGACTTCGCGCTGGGCCGCTACCTCGATCAGCGGCCGACGGTGTGGCTGGCGATGTTCCACCCGTTCGTGCTGCGCGACGAGGTCGCCGCTCGGTTCGACGCGCCGGCCGAGCTGCTCTACGAGCGGCGCGGCCCGCCGATCCCCGAGGACGGGCCCACCGATCGTGGCTGGGCGCTGCTGATCGGCCTGGGGCTGATGGCGCCGCTGGCGCTGGCGCGCTGGCGCGGGCGGTTCGAGCGCGCGGCGATCGCGATCGGTGCGATCCCGGCCGGCCTGCTCGGCCTCTTGCTCTGGACCCTCGCGATCATCTCGACGATCCCGTCGGTGCGCTGGAACGAGGCGCTGCTCTTGTACCTGCCGTTCGACCTGGCGCTGCCGTTCCTGGGGGCCGCGCGGCGCCAGCGCTACGCGCGGGTGCGGCTGGGCATGGTCGTCGTGGTGTCGCTGGCGCGCGCGGTGGGCCTGTTCCACCAGCCGCTGTGGATCCCGATCGCGATCGCGTTCGCGTTGCACGGCCTGATCGCCGCCGACGTCCCCGCGCTGCTGGGCCGCAAGCCCGCGGCGTGATCGCGGCGATCGCGGGGGGGATCGCGGCGTGGTCGCGGTGTGATCGCGGCGTGATCGCGGCGTGATCGCGCCCGGGCGTCGGCGCGGCCGCGGCGCCCCGCGCGCGGTGATCCGTGCGTAGGATGCCGGTCATGAAGCGCTCGCTCGCCTTGATCATCCCGCTCGCGCTGGTCGCGTGCGGCAAGAAGTCCTCGTCGCCCGCCGCGGGCTCGGGTTCGGGTTCGGGTTCCGGATCGGCGCCGCCGACCGCCGCCGCGATCGACGCGGGCGCCGCCGCGGGCGCCGCCGCCGCCACGCCCGGCGCCGCGCCCAGGACCAAGCCGGCGCCGCTGACCAAGGCGGTCCGCGCCGAGTACCGCAAGCGCCTGCAGGCCGGGCGCACGCTGGCGAAGGCGGCCAAGTGGCCCGAGGCGATCGCCGAGCTCGAGGCCGCGCTCGTCGCGATCCCGGGAGATGACCGCGCGCTGTCGGAGCTGTCGTTCGCGGCGATGTCGTCCGGCGACGCCGACAAGGCCCGCGCCGCCGGGCGCCAGGCGGTGCTGGTGGCGACCGAGCCGAAGATCAAGGCCGCCGCGCTCTACAACCTGGGCCGGGTGGAGGAGGCCAAGGCGCCGGCCAAGGCCGCCGCGCTGTACAAGGAGTCGCTGGCGCTGCGGCCCAACAAGACCGTCGAGAAGCGCCTGGCCGATCTGGCCTCGCGCGGCGGGATGACCGACGCCGCGCCGGTGTGCGCGACGGCGATGCCCGAGGCGGCGCTGTGCGGCTGCTTGCACGCGACCGTGGCCGACATGTTCGAGGCCGGCGACGACGCCCGCTGTACGATCGAGGCCACCAGCGTCGACGGCTGGAAGACCGTGACCTACGGGACCGCGCCGATGGGCGAGGACAGCGTCGTCGTCGCGGCCAAGGTCGGCACCGGCTGGGCCGTGGTGGCGTCCCTGGCCTACGTCTACAACCCGGGCGCGTTCGGGATCAACGAGGAGTGGACGCTCGACAAGGTCGCCGAGGAGACCCTGGGCGGGCGCACGATCGTCCGGTTCGAGTCGACCAAGCAGCGCTCGGACTCCGACATGGGCATCGACGAGATCGAGAGCGAGACGACCAAGAACCTGGTCGTGTGCGTGCGCGATCCCAAGGGCGGCGCGCCGAGCTGCCCGCTCGACGTCGACACCGACTACACCTACGAGCGCGACCGCCTGGGCCTGGCCGAGGAGGGCGAGCTCGGCGACGTCGCCGACTACCAGACCAAGGGCCTGCCGATCCGCTCGGAGACCAAGCTGTCGGTGAAGCTCGGCGCCGACGGCGTCGCCCAGGTCCGGGTCGAGCGCGGCCGCGCCGACGGCGCCGCGGTCGGCGACGTCAAGCTCTGGTAGCGCGGGCGTCGGCGACGCGAAGCGCTGGTGGCGCGGGCGGTCGTCGGCCACGTCAAGCGCGACCTCGACGGAGCCATCGCACGACGCCAGGTCACGGCCGGGTGCGGAGCGCGTGCAGGCCGATGCCGGCGGCGACCGCGACGTTGAGCGAGTCGAAGTCGGGGACGATGTCGATGCGCGCGGCCCGGGCTCGGGCCAGCACCGCCGCCGGCAGCCCGGGGCCCTCGGCGCCGACCACCAGCGCCCGGCGCGGGCCGACCTCGAGCTGATCGATGGGCTCGGCCGCGCGCGGCGCCAGCGCGATCACCTCGAACGTGTGGGCCACGAGGGTCGCGATGACGTCGGTGGCCAGGCCCGCGCGCGCGAACGGGACCACGAGCGTCGCGCCGACCGACACCCGGATCGCCTTGCGATAGAGCGGATCGCAGGTGGCCGCGTCGAGCAGCACCGCGTCGACGCCGAATGCCGCGGCGTTGCGGAACAGCCCGCCGAGGTTGTCGTGGTTGGTGATGCCGATCGCCACCAGCACCGTCGCCCGCGCGCCCAGCCCGGCCAGGAGCGCGGCCGCGTCGTGGTCGGGGCCGCGCTCGCCCACGGCCAGCAGGCCGCGGTGGATCGGGAAGCCGACGACCGCGTCCATCACCGTCTGGGTCGCGACGTAGATCGGCACGTCGGCCGGCACCCGGGCCAGGAGCGGATCGGTCGCGGCGAGCCGGCGGTCGCTGACCAGCAGCGAGCGCAGGGCCCGGCCGCGGGTGAGCACCGTCGCGACGACGACGTCGCCCTCGGCCAGGAAGCAGCCGTCGTGGCCGCGCAGGTCGCGCTCGCGCACGTCGACGTAGGCCGCGATGCGCGGATCGTCGGGTCGGTCGATCGCGATCCGCGGCATGGCCCAGTGTAGGCCCAGTGTCGTCCGGGCGGCGCGGGCGGACGCCGGCGTCGGCGCGAGTGTCGGCGCGGGCGGACGCCGGCGTCGGCGCGGGTGTCGGCGCATCGCCGCTGGCGGGCGGGGCCCGCGGTTGGCGCTGGCGTCGGCGGGCGCGCGCTTGGTAGCCTCGAAGCCACGATGCACCTGCCGACCTGCGCGTTGTTGCTGGGATCCGCCGTCGCGCTGCTCGGATGCTCGGACGCGGGCGGCGGCGCGGGCGACGATGGCGGCGTGGGCGACGACGGCGGCGTGGCCGACGACGGCGGATCGGGCGACGGCGCCGCGGTCGTGCCCGGCACCCCCGGCTGCGGCCAGCCGTCGGCGATCGCCACCCGGGCCTGGGTCAGCACGCCGCTCGACGTCGGCGGCAGCCCGCGGACGTACTTCGTCCGGCTTCCGGACGGCTACGATCCGGCGCGGCGCTACCCGATCGTCTATCAGCTCCACGGCTGCTCGAGCGCGCCGGCCCGCGAGAACAACAACGTGCCGGTCGAGAACGCCTCGGGCACCGACGCGATCCACGTCCGCGGCCGGGCCGCCGCCGACTGCTGGGACACCGCGGTCGCCGGGGTCGACGTCGCGTACTTCGACGCCATGCGGACCGCGGTCGAGGCCCAGTGGTGCGTCGATCCGGCCCGGCGCTTCGTCACCGGCTACAGCAGCGGCTCGTTCATGGCCCACCGGCTCGCGTGCATCCGTGGCGATCTGCTGCGCGGCGTCGCCACGATCGCCGGAGGTCAGGGCGGCTCGAGCTGCGCCGGCCCGGTCGCCGCGCTGCTGATCCACGACGCCGACGACACCACGGTCAACATCAGCGCCAGCCAGCAGGCCCGCGACAACCACCTCATGCGCAACACGTGCGCCGCGTCACCGACGACGCCGACCGATCACCCGCCGTGCGTCGCCTACGGCGGGTGCGCGGCCGGCCTGCCGGTCGTCTGGTGCCAGACCGCCGGCCAGAACCACGCGCGCCAGGACGCCCTCGCCGCGCCGATCTTCTGGGACTTCCTGTCGACCCTGCCGGCACGCACGCCCTGACCGTTCACCCGTCGAGCAGCTGGTACGACCCGATGACGTCGAGCACGGTCACGGTCGGCGGCGCGACCGCGCGCTCGCCGAGGGTCGCGGTGACGCGCTGGAACGCGGCGACGGCTGGCCGCGGGTTGACGCCGTCGGCGGTCTCGATCGACGCCAGGCGGGTCACGCGGGTGGCGCGGGCTCGGCCCGGCGCGCGCGGATCAGCTCGTCGAGCGCGGCGGCCAGCGCGGCGCCCTCGCGCTGGACCCGCTCGAAGTTGGTGTCGGCGATGCGGTCGCCGATGTCGCGCACCGGCTCGATCGTCTGGCCGGCGAGGATCGCGGCCTGGGCGGCGGGGTCGAGCACGGTCGTGCCCTTGCGCAAGGACGCCAGGGTCTCGTGCCGCACCGCCTGCAGCATCGGATCGGGCGAGCGCCGCAGGTACGGGATCAGGCGCTGGGCGTTGCCGGTGTCGAGCGGCGCGTCGGGGTGGAACTCGGCCAGCGCCAGCGTGCGGCCGATCGGCGCCTCGTTGAGCCGGCCGCGCAGCCGCCGCAGCGCGGTCAGGTCGCCGGCGAACCCGGGCAGCGCGACCAGCCCGACCACCGCGGTCGGCGTGGCCGCGAACCGCGCGAGCACGTCCTCGAGGTCGCCCTCGTCGCACGCCGCGATCCACACCTCGCCGCGCGCGCCGGCCGGCGCCGCCCACGGGCACAGATCGAAGCGCTCGATGATCTCGACGTAGCGGCGGGCGTAGGCGCGGGCGCGCTCGGCGATCTCGGCGTCCATCGCGTGATCGTACGCCTCCGGGCCGATCCGCGGGGGGCGCCCGCGCCGGCCGCGGTCCGCGCGCGCCGGCGCCGCGTCAGAAGGCGAGGGCGCCGGTCAGATCGACCGTGAGCGCGGTGGCGTGGTAGCCGCGCCCGGCGTCGTCGCTGCTGGTGAAGTACTCGACGCCGAGCGCGAGCGCGAGATCGAACAGGCTCACGGTGAACACGTGCGTGAGCTGGCCGCCGACCCGGTAGAGCCCCGCGTCGATCCGGCCCGAGGCGGTGTCGGTGGCGCCCGAGACCACACCGAGCCGCAGCGACACCGAGTTCCGGGGGGCGATCGCGGCGGCGGCGAAGCCGGTCAGCGTGAAGCCGCTGTGGTCGAACGCGTCGGGCGCGAGCACGAACGTGTTCGGGTCGCGATCCATCTTGGACTGCGACAGGTAGCCGACCGCGGCGCCGAGCGCGTAGCGATCGTGGCCGTAGGTCTTGAGCAGATCGGCGTGGAGCTCGTACGTCGAGCCCCAGCCGCTGCCGCCGGGCAGGCCGTTCACGCCGTCGACGGAGCCCTTCACCGCGCCGACGCGGATGCCCGGCACGAAGCCGAGCCCGTCGCTGCCGGGGGGGGCACCGGACGCCGGCGTCGCCGCGAGCAGCGCCGCCACGACGATCACGCCCTTCAACGGCAGAGGCTCCCGCCGTACTTGCCCTTCTGTTGCGGGTTACACGACACCTTGCCGTCGCTGGGTTGCGAGCCCGAGGTCGTCCCGCCGCCGCCGCCCGTGCTCGGGAGGTACGTCGGCCGCGCGTTGGTCGACGTCCCCGGCGCGACCCGCCCGCACCCGAGGAGCGTCAACAGCATCACCACAACACACCCGCGCGCGATGACCATCCCCCAGTGTACCACGAGCGGAGCTGGGTCCGCCGCTGTGGCGTGCGATCAGGTGCTGCGCGGAGCGAACCGTGCGCGAGGTGTGCGCGCCACCGCCGCGCGCGCGGTCACGCGACCGCCGCCAGCACGTCGGCGAACGAGCGCTCGGCCAGGAGCCCGAACCACGGGTGGCGCCCGAGCTTGGCGGCGGTGAGCGCCGGGCTCGAGAGCCCGCACAGGAACCGCGCGGCCTGGCGCGGCTCGGCCAGCGCCCGCGGGTGCTTGGCGCGCAGCGCGGCGAGGCCGTCGGGCACGGGCACCGGCGTCGGCGGCGTCGGCGGCGGCAGCGCCCGGGCCGCCTGGGTCTCGCAGTGGCTGCAGTGCCCGCACGGCTCGGCGCGCACCTGGCCGAAGTGCGCCACCAGCGCGTTGGTCTGGCAGCCGGCGTGGACCACCACGCCGAGCACGTCCTCGAGCCGCGCCAGCTCGCTGCGCTCGCGCCGCTCGAACCGGCGCGCCAGCTCGTCGGCCAGCGCGGCGACGTCCTCGTGCGCGCGCAGGCGCCGGAAGGGCTGGCGCACGTCGGACGGCTCCAGCGCCAGCAGGCCCTGATCCTCGAGGTACGTGAGCGCGGCCAGCACCCGCTCGCGCGGCTCGCCGATCGCCGTCGCCGCCGCGGCCGGATCGAGCGCGGACAGCGTGCGGCCCTTCTTGGCCTGGCCCAGGAGCCGGGTCAAGAACGTCTGGCGCTCGCCGGTGAACCGCGCCGGGATGTCGGCGATCGGCACCACCGGCCGCAGCGTGTACGCGGCGTAGAACGGCGTGCCCTGGGCCAGCGCGCCGTCGAGCTCGAGGTAGGTCAGCGCGGTGCGCAGCACCAGCACGCGCAGGTCGTGGCGCGCCGCCAGCTCGGGGTAGCTGACGTCGAACGCCGGGCCCAGCGCGAACAGCTCGTCGAGCATGCCGCGCAGGCTGGCCCGGGTCGGCGTGTCGCCGTAGGCGAAGTTCTGCAGCGCCGGCACGTCGGCGGGGCAGGCCAGGAGCTCGACCGTCGACGGCGCGCCGTCGCGGCCGGCCCGGCCGATCTCCTGGCTGTAGCTCTCGAGGCTCTTGGGCAGGTTGTAGTGGATGACCGTGCGCACGTCGGCCTTGTCGATGCCCATGCCGAACGCGATCGTCGCCACGACGATGCCGCGATCCGACGCCATCCAGGTGTCCTGCACCTGCGCGCGCACGGCCGGGTCCATGCCGGCGTGGTACGCGGCGGCGGCGTGGCCAGCCCGCACCAGATCAGCCGCGACCCGCTCGGCGGTGCGCTGCAGCGTGACGTAGACGATCGTCGGCCCCGCCGGCGTCGCCAGCCGCGCGCGCAGGACCGCGTCGCGATCCTCGGCCCGGACCGGCGTGGTGATCAGCCGCAGGTTGGGTCGGTAGAACCCGGTCACGGTCGCGGCCGTCGGCGGGATCTCGAACGCGCGGCAGATGTCGTCGACCACCGCCGGCGTCGCGGTCGCGGTCAGCGCCAGCACCCGCGGCGCGCCGATGCGGGTCCGGATCCCGGCCAGCTTCAGGTAGTCGGGCCGGAAGTTGTGGCCCCACTCGGAGATGCAGTGGGCCTCGTCGACCGCGAACAGCGCGATCTGGGTCGCGCGCAGGGTCTCGAGGAAGCGCTCGTTGTTGAACCGCTCGGGCGCGACGTAGACCAGCTTGACCGCGCCGCGCTTCATGTCGTCGGTCACCGCGCGGACCTCGGCCGCCGACAACGACGAGTCGAGCCGCGCCGCGGCGATGCCGCGCCCGCGCAGGAAGTCGATCTGGTCCTTCATCAGCGCGATCAGCGGCGACACCACCAGCGTGACGCCGTCGAGCATGAGCGCGGGCAGCTGGTAGCACAGCGACTTGCCGGCACCGGTGGGGAACACCGCGAGCGCGGCGCCCGGCCCGAGCAGGGCGTCGATCACCGCGGCCTGGCCCGGGCGCAGGGACGCGAACCCGAATTGCGCTTGCAGGACCTCGAGCGGCGTCACGCTCCCGTCTACCACGCCGCGCGGCATCCTGGCGAGATCACGAGCATTCTGGGCGGGGCCCGGCGCCCGTGAGGCGGCGGTTGCACGGCGGCCGCGATCGGTCGGCAAGTGTGCGCTCGTGCCCTATACTCACCAGCAAGATGGCCCTTGCTCAAGCTCGTGTGATCCGCGGCGCGGTCGCCACCCTCGGGGTGAGCCAGCGCGTCGCGTTCCTCCGCCGGACCTACGCCCACCTCGGCGTCGCGCTCCTGGCGTTCGTCGCGCTCACCGCCGGTCTGCTCCAGACCGACGCCAGCGAGCGGATCTCGCTCCAGCTCCTGAGCGGCGGCGGGTCGTGGCTCCTGGTCATGGTGCTGTTCATGGCGGTCGGCTGGGGCGCGCAGCGTCTGGCCCAGTCGCCGTCGTCGGCCGCGCTCCAGTACGTGGGCCTCGGGCTCGGCGTGGTCGGCGAGGCGCTGATCCTGCAGCCGATGCTGTGGCTGGCCTACTACACCAGCCGCTCGACCGCCGACTTCCATCAGCTGGTGCTCACCGCCGCGCTCATCACCGGGGCGATCTTCATCGGCCTGACGCTCACGGTGTTCGTCACCAAGAAGGACTTCTCGTTCCTGCGCGGCGCGCTGATGATCGGCAGCTTCGCCGCCCTCGGGATCATCCTGGTGTCGATGCTGTTCGGCTTCCAGCTCGGCGCGCTGTTCTCCGGCGCGGTCATCCTGCTGATGGCCGGCTACATCCTGTTCCAGACCTCGATGATCATGGCGACCTTCCCGCCCCAGGCCCACGTGGCCGCGGCGCTGATGCTGTTCTCGACGATCGCGACCTTGTTCTGGTACGTGCTGCGGCTCTTGATGGAGCTCAACCGCCGCTGAGCGTGCCCGCGGGCCGGTCGCGAGCCCTCGGCGCGGCCGCGCGGTGCGGGACGCTGTCGAACCCTGCCATGGCGTTCACGATCCGCGGGCTCGACCGCGCGCGCGACCGCGCCGGTGTCGAGGCCATCGACACGGCGTTCGACACCGACGTCGTCTACGACCTGGTCGCGACGGCGCGGGCGCTGACGCTGGTCGAGCGGCGCCTGGCCGCGCCGATGACCAAGCGCTACTCGATCGCCGAGGTGTTCGCGCCGTGGGCGAGCTGGGACACCGGCTGGGTCGCCGAGGACGCGGCGATCTGCGGCTTCGCGGCCGTCGGCTACGAGCCGTGGCACGCGCGCCTGGTGCTGTGGTTCCTGTACGTCGCGCCGGCGGCGCGGCGGCGGGGCGTCGGGCGCGCGCTGCTGGCGGAGGTCGAGGCCCACGGCCGCGGCCTCGGCGCGAGCCACGTCTGGCTCGAGACCAGCAACGTCAACGTCCCGGGCATCGCCGCCTACGAGCGCCTCGGCTACGCGCTGTGCGGCGCCGACGCCCGGTACTACGGCGCCTACATGCCGGGCGAGACCGCGATCTACCTGGCGAAGTCGCTGTAAGCTGGTGCGATGCGCGCGTCGATGCTGTCGCTGGTGCCCCTGGTGGTCGTGGCTCTGGGCGTGGCGGCGTGCGGCGATGCCCCGAGCTGCGAGGCGCTGGCCAACCACGTCGAGGAGCTGGCCCGGCGCGAGGCCGGGGGCGCCGCGGTGAAGGTCGCCGACCACGGCGTCATGGTCCGCAACTGCGAGGCCGAGCGCGCCGGCAACGCCCGCTTCCGGCGCTGCGTCATGAAGGCCACGAGCCTGGTCGACGCCAAGGGCTGCGAGCTCGCCGCGATCCGGCGCCCCCCGGCCCCCCCCCGGCCCCCCGCCCCCCCCGGCCCGGGCCGCCGCCCCCCCCCCCCCCGGCCCCCCCGCCCCCCCCCCCAGGGCCCCGCCCGGGCGCCCCGGGGCCCCCCCCCCGCCCCCGCCGGCCCCCCCCCCCCCCGGCCCGCCCCGGGGCCGCCCCCCGCCCCCCCCCCCCCGCCCCCGCGCCCCCCCGGCCCCCCCCCCCCCCCCCCGCCGCCCCCCCCCCGAAACCCCCCCCCCCCCCCCCCCCCCCCCCCCCCCCCCTGACCGCGCGCGATCGTCAGCCCGCGGTCTGGAGCCCGGCGGCGATGCCGCCGATCGTCGTGAAGATCGCGACCGACAGGCGCTCGAGGTCGGCGGCGGGCGCGGCCGCGGCCTCGGCGGCGCGGATCCGCCGCAGCAGCTCGATCTGGCAGTGGCTGAGCACGTCGAGGTACGGGTTGCGGCGGCGCACCGACTCGGCGAGGTGCGGCCGATCGGTGAGGCGGAGATCGAGCCCGGCCAGATCGGCGAGCAGGCGGCGGGTCCGGCCGTGCTCGGCCTCGATCAGCGCGAACAGCGACGCGTCGGCCGGGTCGGCGAGCGCGGCGTACGCGCGCGCGACGTCGATGTCGGCGCGGATCAGCGCCAGCTCGGCGTTGTGGGTCAGCGCGCCGAGGAAGCGCGAGCCGGCGATGACCTCGATCGCGCGGGCCCGGCCGACCGCGGCCTCGAGCCCGGCCAGGCCGCTGCCGAGGCCGAACCAGCCGGGCACGCCGTGGCGGCTCTGGGTCCACGAGAACACCCACGGGATCGCGCGCAGATCGTCGAGGGAGAAGCCGGCCTTGCGCGACGCCGGGCGCGAGCCCAGCGGCAGCTTGCCGACCTGCCGGATCGGCGTCGCCGCCAGCGTGTAGCGCGCGAGCCGATCCTTGTCGGCGGTGAGCGTCCGGTAGGCGTCGACCGCGACCGCGGCCGCGGTCTGGAGCGCGTCGTCGAACCGGGGCGCGCCGCCGCGGCGCTCGTCGGCGGCCGCGCGCAGCACCGCCCCCAGCGTCAGCTCGAGATCGCGGTGCGCGATCTCGGTCCGGGCGTAGCGCGAGGTGATCGTCTCGCCCTGCTCGGTGACGCGCACGCGGCCGCGCAGCGCCATCACCGGCTGGGCGCGGATGGCCTCGCCGGCCGGCCCGCCGCCGCGGCCGATCGCGCCGCCGCGGCCGTGGAACACCGTCAGGACCACGCCGGCGCCGCTGGCGACCTCGGCCAGATCGAGCTGGGCCTTGCGCAGCGCCACCGCCGAGCCGAGGTAGCCGACCTCCTTGCCGGAGTCGGAGTAGCCGAGCATCACCTCGAGCTCGTCGCCGAGCTCGTGCCGGACCACCGGGTGCACGACCATCTCGCGGGCCAGCCCGCCGGCGCGGCGTAGATCGTCGAGCTGCTCGAGCAGCGGCACCGGGCGCAGCTCGCCGGGCGCCAGGCCCGCGGCGCGGGCCAGGTAGACCACCTCGAGCACGTCCGAGAGCTGGCTGGTGAAGCTGATGACGTAGCGCTCGCACGCGCGCTCACCCAGCTCGCGGCAGGCGCGTCCGACCATGTCGAGCGTCGCGAGGACGTCGCCGGTGGTGTCGCTGAGCCCCGTGCGATCCCAGACCGGTTGCACCGGCCTCCCCAGCACGTCGTCGAGCATGCGCCGGCGGCCGGCCTCGTCGAGGGCGGCGTAGCCGGGGCGACCGCTGGCCGCGAGCAGCTCGTCGACGACGACCTCGTGCACCGCCGAGTGCTGGCGGATGTCGACGGTGGCCAGGTGGAAGCCGAACACCTCGACCCGGCGCTGGCACGCGCGCAGGTGGCCGTGGGCCAGCCGGGCGAACCCGGCCGCGGTCAGGCTGCGCGCGAGCAGCTCGAGATCGCGCAGGTACCCGGCGGCGTCGACGTAGCCGTGGTCGCCGCGGGCCAAGGTCGAGCGCAGGCGCTCGGCCATGTACCAGAGCTTCTCGCGCCAGGGCTCGTGCTGCGTGCGCGGGCGGGCGCGCGCGGCCACCTCGGGCAGGCGCTCGCGATCGCGCGCGAGGCTGCGCTCGAGCTCGGCGGTGCCGGCCGGGTCCTTGCCCCGGTGGGCCGCGACCGACAGCGTGCGCCCGAGCGCCTGCACGTCCTCGAGGTAGCGGTTGAGCACCGCCGCGCGCTGGCGCTCGAACGCGGCGCGGGTGACGTGGGCGGTGACGTGGGGGTTGCCGTCGCGGTCGCCGCCGACCCAGGTGCCCCAGCGGAAGAAGGTCGGCACGCGCCAGGCGCGCTCGGGCCAGCACGCCGTCAGCGCGTCCTCGAGCTGCGCGTAGACGTCGGGCGTGACCTCGAGCAGCGTCCGGCGGAACACCTCGATCGTCGCCTCGATCTCGTCCTGCGGCGTCGGCCGCCGGGTGCGCGACTCCTCGGTGCCGAGCAGCGCCAGCACCTCGGTCGCGAGCGCGTCCTCGGCGTCGCGCCGGGCTGGGCCGCCGAGCGGGCGCTCGAGCAGGTCGAGCCCGTCGCCGATCGCGCTCAGGTGATCGAGGATCGAGCGCCGCCGCGACTCGGTCGGGTGGGCGGTGAGCACGGGCATCACCAGCGCGCGCGCGAGCAGCGCGGCGACGTCGTCGGCGGTCATGCCGGCGTCGCGCATCGCCGCGACCGCGGCGGCGAGGCCGTCGCTGCCGCGCTCGCGCCCGCGCAGCACCCGGATGCGCTGCTGCTCCTCGGCGGTGTTCATCAGGTGGCACCAGTGGGTGAAGACCTGGCCGACGTCCTCGAGCTGGTCGAGCGAGAGCGCCGCGATCCGCGCAGCGAGCGCGGCGCGGCCGCCGGCGAGCTTCCCGGCCCGCAGCGCGGTGGCGTCGTCGCGCAGCGCGTGGACCAGCTCGGCCAGCGCGTCGCCGGACAGCTCGCGGGTGGCCCGGGTCAGGGCCGCGCCGAGGCGATCGAGATCAGCTTGCAGCAACGTGGGGCTCGGGTGCACCGGACCGTTGTACACCCCGGCGCAGCGCGGCGTCCTCGCCGGCCAGGCGCTCGGGCCGTCGGCGCGACGCGCGCGCGCCCGTTCCCCGTCGCGGTCGTCCTCGTCGCGGAACGACGACGGCGTCGCGACCGAGGCGCGACCCAGCCGCGCTGCGGCCACACGGCGGACTGACGATCTCCAATGGGCGCCGGTCCAGCCGGTGCCACTCGCCGGCAATCATCGGTGAACTACCATGATGGCTTGACCCGCGTTGCCGACGGTGGTGGGCTCGCTGGGGGGGTATCCAATGAGCAAGTTCTCGATGCATCGGATGATCGTGTTGGTCGGGATCGTGAGCGCCGGCTGCATGGGCGCACCGGACCAGGACGCCGACACCGTGGCCGCGGCCCGTGACGGCCTCGGCGATCAAGGCGCCGGCGGCGCCGGTCCCGTCGCGGTCGCGAACGGCGAAGGTCATGGTCACGGCGGCAACGACCACAGCGACCATCACGGCGATCACGGCGATCACGGCGATCACGGCGACTGTGGCGACCACGGCCAAGGGTGCGCGTGCGAGGACGGCGCGAGTTGCTGGGATCTCAATCAAGATCATCTGTGCTCACCCGGCGAGGACATCGATGGTTCCGGCGCGTGCGACCCGGGCGACTGTCTCGGCGAGCAAGGCCCGGCGGGACCGGCAGGCCCTGCCGGCGCGACGGGCGCGACGGGCGCGACCGGGCCGCAAGGTCCCCAAGGAGACGTCGGCGCGACGGGTCCGCAGGGTCCGCAGGGCGACGTCGGCGCGACGGGCGCGACCGGCGCGGCGGGTCCGCAGGGTCCACAAGGTGACGTCGGCGCGACGGGCGCGACCGGGCCGCAGGGTCCGCAAGGCGATGTCGGCGCGCAGGGCCCTCAGGGTGACGTCGGTCCGCAGGGCGACCTCGGTCCGCAGGGTCCGCAAGGCGAGCCCGGGCTGCCGGGCGACGTCGGCGCGGCGGGTCCGGCGGGCGACACCGGTCCGGCGGGCGCGACCGGCGCGACCGGCCCGGCTGGCCCGCAAGGTCCGCAGGGTCCGCAAGGTCCGCAGGGCGCGACCGGGGCGATCGGCCCCATGGGTCCGCAGGGCTTCCCGGGCGTCGTCGGGCCGACCGGCGCGACCGGCGCGACCGGCGCGATCGGTCCCGTCGGTCCGGCGGGCGCGACCGGCGCGACGGGGCCCGCGGGGCCGACCGGCGCGACCGGCCCGGCCGGCCCGGTCGGTCCTCAGGGCCCGGCCGGGCTCTCGGACACGATCGTCGCCGCGTTCGACATGAACTTCAGCGTCGATGATCGTTCGGGCTGGACCCACATCGAGTCGATCGGCGACGACCTGTGCCATTTCAACATCCCGCTCGGGTTCACGTTCACCGGGTTCGGCGCGAACACGTCGACGATCAACGTGTCGTCGAACGGCGTGCTGTTCTTCGGATCGTCGTGCCCGACCACCTTCACCAACCTTGCGCTGCCGATCGGCATCTCCAGCGACGCCTTCCTCGCGTTCTTCTGGGACGACCTGCTCGACTACGGCAGCGGCGAGTACCTCGAGTACGCGACGTTTGGCAGCCCCGGCGGACGGGTGTTCAACCTGTACTTCCGCAACCGCTTGTTCTCGACCGTCTGCGGCTCCAACGCGATCCAGGTCATGATCCAGATCCACGAGCGCTCGAACCTGGTGAACGTGACCTACCTCGGCTTCTCGGGGTGCGCCGAGATCCGCGGCGCGTCCGCGACGCTCGGGCTGCAGTCGGCGGGCGGCGCCAAGTCGGTGATGGCGGGCTTCAACTCGCCGGTCCTCGACGACAACGCGCCACGCCAGTCGATGAGCTTCCAGCCCCCTCCGTGAGCGCGGGCTGAGCGCGGGCGTCAGGGGCGCGCCGGCGTGTCCGGGGCGGGCGCGGGAGGATCGGCGCGGCAGGGCGGCGCGGCGGGGTCGGCGACAAACCGCCGGCGGTCAATCGCCGATCGGCGGCTCGGCGCCGGGGTCGGGCGGCAGCGCTGGCGGCGCGTCGACGGTCGGGCCCAGCACGTCGCGCGCGGCGCGCGCCAGGTGCCACAGCGGCGTCTCGCCGCCAGGCAGCTGGCCCTCGGCCAGCGGCCCGGTGATCCAGTCGATCGTGCGCAGCTCGCGGCGAAGCTCGACCGGCGCGGATCGGGCGGCCGCGACGAGCTGGGCGACCGGCGCCTGCAGCACCGGCGGGGCGGCCGCGTCGTCGGGCGCGCGCCCGGCGTGGACGCCGGTCACCTCGGCGGCTCGATCGGCGATGTCCCACAGCGCCAGGCCGAGCTCGATCCGCCACCAGGTCTCGTCCTGGCCGTGGCGCTTGGCGTGGGCGGTCTGGAGCGCGCGCATCTCGGCGCGCAGCGCCGGCAGCACCGTGGCCCGGAGGTCGGCGAAGATCCGGCGGCGCCCCGCGAGGTGGGTGTGGATCGTCGCCCACTGCGCGCGCGCGCCGGCGAGGTCGTCCTCGACCCAGTCGCGGTTGCTGGAGTACGCGCGCAGCGTCTGACCGAGCGGCGCGAGCACGGCCTCGGCGGTGAGCCAGCGCGTGAGGCCGGCGCGGACCGCCGGCGCGGTGGTCGGGTCGGCCGCCAGCTCCTGCGCGCCCCCGGTGCAATTGCCGGCGAGCCGCTCGTAGCCGTAGCCGGGGTCGCGATCGGTGCGCGGGTCGTAGTGTTCGGGCGAGCGCTGCGCGATCATCGCGGCGTCGAACGCGACGATGTCGACGCAGGGCTCGACGGTGAGCAGCGCGCGCCAGCGGCGCTTGTGGTGCTGCTGCGCGGCGCCGGCGGCCTTCCAGCGATCGTGCGCGCGGACCCGCGCGCGGCCCTGCATCGCCGCGCGCCCGAACAGCAGCGCCATCGCCACGACCACGACGCCGACGAACGCGAACACGACCCAGGCCGGCACCGCGCGGTCCGGCCGCGGCGCGCCGTCGGCGGCACGGCCCTGCGCCCGGGCGGCGGCCTTGGCGGCCTTGGCCGCCTTGGCCTTGGCGGTCCTGGTCGCCTTGGTGGGCTTGGCCGGGCGCGCGGCCTCGCGGGCCCGGAGCTCGTCGCGCTCGGCGGCCAGGCGGTCGCGCTCAGCCGCGAGCTCGGCGCGTTCGCGCTCGAGCTGCTCGACCTCGACCTCGAGCCCATCGGCGCGGGCGAGCGCGGCCTCGTGATCGTCGCGGTAGGTCACGTGGTCGAGTCTACGCCGGCGGCGCCGTCTCAACGGGCGCGATGCCGGCGCCCGGCCGCGCCCGCGGGCGCCGAGCGCGATGCGATTGGTGGGCCCGAGCGGTGGAGGCGCGGCGCGGGCCGGGTCACAATGGTCGGCTCGTGACCCCGTCCGACGTGGATGGGGGATGGCCCCAGTCGACGAAGGAGTCCGCGTGCACCAGTCCTGTGTCCTCATCGCCCTCGCCACCGCCGCGCTCGCCGCCGCGCCGACCCTCGCCCGCGCCGACGACCCCAGCCCGATCCGCGACGCCTACGTGGCGCTGCGCGACGGCGGCTGCGACGCGTCGACGATCGGCACGCCGATCGTGGCGCGGGTGCTGCGCAACGTGCCCTACGCGATGCGCGGCAAGGCCTTCAAGTCGGCCGAGCTGACCTACCTCTACGAGCGCGACGGCGGCTGGTACACCGCGAGCGATCCCGGCGCCGACGTCGCCAGCGCGGATCGCCTGTGCGTGCGCGCGCTCGACGCGCAGGAGAAGGCGCTGCGCAAGCGGGTCAAGATCAAGCCGGCGATCGAGGCGGCGATCACCCGCGACTCGGAGTCGGTGGTCGGCCTGTTCCAGGTCGATCCGACCAGCTACAAGAAGTTCAGCCAGGCCGACAAGACCAAGGACGGCGTCCGGACCTGGACGATGTTCTTCGCGGTCGGCAAGGTCCTGGTCCACACGGTCGCGTGCGAGCTGCCCGCCGCCGAGGCCAAGGCCAAGGCGCCCGACTGGTCGAAGCTGACCTGTCACACGCTGGCCGCGGGCTGACCGCGCCGCCGACGTTCATCACGCACCGGACCGGCGCCGCTCGCGCCGCGCACACTCGCGAGGATCACACCATGCGTCCCCATCGATCGATGTCCCTGGCCGCGCTGACGGTCGCGCTCGCCGCCGGCGCCGCCTGCGGCAAGAAGGACTCAGCGGCGCCGCCGCCGCCGCCGACCGACAAGCCCGCGCCGACCCCCGACGCCGCCGCGGCGGTCGCCCCGACGCCGAAGGATCCGCCGCCGCCGGTGGCCGACGGCGAGGAGGTCGATCCCTCGGCCTCCAAGACCGCGGTCCCGCGCACGCTCACCGACGCTGACCTCGAGGGCCTCGAGGCGCCGGGGAAGCGCGAGCACACGATCGGGTGGACCGATCGCTACGGCACCAACGCGGTGGTGATCAGCCGCGAGGCCCAGCGCGGCGGCGCGCTGCTGACGGCGACCCACGCCCGCCGCGAGGGCGACGGCAGCTGGACCACCGTGCGCACGTTCAAGGAGCTGGTCTCCGACTGCGAGTTCGACGTGTCGCTGTACGCGCAGGTCGGCGACTGGTCGGTGACCGACCTCGACGACGACGGCCTGGGCGAGGCGACCTTCGCGTGGAGCTCGGGCTGCCGCTCGGACGTGAGCCCGCTGACCCACAAGGTGCTCGTGGTCGAGGACGGCGAGAAGTACGTGCTGCGCGGGATGACGATCGATCTGACCGACGCCGGCGGCACCTTCGAGGCCGACCCGGCGTTCAAGAAGGTGCCGGCGGCGTTCCGCGAGCACGCCGAGCGCGTGTGGAAGGCGACGGTCAAGGAGCCGCGCTGACTACCCCAGGCAACACCCGCCACGGCGCCCTCGCGCTCACCGCTCTGCGGTGACAGTTTTCGTCACGGCGACGCCCAACGCCGTCGCCGCTCGTCGCGGGCGCGCCGCAAGTCCGTGGAATCGACCGCGGCCAAGGCTGGCCCCGGCCGTGCAGTGGTGACGGTCATGACCAGCAGGGCCCGACCGAGGCCGCGCATCATGCTCAGCGGTTCGCTGCAGCGCTGATCGTCGACGGCGCAGCGCCCCCTTGACGGCCGCCGGGCGCCGCCCTCACAGCCCTGTGACAGCCGCGCGGGGGCCGTGATAGCGTCCAGACGATGATCGGCACGATGGTGGGGCAGTACCGGATCACCGGTTCCATCGGACACGGTGGGATGGGGGTGGTCTACGCGGCGCAGCATGCGCTGATCGGTCGCCACGCCGCGGTGAAGGTGCTGCTGCCCGAGCTGTCCCAGAACCAGGACATCGTCACCCGGTTCTTCAACGAGGCCCGGGCGGCGACGGCGATCCGGCACCCGGGCATCGTCGAGATCTTCGACTTCGGATACTGCGCCGACGGCTCGGCCTACATCGTCATGGAGTTGCTCGCCGGCGAGAGCCTCGCGGCGCGCATGCTGCGCGGGCGCATGTCGGTGGAGGGCGCGCTCCTGGTCGTGCGGCAGATCGCCGGCGCCCTCGCGGCGGCCCACGCTCAGCGCATCGTCCATCGCGATCTCAAGCCCGACAACGTGTTCCTGGTGCCCGACCCCGAGGTGCCGGGCGGCGAGCGGATCAAGCTGCTCGACTTCGGCATCGCCAAGCTCACCGGTGACGGCGAGCAGAGCAGCAAGACCCGCACCGGCACGGTCATGGGCACGCCGACGTACATGGCCCCCGAGCAGTGCCGCGGCGTCAGCCTCGACCACCGCGCTGACCTGTACTCGCTGGGCTGCATCCTGTTCGAGCTGCTCACCGGGCGACCGCCGTTCGTCGGCGAGGGCGTCGGCGACGTGCTCGCGGCCCACATCCACGTGCCGCCGCCGCCGCTCCTGTCGCTCGTGCCCGACGCCGGGCCCGAGCTCGACCAGCTGATGCAGCGCCTGCTGGCCAAGGATCCCGAGTACCGGATCCAGACCGCGGCCGAGATCATCCACGCGGTCGACGCGCTGTCGGGCGGGGCGGCCTACCGCACCGGGCCCGCGGTCGTCGGTGGCGGCCACCTGCCCACCAGCCCGATGATCTCGGGCCCGACGACGCTCAGCGGCTCGGCTCGCCTCATGACCAGCGCCGGGGGGCCGCCCCTGGCCCGGTCGCGGACGCCGCTGTTCATCGGCGCCGGCGTGCTCGCGGTCGCGGCGATCGCGGTGCTCGCGATCGTCGCGGGCGGCGGCAGCGGCGCGAAGTCGACCCCACCCGCCGCGGCCGAGGCGGCGCCGGTCGCCGCGCCGCCGCCGGTCGAGCCCACGCCGGTCGCCGCACCCGCGCCGACCCCGGTCGCGCCGACCCCGGTCGCGCCGCCCGCGCCCGCGCCGATCGAGCTGGTGGTTGACTCCAAGCCCGCCGGGGCGACCGTGTTGCTCGACGGGGTCGAACTCGGCACCACGCCGTACCACGGCACGCGCCCGCCCGCCGACGGCCAGCTCGCGCTCACCGTCCGGCTCAAGGGTCACGTCGACGCGACCGTGACCGCGCCCGCCGACGCGTCGAGCACGCAGCGGGTCGACCTGAAGAAGCGTCCGCGCGCCGGGACCCACACCGACCGCGACGACAGCGTGAACCCGTTCGGCCCCTGAGTTCCTGGGCGGCCTGTCGCCAGGCCTCCCCTCGTCGGGGGCAAGCCCCGACGAGCCTCCCCTCCGAGACGCGAAACGCCCGGCGCATGGACCGGTGCTCGACCGAAATACTGACAAGCTCTGAGTTCCTGGGCGGCCTGTCGCCGAGCCCCTCCACAACGCGAGATCCGGGACGCGGATCTGCGCTCGACTGAAATACGTCACAAGCCCTGACCTCTGGAGCACTCATGATCCGTCGCGCGCTGCTGTCGACCTTGACCTCGCTCTGCTGTGCCCTGCTCGTGCCGGTCGTGGTGCTCGTGCACATCGCGCCGGCCGCGGCGCAGCCGACCTCGGCGGCCGACAAGCAGAAGGCCGCCAAGAGCTACGTCGACGCGGGCCTCGCGGCCCAGAACGCCGGCGACTACGACACCGCGCTGACGATGTTCGGCAAGGCCTACGAGCTGGTGCCGCACCCGGTGCTCTTGTTCAACATCGGGCAGGTCCACCGCCTCGCCGGTCGCCCCGCGCCGGCGATCGACTTCTACAAGAAGTACCTCGCGGCCGAGCCCAAGGGCGCCCAGGCCAAGACCGCCAAGGAGTTCATCACCGCGCTCGAGGTCCAGCTCGCGACCAAGCCCGGCGATCCGACCGGCCCGACGGCCGAGCAGCTCCGGGCCGAGGAGGCCGCGCGGCGCAAGGCCGAGGCCGACGCCGCGGCGGCGCGGGCCGAGGCCGATCGGCTCCGGGCCGAGGCCGCGGCCAGCAACAAGACCGTCGAGGAGATCAAGGCCGCGCGCGCCGCCGAGGAGGCCCGCGCCGCCGAGGCGGCCCGCGTCGCCGAGGCGGCCCGCGTCGCCGAGGAGGCCCGCGCGGCCGAGGCAGCCCGCGCGGCCGAGGCGGCCCGCACCCCGGTGCCCCCGCCGCCGCCGGCCAAGAAGGGCAAGCCGCGCGCGCTGATGATCGGCCTCGCCAGCGCGGCCATCATCGGCGGCATGCTCATCGACCTGATGCCCGACTCGTCGAACAACGGCTCGCTCGACGCCCTCGACTTCGCGCCCGCGGTCCTCTACCCGGTGGGCGTCGGCCTGATCGTGGGGTCGTTCTGATGCGCGCGCTGATCGCGGTGGTCGCGCTCGGCGCCAGCGGTTGCGCGCTGATCGACGGCCTCGGCGGCGACGACGGCGGGGGCGGCGGGGGCGGCGAGGTCGAGTGCACGCCGTCGTTCGTCTGGCGCGACCTCGACTCGGCGTCCCCGATGACGATCGACAGCGTGCGTGTCTACGTCGACGTGACCCATGACGTGCCCGACGAGCTCGGCGGCCAGCTGTCGTTCCAGGGCGTCGGCGTGAACTTCTTGGTCCCGGTAGCCGGCGAGACCTTCACCGACTTCGAGAGCGAGTTCGACGGCCTCGCGGCCCAGGGCACCTGGACCGTCTCCCTCGAGGACGGCGTCGCCGGATCGGCCGAGGGCACCTGGAACAGCGCGACGATCGTCATCTGCGATCAGGTCCCGCAGTGTCAGAGCATCGGCGACGACCTGCCGCTGCTGATCCCGGACTGTACGTTCTGACGGCGGGGCGCCGGCCGATCGCAGGCCCCGCGCGCCCGGCTACAGGTCGTTCTCGAGCTCCATGATCTGATCCTCGATCCGGGACTTCGACGGCGACGACGGGTCGAGCATGCGCCGGCGGTTGGTCTCGATCACCAGCTCGGCCGGGTACTCGACCTGGTAGCCGATCCGGAACTCGCGCCGCTCGCCGGGCTTGAGGGTCAGCTCCCAGTGCAGGAGGCCCTGGGCGTCGGGCTTGACCGCGGGCGTGATCGCGACCTTGTCGACCTTGATGTCCTTGTTCTCGGACACCGGGATGCGGTCGGCCAGCGTGAACGTGGTCGCCTCGGCGCCGAGGTTCTCGACGGTGACGACGAACACGACCTGCATCTGGTTGCGGGCCTTGCGGATGAGCGTGCTCTGCTTGCGGTCGAGCTGGCGCGTCAGCTTGAGCTGATCGGCGACGCTCAGGAACAGCGCGAAGCGCTCGCCCTGGGCGATGAAGGCGATGTCGGTCAGGCCCAGGAACGTGCCGTCCTGGTAGAGCGCGACCTTGCCGGGCAGGAGCGCCTGGCCGGTGGCGTTGGTCATCGCCAGGGTGCGCGCGGCGCTGAGGCTCTGCTCGGGCGCGGCGACGATCTGCTGGGTCGAGCCCAGGACGCTGCGGCCGATCAGCAGCCGCACCGGGTGGCCGTCGCCGCGGACGCTCGCGACCGGCTGCGCCGTGAAGTGCGCGGTGGTGCCGCGCTTCTCGAGGCTCTCGAAGATCGACACGGTCCGGCCCTGGACCACCTCCAGGTACTCGACGTTGCTCTGGTAGACCTGCTCGAAGCTGGCGCGGGCGCGCATCGCCGACGCGTCCTGGTGGACCATGTTCCACATCTGGCTCTGGCCGGCGAACGCCTGCTGGGCGCGGGTGAACGACGACGCCTGGGTGGTGAGGATCCGGGTCGCGGTCTGGGTGTCGCCGAGCGTCAGCGCCTCGAGCTCGGGGATGCGCACCGACTGCGTGGTGGACTGGGTCGAGAACGACAGCTCGGCGCCGCCCCAGTCCTCGCCGCTGGTCTGGCTGAGCGACGCGAACGAGATGACCTCGACGTTCTTGGCGTCGGTCGTGCTCGCGCGCAGCTCGTGCATCGGCTCCCAGGTGACGCCCGGCAGCATGTACGTCAGCTCGACCGTGGCCGAGGTCGGCGCGCCGGCCTGGAGCGTGACCAGCACGGTCGTCTCCTCGAGCTTCATCAGGCCCTTGGCGTCCTCGAGCCGGCGCTGGCTGGCCTCGAGCTCGGGCGCGAGCTCGTCGAGCTGGGCGGCGACGTCGCGGCGCGCCGACGCCGTGGTCCGCAACGACGCGGTGATGAACCCGAGCACGTCGCCGTAGCTCTGGACGCTGACGTCGCCGATGACGGTGTCCTGCGTGATCTTGGCCAGCGAGAACGCCTTGATCGCCTCGATCTGCGCCTTCTGCGCGTCGAGCACCGCGACCTCGTCGGTCAGCGCCGCGCGCTTGGCCGTCAGCGCCTTGTGCTCGGCCTCGACCCGGCGCCAGCTGGCGTCGGTGGCCTGGGCCAGGAACCGTCGGTCGACCCGCACGTCGACGATGCGCCCGGCGCTGGCCGAGACCTGGACCGAGCCGTCGTCGACCCAGCCCGGCAGGCTCCGGAACGCGAACACCGTCGGCTCGCTGGTCAAGGCCGCCGTCGCCTGCCGACTGACGCGCGCGCGGTCCGAGTACACCGTCACCTTGCTCACGCGCGACGTCAGCGCCTGGGCGTCCGAGCCCGCGTCGGCCACGTCGTGCGCCGCCGGCGCCGTCGAGCCCGCCGCCACCACCCCGCCGCTCGGCGCCGCCGCCGTCGGCGCCACCACTCTCCGCGGCGTGCACCCGGCCACCACCATCGCCAGCCCCGCGTACGTGATCCAGCGCCGATCCTGCAGTCGCATCATCTCCGCCTCGCAAAGGGTGAACACCACGGCCCCAGCCGCCCGCCCTCCAACGCACCAGCCCGCCATCCGATCTACCTGGGGACCGGATCCTACCCTCTATCCATTCGAGATCACTGCCGAATTTGGCGCCAACGCATCGAGAATAGAGACAGGTTCATGGGTCGCAAGCCCACGACATCATGGGTTAGTTCAGGCCCACCGCGTCAGGATGCCGCGTCCTACTGTGGCGGCGAGGCCAGCGGGCTGCGCGGCCGCGCCCGACGGCGGCCGTCGTCGCGCGACGAGGTCCGTCGCGGCCGACCCCGCGATCCGCGGCGGGCGGGCCGGTGGCGCGTGGCCCCGGCCGTGCACTAGGTCGCGGCGGAGGTTCCGATGAAGCAATCGATGTTCGCCGGGTTCGTCATCGCCACGCTGTTCGCCGCCGCGTGCGGCAAGGGCAGCTCCGATCCCGTGTCCACGATGAAGGGCTACCGCGATCAGATGTGCGCGTGCGCCAAGAGCGGCGCGCCGGGCAACTGCGTCCCCAAGATCAAC
The DNA here is from genome assembly GCA_016717005.1 of Myxococcales bacterium. Lineage (NCBI taxonomy): Bacteria > Pseudomonadati > Myxococcota > Myxococcia > Myxococcales > Myxococcales bacterium. The sequence continues at coordinate 858,405 of JADJUF010000039.1, read as the reverse complement.
GTCGCCCAGAAGCGCTGGGAGGAGGGGCTCAAGGAGGGCAGCATGTCCAAGGCCCAGGAGGACCAGGCCGAGGCGCTCAAGCACGAGTTCACCGCCTGCCGCGACACCGCCAACGGCAAGTAGTCGGCTACCAGCGCCGGCGGCTGCGCGGGGGCGCCGCACGCTCGAGCTCGACGCGGACGCCCAGCGACGCGCTCACGAAGTTGGCCCAGTTGTCGATCTCCTGCGCCGGGACCTCGGCGCCCCCGCCGACGAGGCGCAGGCTGCCGTAGAGCGACACGTCCGGGTGGAACGCGTAGCCGCCGATGACCGCGACGTCGTAGAGCGCGCCGCTGGTGTCGCCGACGAGGCCGAACGTCGACGAGCCGTCGACCTCGAGCGTCGCCCACGCGCGCCCGGGCACGTAGCTCAGCCGGGCCTTGAGCGCGGGCACCAGGCCGATGTCCGACTGCACCCCGCGGCGCGCGCCGTCGGCGCTGGTGAACGCGACGTCGGCGCTGCGGATCTGCAGCGAGCCCCCGAGCCCGAGCGCGAGCCGATCGCCGCCGAGCTGGTACAGGTACGAGGCGCGGTATCCGTCGAACCGGTAGCGATGATCGACGACCGTGCCGGCGGTGAACCGCGTGTCGCGGAACTGGAGGTCGGCGGCGAGGGTGGCCCGGGTGTCGACCAGGAACGGCGCGTACAGCGCCACGACGCGGTGGCGGCCGAGCACCAGCTCGACAGTCGCGCGCTCGGCGCGGATCAGCGTGTCCTGCTGGCCGACGTCGCCGGCCTGGTACGGCGTGCCGGCGGCGCCGTAGCGCCCGTCGTTCTGGACGATGTACGCGGGGCCGGTCTCGTAGGTGAGCACGGCGCGCGGCTCGGCGGCCGCGGCGGCGGCGGCGAGGACGACGGTGAGCGTGACGACGGTGGTCGCGGTGGCGGACATCGGGTGCTCCAGCGGTGGGAGCCCCACCTTGGACCGAAACGGCGTCGGCGTCAGGGAAACGCTGATGGCGCGGCCGTGCGAACGCGGCCCGTGGATGCGGCGTGGTCGTGCGGACTGGCGCATGATGCCGCGCCTTGCCCGAGATCGAGTTCCGTGACTACCGCCCCGACGACCGCGACACGGTCATCGCGCTGCTGGCGGACGGGCGCCACCCCGACTACGCCCGCGCGAAGGCGGCGGTGTTCGCGTGGGAGTTCTTCGCCAACCCGGCGCGCGCGGACATGTCGCCGTTCCTGATCGGCACGGTCGACGGCGAGATCGTCGCGATCAACGGCTTCATCCCGGTCGAGGTCCAGTTCCGCGGCACGCCGACGCTGGGCTGCTGGAGCGTCGACATGTACGTGTCGGCGAAGCACCGCGGGCGCGGCTTCGGCAAGGCGCTGGTCAACCGCGTGGCCGAGCGCGCGCCGGTGATGCTGGCGCTCGGCATCAGCCCGATGAGCGATCCGATCTTCGAGCAGCTGCGGTGGCCGCGCGACGAGTCGCTGACGACGATGTTCTGCTACCTCGACGAGGCGGGCGCCAAGGGGCTGGCCAAGAACGCGCTCACCACCGGCGCGCGCCTGGTCGGCGGCCGGCGCCGTCGGGCCACCGCCGAGCTCGGCTGCGACGTCGCGGTCGAAGATGCCGTCGAGCCGGCCGAGCTCGACGCGCTGTGGTGCCGGGTCGCCGGGCAGTACGGCGACGCGGTCGCGCGCACCGGCGCGTACCTGACGTGGCGCTACCGCGACGCGCCGACGCTGCGGTACCGCTGGGTCGCGGCCCGGCGCGGCGGCGTGCTGCGCGGGCTGTTGATCACGCGCCAGGACGCGGCCGAGTCGGTGATCGTCGACTACCTCGGGCCCGCCGACGAGCCGACGCTGCTGATCGCACTGTGCGACCGCGCGACCGAGGATCTGGCGGCGACCGGGACCCGGCGGATCCGGTGCGAGACCACCCACGGGCCGATGAAGGCCGCGCTCGCGGCCTGCGGCTACGTCACGTACCGCCGCGCTGGTGGCTTCCGCACGTACTGTCACGACGGCCGGCCGACGACCGCGCAGAGCAACTGGTTCGTGATGACCGGCGACAGCGACAACGACCTGCTGGTGTTCTGACGCCTGGGCGCGGGGCCTCGGGCTACCCGCGCGCGAGCAGCTCGCGGATGACCGCGCGGACGCGCTCGTCGAGCCGGGCGACCTCGGCTGGATCGTCGGCGGCCTCGGGCGGCGCGTCGGGCCAGATCGGCGCGCCGACCCGCTGGGTCAGGCGGATCGGCAGCCCGAACGGCAGCCCGAGCGGCAGCGGCAGCGGGATCGTGCGCGACAGCCCGAGCCAGCGCCGCGCCAGCTCGCCGGCCTTCCAGCCGTCGTAGGGCACCACGAACACCCGGTCGGCGGCGGGGCAGGCGGTCGGGATGATCGCCACGCCGGTGCGGATCGCGAGCCGGGCGTAGCCGCGGTGGTCGCCCCAGCGGAGCTGGTAGCGCTGCCGCGACGAGCGCGCCCACTCGAGGCCGCCGCCGGGCATGCACACCGACAGCTCGCCGGCGCGCAGCAACCCGACCGCGTTGTCCTGCGTGCCGACCACGACGCCGAGGGTCGCGAACAGATCCCGGATCACCGGGAACGAGAACATCAGCTTGTCGGTGAGCGCGCGCGGCAGCCGGCGGTCGCGCAGGAAGATCCGCCGCCCGAGCAGGCACATGTCGATCACCGTCAGCGCGTGGTAGCTGGTGATCAGCGCCGGGCCCGTGCGCGGCACGTGCTCGAGCCCGTCGACCTGGTAGCGGTGGTAGCGATCGGCCAGGTCGAGCAGCTCGAGCAGCCAGCCGACCCGCTCGGGATCGGGCGGCTCGAGCCGGTGCTCGTCCCCGGGCTGGTAGGTGCGCAGCCCGCGGGCGCCCTCGGTGGAGGTGTCGGCCACCATGGGCTCGACGCTAGCACCGGTCGGCGGCGGTACGCCTGCGACCCGACGCCACGGGCGGTGGCCGCGCGCGTCATCGCGGCGACCGTCGGACCGCGTCAGAGGCAGCTGAGCGCGACGTCGGGCTCCTTGCGGTGCGGGTACGTGAACGTGGCCTGGTACGGGAACGCGCCGCCGCGGACCTCGAACGTGATCGAGCCGTCGAGCGTGCCGGTGCTGCCGGGCTGGTACTGCATCGCCCAGTTGGTGACCGCGATGGTCTGGTTGGTGTCGGTGCGCCGGGCGTCGATGCTGGTCAGCTCCTGCGCGGCCGGGGCGCCGCCGAGCAGGTTGGCGATCGGCGTCGGCGGCCCCGACAGGTGGTAGTCGATCGCCGACGCGCCCTTGTGATCGGACACGGTGATGTCCTGGGCCGCGTGGACGTTGTGGCCGAGCGCGTCGGCCATGGCCTGGAACTGGAGCTTGAGCGGGCCGGCGGTGTCGCGCGACAGGCCCAGCAGCTCGACGCCGGGGCCGACCTCGTCGAACGTCATCGCGTACGAGGTCTCGGCGCGGCCGCCGAGCGCGTACGACGCGCTGGCGCTGATGCTGGCGCGCTTGAAGTACGTGCCCAGGTCGAGCACGTCGAACGGGATGACGTCGCCGGCGTGGCCGAAGCTCATGTCGGCGCCCAGCCGCATCTGCAGCGTCATCACGTCGCCGACCCGGTAGCGGCCGTCGCCCTGGTAGGTGATGTGGTCGACGCCGGTCTTGTGGCCGAGCGCGGCGTTGACGAGCATGCGGAAGACCGCGCCGCTGAAGGTGTTGGTGAGGCCGCCGCAGATGATCATCTCGTGGCAGCTGTCGCGGAAGTCGGCGACGATCGCGAGGTTGGCGTCGACGTCGCCGGTGGCGCACGCCGCCAGGGACGCGTGCGATCGATCGGCGAGGTCGTCGATGGGGGCCGCGGTGCTGGCCGGCGGATCCGGGAACGTCACGGTCACGCTGACCGACGCGCTGGCCGAGGCCGAGCCGCCGCCGGCGAGGGGCTTGGGGCAGGCGGCGAGCAGGCCGCCCAGGCCGATCAACGGGACGACGCGCCACGACGAGCTGGTTCGCATCCGCCGATGATACGCCGGCGCGCCCCGGTCGCGGCCGGGCGCCGAAAATGCCACCGGGGCGCACGCGATGAGCGCGCCCCGGTCGCGGCCGGGCGCCGAAAATGCCACCGGGGCGCACGCGGTGAGCGCGCGCCCCGGCGAGGGACGTCGTGAGGGCCCGCGCGTGAACAAGTCGATCGAGGATCGCGGACGAGGCGCCCGGATGGCAAGGCGACGGCGAGGACCGGAGGGGAGCGTCCTCGTTGGACGTGACCCGAGGACCGGAGCCGGCAACGCAGCCAGCCGGGATGGATCGGCCGCGAGACCGACCGAGTTGTTCACGCGTGGGCCCTAAGGGCAGCTACGCGGCGTGGAGCCGCGCGCCCGGTGGCACCGGCGCGTAGTGGCCCGGCTCGAGGACGAACCGGCCGCGGCCGTGGGTCAGCGCCGACAGCGCGCCGGCGTAGCCGAACGACTCGGCCAGCGGCACCTCGGCCCGGACCACGCGGTCGGGGCCGCGGACGTCGAGGCCGAGCACGGTGGCGCGGCGGCGACCGAGATCGCCGACCACGGCCCCGACGTCGGCGTCGGCGCACGCGACCTCGAGCCGCATGACCGGCTCGAGCACGACCGGGTCGGCGTCGGGCGCGGCGGCGAGGAACGCCAGGCGACCGGCCACCTGGAACGCGAGCTCGCTCGAGTCCTTGGCGTGGGTCGCGCCGTCGTGCAACGTCACCGCGACGTCGACGACCGGGTGGCCGCCGCACAGGCCGTCGGCCAGGGCGTCGCGCACGCCGCGCTCGACCGCGGCCACGAACGGCCGCGGCACCACGCCGCCGCGGGTCTGGTCGGTGAAGACCAGGCCGGCGCCGCGCGCGGCCGGGCCGACCGCGATCGTCACGACCGCGAACTGCCCGGGCCCGCCGCGCTGGTTGACGTGGCGGTAGGTGCGCTCGGCCGTGCCGGCCAGGGTCGACCGGTACGCCACGCGCGGCCGACCGCTGGCGACCTTGACGCCGTGCTCGCCGGCGAGGCGCTCGACCGCGATGTCGAGGTGGAGCTGGCCCATGCCGGCCAGCAGGGCCTGGCCGGTGTCGCCGTCGGTGACGAACCGGAGCGACGGATCGGCCGCGACCATCCGCTGGAGCGCGAGCGGCAGGCGCTCGCGATCCTCACGGGTGATCGGCTCGATCGCCACGCGCACGACCGGCTCGGGCGCGGTGATCGCCTCGAGCGTGATCGGCCGCGCCGGGTCGCACAGCGTGTCGCCGCCGGCGAGCGGCGTCGCCAGGATCGCGCCGATCTCGCCGGCCTCGAGGCGATCGACCTCGAGCCGCCGGTCGGCCACGAGCTGCACCAGCCGGCCGACGCGCACGGTGCGCCCGGTGCGCGCGGTCCGCACCGACATGCCCTTGGTGAGCACGCCGGCGTAGACCCGCACGAACGTGGTCTGGCCGTGATCGTCGAACGCGACCTTGAACGCCAGCGCCGCCAGCGGCGCGGCGCGATCGGCGGCGCGGGTCGCGCCGTCCTCGCCCACCACCGGCGGCCGATCGCTCGGCGCCGGCAGGTAGGCCACGACCGCGTCGAGCATCGCCTCGACGCCGACGTAGTGGTACGCGGAGCCGCACGCGACCGGCACGACGTGACCGGCGAGGGTCGCGGCGCGCACGGCGGCGCGGATCGCCGCGGCGTCGACCGGGCGACCGTCGAGCACGGCGGCCAGGACGGCGTCGTCGTGATCGGCGGCGACCTCGAGCAGGCGCTCGCGGTAGCTGCGCAGGTTGTCAGAGAGCGTGGCCGGATCGACCGGCGTCGCGACCGGGGGCGCCGCGGTGCCGTCGCTGGCCAGGTGGGTGAGCGCGATCAGATCGATCACGCCGGTGAGGGCGTCGCCGGCGTAGGTCGGCCAGGTGATCGGCACCGGGCGCGCGCCCAGGCGGTCGCGCAGCTCGGCCAGGCAGCGCTCGGGATCGGCGCCGACGCGGTCGAGCTTGTTGACGAACACCAGGCGCGGCACGCGGTGGCGATCGGCCTGCCGCCACACCGTCTCGGTCTGCGGCTCGACCCCGGCGACGCCGTCGAGCACGACGACGGCGCCGTCGAGGACGCGCAGCGAGCGCTCGACCTCGATCGTGAAGTCGACGTGGCCGGGGGTGTCGATCAGGTGCAGGCGGTGATCGCGCCAGTCGCAGGTGACCGCGGCGGCGAGGATCGTGATGCCCTTGGCCTGCTCGAGCGGGTGCGAGTCGGTGTGGGCGGTGCCATCGTGGACCTCGCCGGCGGCGTGGATGCGGCCGGTGTAGAGGAGGACGCGCTCGGTGAGCGTGGTCTTGCCGGCATCGACGTGGGCGATGATGCCGAGGTTGCGGATGCGGTCGAGGGGAACTCGGGGCATGACAGGGTCCTGCCGGACCGCGGGCGCGGTCCGGACGTGCGGAGGTGTGCGGCGCGCGTGCGACGCACCAGCGGCGCGCACCGGCGGTGCGCGGTGAGCAGGGCCATCCCCGCGGTCGGGCGACGCGCGATCGTCGGGACGATCGTCGTCGCGGCCGCCGCGGGTCAGCCAGCGACGGGCGTGAACGCCCAGGCCGCGATCACGAGGCCCGGCTGCACGCACGCCCGCGCGGCCGCACCAGCGAGGAGCTGGCGGCGAGCGGGACGAGGGAGCTGGGTGCGCGGCATGGCGTTGCCTCTGAACGTCTCATCTACGGATCCGATCGGTGGTTGTCAACCGCGACGTTCGTCGACGGCGCCAACTGCGCGAAAGCGCATGCCCGCGGGCCGTGGCACACTGGTGCAACCCCGGCCCGTCCGCGCTGTCTCGATCTCCACGATGCGCACCCTCGCCGCCCTCGCCCTCGTCGCCCTCGTCGCCAGCCCGGCCGCCGCCGGGCGCAGCAAGGGCCGCGGCGCGCACGCCAAGGGCAAGGCGCGGGTCGCGGCGATCGACGTCGCCGGCGCGGTCGCGAGCGGCGACGCTGCCCGTCAGTGCGACGCGGCGATCGCGCTGGTCAAGGCCGGGCAGCACGCCCGCGCCAGCCTGCTCGTCGGCACCTGCGCCGATCTGGCGAGCCACGCGGTCGCGGCCCGCGCCGCCCGCATCGCGATCGCCAAGGTCGCGACCCGCGAGCTGTGGTCGCCGGTCGAGCTCGACGTCGGCGACGCCGTCGGCGTCACGATCGCGATCGACGCGTTCGCCGACGTGCCGGTCGCGCCCGGTCGCTGGAAGCTGCCGGCCGGCACCTACCACTTCGTCGCGCGCGGCCCCGGCGGCGCGGTCGCGGCCGACCTGACCCTCGAGGCCAACAGCCGGGCGCTGTTGCAGCTGGCGCCGCCGCCGGTCGCCGTGGCCACGCCGGTCGCCGGCGTCATCGATTTCGGCAAGGACGACGGCGCGCCGCTCGATCGGCCGATCGCCGGCCCGCCGCCGCCGGCCAAGCACGAGTCGCTCTTGCCCGAGCGCTACCGCAAGGGCCTCAAGCGGTGCGGCGCGATGGCGTGCCGCACGCTACCCTGACGCGGGCGTCGGCGGCGACGGTGCGCGCGACGGGCACCGCGCCATGAACCACACGCCGTAGGCCATCACCGCGACGGTGATCGCCAGGATCCACCACGCGGCCTGCCGGACGAAGAGCAGGTAGATCAGGCTGGCGGCCATCGACACCCAGGCCACGGCCTTGGCCTTCCACGAGATCACCCGGTGGGCCTGCCACGCCCGCAGGGTCGGGCCGAACACCCGGTGCGCCAAGAGCCACGCCTCGAGCCGCGGCGAGCTGCGCGACCACGCCCACAGCGCCAGCAGCATGAACGGCGTCGCCGGCACCGCGGGCAAGATCACGCCGGCGACGCCGAGGGCGAAGAACACCCACCCGAGCAACAGGTAGAGCCAGCGGACGGGCGCCCAGGCCATGGCGACGGAGATACCACGGCCGCGCTATCCTCCGACCATGGTGGCCGCGCCCGACGACGCGCCGGTGGTGTCGCGGTTCGCGCCGTCGACCACCGGGCTGGCGCACCCCGGCACGCTGCTGTCGGCGCTGCTGGTCTGGCTCGACGCGCGCGCGGCCGGCGGGCGGGTGCTGCTGCGCCTCGAGGACCTCGACCACACCCGCTGCCGCGCCGAGTGGCAGGCCGCGCTGCTCGACGACCTGGCGTGGCTCGGCCTCGACTGGGACGAGGTCACGGTGCAGTCGCAGCGCCGCGTCGACCACGCCGCGGCGCTCGACCGGCTGGCCGCGGCCGGGCGGCTGTACGCGTGCGCGTGCTCGCGCCGCGTGCGCACCGGCGGACGGCGCGCGCCCGACGGTGGCTGGGCCTACGACAACCGCTGCCGCGGGCGCGGCCTGCCCGACGGCACCTGGCGCGACGCGCGGGTGCCGGTCCGCCTGAGGCTCGACGACGGGCCGCTGGCGCTGGTCGACGACGGCGGCCTCGACCTGTCGCAGGACCCCGCCGCCGAGATGGGCGACCCGGTGGTGGTGCGGCGCGACGGCGTGGTCGCGTACCAGCTCGTCGTCGTGGTCGACGACGCCGCGAGCGGCGTGACCCGGGTCGTGCGCGGCCGCGACATCGCCGCGTCGACGGCGACGCAGGTGCGCATCCAGCAGGCGCTGGGCCTGCCGACGCCGCGCTACCGCCACCACCTGCTGCTGCTCGCCGAGGAGGGCGGCAAGCTGGCCAAGCTCCACGGCTCGATCCCGGCGACGGTGCTGCGCGGGCACTACGACGGCCCGGGCCTGTGCGGCGCGCTGGCGCACGCGTGCGGCCTGACCGCGACGCCCGCGGCGATCACCCCGCGCGCGCTGGTCGACAGCTTCGACTGGGCCCGGGTCGCGCGCGCCGATCGCCGCGCGACCTGGACCGCGGCCGGGCTGGTGGTCGGCTGACGCGCGCGGATCGCCGCCGCGACCGGCCAGGTCGTGAACACCTGCGCGATCGCGGTCATCGCACGCGTCCGCGCGCGGCCGCCCAGGTCGCGAACACCCGCGCGCACTGGGGCATCGCCCCGCGTCAGCGCGCGGCCGGCCAGGTCGCGAACACCTGCGCGAACGTGGCGGTCGCCACGACGCCGCGGCTGGCGAGGATCTGGTCGGCGGCGGCGAGCGCGGCGGCGTCGCCGTCGAGCTGGGCCTTGCGCCGGCGGGCCAGGGCGCCGATGGCGATCATGTCGGTGGCGTCGGCGTCGGCGATGGCGCCGTCGAGCAGCGCCCGGGCCCGGGCCGGCCGCGCGGCCAGCACCTCGATCGCCGCGACGATGATGCGCACGAACGCGCGGATGTACGGTGCGCGCACGCGGCCCAGCGGCCGGATCGCGGCCCGGGCGGCCGCGACGTCGCCGCGGACGATCGCGGCCCGGGCCAGCAGGTACAGGGTCTCGGTCCGGACCGCCTCGACGTGGGCGAAGGCCGGGCCCGCGAACGGTCGGATCTGCGCGGCGGCCTCGGCGGCGCCGGCGTCGTCGCCGAGGTACAGCGCCAGCTCGAACAGGCCGCGCACGCGGAACCAGTGCTGCAGGTGCAGGCCCGCCTCGGGCGGCGACCAGATCTCGGGCGTGAGCTCGGCCCGGGCCCGCGCCGGATCGTCGGCGGCCAGCCAGACGATGTTGCTCGACCACTGGAAGCTGGCGGCGGCGTAGCGATCGCCGCGGCGGTTGGCGTCGCGCAGGTACTCGCGCTGACGCACCGCCAGCTCGCGGTAGTCGCCGTGGCGGCGCAGCGCGAACGCGATGAACACGCGCACCTGGTTGATCTCGGCGGCGGTGCCGACCGAGCGCTCGCGCAGCGCGATCTCGGCCTCGCACAGGGTCGCGATCGCGTAGGCGTGACGGCCGGCGAAGAACTCGACGATGCCCTCGGCCGCGCGCGCCCACGCGACCAGGAACTGGCTCGCGCACGCACGGGCCAGCACGAACGCGCGCGCGACCGCGCGCCGGGCCAGCGGCACCCGGATGCCGCTCGAGCCCAGGTACATCGCGTGGTAGGCGAGCGCGTACGTGACGCGCCGGCGATCGCCGAGGCGGAGCGAGACCAGGAGGGCCCGGGCCTGGAACGCGCCGCCGGCGATGACCTCGACCATGCCGAGGCCGAGCGACGCGGTCCGGTAGACGTCGAGGCGGAGCTGGTCGAGCGAGCGCGCGTCGGGGCTGCGCCGGGGCGTGAAGTGGGTGCCGCGCACGAGCGTGCGGAACCACAGCCACGCCAGCCAGCGCTTGGCCGCGCCGATCGTGCGCGGGTTGTACTCGCCGATCGACGCCAGCACCTCGTCGAGCAGCCGCCGGCCCTCGGCGACGTGGCCGCTGACCAGGAGCTCGTGCGCGGCCAGCCGTCGGCAGCGCGCGGCCAGCTCGGGCTCGGCGCCGTCGGCGGCGGTCAGGTAGACCTGCGCCGCGGCGTGGCCGCGGCCGGCGTAGCCCAGGGCCTCGGCCCGGGCCGCGAGGATCGCGCGGCGCGAGTCGTCGTCGTGGGTGCCCATGCGCAGCGCCGCCGCCCACAGATCCGCGGCCAGCTCGAACGCGAGCGTGTCGCTGGCCCGCCGCGCCGACACCTCGGCCAGCTCGGCGGCGTGCTCGAGCGCGCCGCCGGCCTCGAGGTGGCGCACCACCAGCAGCGGCGCCTGCTCGACCGCGGGCGAGGCCAGGAGCGCGGCGGCCAGGCGCTGGTGGTAGCGGCGGCGTCGCGCCGCCGGGATCCGCGCGACCACGGCCTCGCGCACGCGGTCGTGGTACGGCTCGATCGGGTCGTGGCTGCGGGTGCCGCCGGTGCGGACCAGCCAGGTGGCGCGCAGCGAGTCGATGGCCTTGGCCAGGGCCGGGCGCTCGAACGCCAGGGCGGTGCCGATCACGCCCTGCGGCACCGGCGCGCCGGCGACCGCGACGATCTCGAGCACGCGCCGGGCCGCGAGCTCCATGCGCGTGACCCGGCCCCAGAGCGCCTCGTCGAGGCGCGCGACCGCGCCGGCGCTGTGGCGCACCAGCTCCTGCAAGAACAGCGGGTGGCCGTCGGCCTCGTCGACCAGCGCGTCGGCGTCCGCGGCGCGGGTCGGGGCCAGGAGCGAGATCAGCGCGCGGCCCTCGGCCGCCGACAGGCGCGCCAGCGCGAGCGTCGCGATCGGCGCCGGCAGGGCCAGGGCCGGGCCGCCGTCGCGCCGGTACGTCAGGATGAGCAGGATCGGCGGCGCCGACGCCGGCTCGAGGATCTCGCCCAGGAGCGCCAGGCTGTCGCTGTCGGCCCACTGGATGTCGTCGATCACGACCACCAGCGGGTGGCGGCTGGCCAGCGCCGCCAGCAGCTGGCGCAGGCCGCGGAAGGCGCGCGCGCGCAGCTCGATCGGGCTGTCCGGCTTTCGGACCGAGAGCCGGGCGATGGCCGGGACCCGGCGCAGCACCGGGAACGTGCGGGCCAGGGCGTCGACCTCGGGCGTGAGCAGGAGCGCGACGTCGATCGGATCGCGCCGCAGCAGATCGCGCACGAGCGCGTCGACGACGCCGTCGATGCCCTTGAACGGCAGCGACTCGCGCTCGTAGCAGCGCCCGGTCAGGACCGGGATCTCGCGCGCGCGCTGGTCGAGGCGCTCGACGAACGCGTGCACGAGCGCGCTCTTGCCGATGCCCGACGGCCCCTCGACGCAGACCGCCCGGGCGGCGCCGCCGCGGACGTCCTCGAGCGCGGCGTCGAGCGCCGCCAGCTCCGGCGCCCGGCCGACGAACGGCGCGACCCGATCGGGCGCGCGCGCGGTCCGGGTCGAGAGCCGCGCGACGATGTCGGCGGCGGTCGGGCGCCGCTCGGGATCGAGCGCGAGCAGCTCGTCGCACAGGCGCGCGAGATCGGCCGGGACCGGCCCGAACCGCGCGACCGGCGTCGCCGTCGCCTGCTGCTTGCGCATCAGGATCTCGATCGCGCGGCCCTCGAACGGCAGCCGCCCGGTCAGCGCCTCGAACAGCATCACGCCGACGCTGTAGCAGTCGGCCGCGGGCATCACCGCGGGGGTCATCGCCTGCTCCGGCGCCATGTACGCGGCGGTGCCGACCACCGCGGCGTCGGTGACCTGGGCGATCACCGCGTCGCGGACCAGCCCGAAGTCGAGGACGACGACGCGGCCCTTGCGCGTGACCAGCACGTTCGACGGCTTGAGATCGCGGTGGACCTTGCCGGCCCGGTGCAGGACGTCGAGGCCCTGCGCGAGCTGGCGCAGGCTCTCGCGCAGGCGCGCCTCGTCGAAGGTCCCGGGCAGCACGTCGTCGCCGGGCGGCCCGGTGACGCTAGGATCGGCCATCGGATCGCGGACGTGATCGAGGAACGTCACGCCGTCGACCAGCTCCATCGTGAAGAACCAGTGGCCGTCGGCGTGGCGCAGCTCGCCGAGGCGCACCAGGTTGCGGTGCTCGAGATCGGCGCGCGCGCGGAACTCGGTCTTGAGGCGATAGAGCGCCTCGGCGTCGACCGCGCGCAGGGTCTTGAGCGCGACGATCAGCTCGCGCTCGCGATCGAACGCCTCGTAGACCACGCCCATGCCGCCCTCGCCGACGAGGCGCCGCAGCTCGAACCGATCGTCGCCCTCGAAGCCGCCGGTGGGCGCACGGCCACCGCTGGACGGGTCGGAGCGCAGGCTGCGCGGCGTCGACACGCGCTGATCGTACCGTCGTCGAGGGTGCGCGCGGCGGAGTAAGATCGGTGGGCCCGCGCACACCTCGACCTGAGATCGGATCGATCGCGGTGACCGGTGGGGCTAGTACCTCGCCACAGGGGAGGTGATTGGTCGCGGGCGCCGAGGCGCGCCGAGCGCAACGCGCAACGACGACGGGCTCCTGGTTGGAACTCGAGGAGTTGCAACGCAGCGATCGGCGATGGATCGGCGTCCTCAACCGATCAGCTTCCTGTGGCGAGGTACTAGTATGGCGATGTGCGCACCCGCCCCGCGATGATCGTCATGGTCGGATCGTCGATCCTCGTCGGTGCGTGTGCGGACGACGTCGTCTGTCCGAGCGCTGGCGCGTTCGCGCTGACCGCGCCCGACGGCTTCGCCGAGCTGACCGCCGGCGGCTCGGTGACGATCCGGTGGCGGGCCGACGGCGATCCCGGCGCGAGCGTCCGGCTGCGCGCGATCGCGACCGACGGCGTGGCCGACGTGGCGCTGGCGCCGGCCAACCTCGAGGACGGCATGGTGACCTGGGACGGCCGCGACGGCGGCGTCCGCGTGCCCGCCGCGAACTACCGGCTCGGCGGCGACGTCGCGCGGGTCGGCGGCTGCGGCGGGGCCGCGATCGTCCCCGACGATCTGCACCTGATCGTGGTCCAGGGCGTGCGCCTGCCGACCGCGCCGCTGACGTTCACCGGCAGCCAGGCCTCGCGCCTGGTCGCGGTCACGACCGTGACGCGGTCGATGGTGCCGCTCGCGCTCGCGCTCGATCCGGATCCGCTGGTCGACGGCGACGAGCTGGAGTTCGCGGCCGCCGACATCCCCGGTGAGTTCACGCCGACCGCGCGCAGCTATCCGTTCAGCGGCCTGACCACGAGCGGCGCGGCGATCCCGGCCGGCGCCTACGAGCTCGTCGCCACGTTCGCGGGCGCGCGGACGATCGGCCCGCGCCTGAGCTGGGCCCCGGCGCAGTGAGCGGCTAGCGCCGGGCGCTCACACGCCGGCGCGGTGGCGCGGCCGGGGCGTCGGCGGCTCGGCGCGGCGCGCGCGGGCCGACCACGACGGGTTGCCGTGCTCGGTGGGGCCGATCTGGGTCCAGGCGTAGTCCTTGGCGCCGGGGCGGTGATCCATGTGGATGAAGTTGCTCTGCGGGTACCAGCCGACGCCGACCTCGGTGTGGTGGGTCCAGACGTAGTCGCGCAGCTCGGTGAGCGGCACGCCCGGGATGCGGAAGTCGAACGCGCGCCCCTGGCGGTGGCGCGACTCGCGCGGGTCGACCGCCCGGTAGGCCGACACGTACTCGATGGTCTTGCCGGGGTACTGCGCGGCCACGTCGGCGAGCATCACGAGGAGCTGGCGATCGATCGCGTGCTGCCGCTTGGTGCGCTTGCACTTGAAGATGCCCTCGAGCTGCTTGCGCGTGGCGTCGTCCACGGCGCCGTCCCGGCCGATATAGACGGTGTCGGTCGCCGGGTAGTTGACGTTGAAGATCGTCACCTCGACCCGGTCGGCCTGGGTCAGGCGCTGGGCCTCGGCCACCACGTCGCGGGCGGCGTCGAGCACGGTCGCTGGCGTCGGCGCCGACCCGGCGGACAGCCAGCCGGCGGCGACGAGCGGGAGCAGAGCGATCGCGGCCATGCCCCGGGGTACATCAAGGGACGTGCCAGGCTGACGGCCCGGCGGCGCCCGGGCGGCCGTCACGATCTCGGTGGCTTCCGGCCTGGCGAGGGCGGCTCAGGGTGCCACAATGGCGCTGCCCTCCGATTTTCGGAGTGCAACCACCGGAAACCGGTCATGGCTCGCCGTCGTCAACCGACCCAGCAGCTGGAGCCCGCGGCCGCGCTGCCGGCCCGCTGGGTCAGCCTGGTCGCGGTCGACGGCACGGTCGCGCGGCAGCCGCTGGGCCGGCGGCGGCTCCGGGTCGGCAGCGGCGCCGACGCCGATCTGATCGTGGCCGACCCGCACGTGTCGCGCCTGCACTGCGAGCTCGAGCCGACCCCGGCGGGCGTGCTGCTGCGCGATCTGGGCTCGACCAACGGCACGCTGGTCGGCGGCGCCGCGATCCGCGAGGCGGTGCTCGCGCCCGGGGTGGTGGCGGTGATCGGCTCGAGCCGGCTGTTCGTCGAGAGCGACGCGCCGACCGCGGCCCTGGCGCGCTTCGGCGGCGTGGTGTCGGCGGCGCCGGTGATGGGGCTGGTGTTCGCGATGCTCGACAAGCTGGCGGCGGCCGAGGTGACGATCATGCTCACCGGCGAGACCGGCACCGGCAAGGACCTGCTGGCGCGCGCGGTCCACGAGGTCAGCCCGCGCGGGGCCGGGCCGCTGGTGGTGTTCGACTGCGGCGCGGTGACGGCGTCGCTGATCGAGAGCGAGCTGTTCGGGCACGAGAAGGGCTCGTTCACCGGCGCGGTGGCCGAGCGCGCCGGCGCGTTCGAGCGCGCCCACGGCGGGACGCTGTTCCTCGACGAGCTCGGCGAGCTGCCGCTCGAGCTGCAGCCACGCTTGCTGCGCGCGCTCGAGCAGCGCGAGGTGCGCCGGGTCGGCGGCTCGGTCGAGCTGCCGGTCGACGTGCGCGTGATCGCCGCGACCAACCGCGATCTCGCGGCCGAGGTGGCGGCCGGGCGCTTCCGGGCCGACCTGTACTTCCGGGTCACGGCCGCGGTGGTCGAGGTGCCGCCGCTGCGGGCCCGGTCCGAGGACCTCGCGCTCCTGGTCGACCAGCTGCTCGAGGGGCGCGCCCACGCGACGCCCGCGGCGATGGCGGCGCTGGCGGCGTACGACTGGCCGGGCAACGTGCGCGAGCTGCGCAACGTCGTCGCGACGGCGCTGGCGATGATCGACGGGCCGGTGCTCGACGTCCGCCACCTGATGTTCCCGGCGGCCGCGCCCCGGCGCGAGCGCGACCTCGAGGAGCTGCCGCTGGCCGGCCAGTCGCTCGAGGCGATCGAGCGCGCGGCGATCAAGCAGACGCTCGAGCGCGAGGGCGGCAACCGGACCCGGACCGCGAAGACGCTCGGCATCGCGCAGTCGACGCTGTACGAGAAGCTCAAGCGCTACGGGCTATGAGCGCCGGCGGCGAAATCCCGGTGGCCCTGGTCGACCGCGTCGGCGATCCGCGCGAAGGTCGGCGGGTGCGGATGACGAGCCGGTCGTGGCGCGCGCAGGCCGTGGTCGCGGTGCTGGTCGCGGCGCTGGTCGCGGCGTGCAAGGACCCGCGGCGCGCGCCGGTCGAGGCGCCGGCCGAGCTCGCCGAGCTGCGCGGCCCGGGCTGGCGGCTGCGCGGCGACGTGCTCGAGGACGTCAGCGCGGCGACCCGGCTGGTGGTGCCGGCCGGCTGGCGGGTGCTCCGCGCCCACGAGGCGCTCGATCTGGCCGGCGAGGTCGCGTACGCGCTGGCGCCGATCGGCTACACCGCCGCGACCGCGGCCGACGAGCTGTACCTGGCGATCGACGGCAGCCCGATCGGCGCCGGCGAGCCCGAGGCCCACCGCGCGGCGCTGGCGGCCAAGACCGAGGACGGCTGGACGCCGATCGGCGGGCCGCAGCCGGTCGCGATCGGCGGCCGCCAGTTCGACGTGCAGCGGGCGACGTTCGGCGAGCCGGCGTCGGCCGAGCGCCTCTACACCAGCGCGATCGTCGCGCAGCGCTTCGTCGAGGTCGTGCTGGTCTATCCGATCGATCGCGGCGACGAGCTGCGCCCGCGGTTCGCGCCGATCGTGGCCGGGCTGTCGTTCCTCGAGGGCGCGCGCCACCGGGCGCTGGTCGCCGAGCTGACCGCGGCCGGCGAGGCCCAGGATCTGATCGGCGCTGACTACGGGTACCACGGCGGCGTGTTCCGCGACTTCGCCGGGCGCTTCACCTGGCGCCACCCGCGCGGCCTGTGGCGCGCGCACGTGGTCTCCGCGCCGAGCGACGCCGACCCGAGCCAGCGGCTGATCGCGTCGGATCTGGACACGGGCACGACCGTCTACGTCGGCGCCGAGCCGTGGACCGACAGCGCGGCCGCGTACCTCGAGGCGATGCGCGCGCGGATCGGCGCCACCACGATCGCGGCGTCGGGCGCGACCCGCCTGGGCGACGTCCCGGCGCAGTACGCCGAGCTCGACGTCGACTCGACGGTGCCCTACCGGATGCGGGTCGCGTACGGCCTGCGCGACGGCGCCGCGCTGTCGGTCGTCACCGACAACGTCGCGGCGGCGTGGGTCGGCGCCGGGTACGCCGAGGCGATCGAGGCCGGGTTCGCGTCCACGCCCGCGCTGGTGGCGGCCGACGACGGCCGGCCGTACCAGAACTGGCGCTTCGGGTTCGCGGTCGACCTGCCCCAGGCGTGGACGCGCGATCCCGGACCCGCCGACGGGCGCGGGTGCCTCGACCTGGTCTGGCGTGGGCCCGCGCGGCTCGAGCTGCACGTGTGCGGCGCAGATCGAGCCGACGAGACCCAGCCCGCGGCGATCGCCCGACTGACCGACCGGCTCGCGCACTGGGGCCGGCCGACGCGGTCGCAGGTGACGGTGGCCGGGGTGCCGGCCCAGCGGCTGAACTGGCGCGACCGCGGACGGGTGGCCGAGGCGCACGTGTTCGAGCGCGGCGGCACCCTCTACGTCCTGAACGTCAACGGCCTGGACGGCGACCGCGGCCTCGACGTCGGTCGCACCGCGCTGACGTTCCTCGACTGATCGACTACCCTCGGCCGATGCAGCTCGCACGCGCGCTGGCGCTCGCGGTGGTCGTGGCGGGGACGCTCGCGTGCAAGAAGGGGCCCGACCCGGCCGAGGAGGCCAAGAAGCTCACGCCGACCTCGACCGACGACGCCACCAAGACGCTGGTCGACGACGACTACCGCTTCACGCTGGCCTGGCCGGGCGCGGGCTGGAAGGTGCTGCGCGAGCCCGACGCCCGGCGCCTCAACGGCGACGCGGTCGCGGCGCTCTTGCACGAGCGCGTGATGCTGCTGGTGATCGTCGAGTCGCTGCCCGGCGCCGAGCTGCCGGCCTACACCCAGCTGATCCTCGACACGATCGGCGCGGCCGACAAGCACAGCGAGGTCACGACCGTGACCGTCGATGGCCACGACGAGTCGCGCGTGGTCGTGACCGGCGCTCAGGACGGTCGGCCGGTGACGATCCGCGGGCGGGTGTTCGTCTACCAGGGCCACGGCTACCAGGTGCTGACGGTGCAGATGGGCGACGCGCCGCCCGCGGCGGTCGCCGAGCAGGCGCTGGCCGCGTTCGCGCTCACCGACGGCCCGGTGCGCGAGCGCAGCGACGCGACCCCGGTCGGCGATCTCGACGGGCTGGGCTGGCGCCTCCGCGGCGATCGCCTCGAGCACGGGCCGGCCCGGCTGGCGGTGACCGTGCCGTCGAGCTGGCGGGTGGTGCCGGCCTCCGAGCTGGCGCGGATGAACGGCGAGGCCGCGTTCGGCCTCAAGACCAAGACCGGCGGCGGGTACCTGACGGTGATCACCGAGCCGGTGGTCGGCGTCGACGCCGACGCCTACGTCGCGTCGCGCCAGGCGGTCGCGCTCGCCCAGTGGACCGCGGTCGGCGACCCGGTCGAGCTGCGCATCGGCGGCCGGCCGGTGCGGATGGTGCGGTCGCACGGCCTGGTCGGCTTCGCCGCCGAGATGCTGTGGGGCGCGGCCGTCGTCGACGGGCGCGGCTACCAGTTCTCGATCTGGTACCCCGAGGCCGGAGGCGCGACCCTGCGGCCGATGGCCACCGCGGCCCTGGCCGCGATCGAGTTCCTCGGGCGCGCGCGCAGCGACGCGCTGGTGGCGGAGCTCGCGGCCGCGCCCGATCACCAGAACGTGGTCGGCGTCGACTTCGCGCTGCGCGACGGCGTCTACCAGGACTTCACCCAGCGGCTCCGGTGGCGGCGACCGCCCGGCCTGTGGCGGATCACCGTCGGCGACGACGCGCGGGCGATCAACGCCGCGGTCCAGCTCCAGGCCGAGGACCTGACGACCGGCCTGTACGTCCAGCTCATCGCCGAGCCCTGGTCAGGCGATCTGGCCGCGCTCGAGCGCGCGCTGCGCTCGCGGGTCGATCACCCGACCGCGGCCGGCGACGTCACCGTGGCCGGGTGGCCGGCGCGCTACCTCGAGTCGACGATGGAGACCGCGTCGATGCGCCTGCGCCGGCGCACCACGCTGGTCGTGGCCGACGGGCGCGCGGTCCAGGTGATCGCGTGGTCGCTGATCGACGGCTGGCCCGGCGACGCGGCGGTCGCGGCGGTCGCGGCGCAGCTCGAGCTGCCCGACGCCGTGCCGGCGACCGAGCTCGGGCCGCCGTTCCGCGAGCACCGGTACGGCTTCGCCGTGGCCGTGCCGGCGGGCTGGACCGAGGCCAGCACCGGCTTCGAGGTCGGCCCCGCGGGCGTGCTCCGGCGCTGGACCCGGGGCGGCAGCGAGCTGGTGGTGATCGCGATCTACGCGCCCGGCCCCGACGACGGCCTCATGCTGGGCGTGGTCGAGCAGCTGGTGCGTCAGCGCATGGCCCAGATGGTCGACGTCCACCCGAGCCGCGCCGAGGTCACGCTGGCCGGCGTGCCGGCGTCGCGCCTGACCTGGGCGACCGAGCGCGGCCGGGCCGAGGTCCACCTGGTGCGGCGCGACGCCACGGTCTACGGCGTGCTCGCGTTCTCGCCCGAGGGCGACGCCGCGATCTCGGTCGGTCGGGCGGCCCTGACGCTGCTGTAAGGCGCAAGAAAGGCGGCGGCCGTGGCGACGGCCGCGACCGGCGTGTACCGTCGCCGACGATGAAGTTCACCGAAGAGCACAAGCAGCTGCGCAAGACCGTCCGCGACTTCGTCGAGAAGGAGATCAACCCGCACTGCGACGCGTGGGAGGCGGCGGGCGCGTTCCCGGCCCACGAGGTGTTCAAGAAGGCCGGCGCGCTGGGCCTCCTGGGCGTGAACAAGCCCGAGGCGTTCGGCGGCATGGGCCTCGACTACTCGTACTCGGCGGTCGTGGCCGAGGAGCTCGGCACCTGCGCCGGCGGCTCGATCCCGATGGCGCTCGGCGTGCAGACCGACATGGCGACGCCGGCGCTGGCGCGGTGGGGCTCCGACGAGCTGCGCCGCGAGTTCCTGGCGCCGGCGATCACCGGCGAGGCGGTCGCGGCGATCGCGGTCAGCGAGGTCGGCGGCGGCTCGGACGTCGCCGCGCTCAAGACCGCGGCGCGCAAGGACGGCGACGACTACGTCATCAACGGCTCGAAGATGTGGATCACGAACGCGGCCCAGGCCGACTGGCTGTGCCTGCTGGCCAACACCGGCGACGGCCCGGTCCACCTGAACAAGACGCTGATCGTCGTGCCGACCAGCGCCAAGGGCGTGACGATCGGCGCCAAGCTCGACAAGCTCGGCATGCGCGCGTCGGACACGTGCCCGATCTACTTCGAGGACGTGCGCGTGCCCCAGCGCCACCGGATCGGCGGCGAGGGCATGGGCTTCATGATGCAGATGGTCCAGTTCCAGGAGGAGCGGCTGTTCGGCGCGGCCAGCTCGCTCAAGGGCATGGACAAGCTGATCGACGCGACGATCGCGTACTGCCGCGACCGCCACACCTTCGGCAGCCCGCTGATCGACAACCAGGTCATCCACTTCCGCATGGCCGAGCTGCGGACCGAGGTCGAGCTGGTGCGGTCGCTGGTCTACCGCGCGGTCGAGGACTACGTCGGCGGCGCCGACGTGACGATGCTGGCGTCGATGGCCAAGCTCAAGGCCGGCCGCCTGGCGCGCGAGGTGTCCGACGCCTGCCTGCAGTACTGGGGCGGCATGGGCTTCATGTGGGACAACGTCGCGTCGCGCGCGTACCGCGACACCCGGCTGATGTCGATCGGCGGCGGCGCCGACGAGATCATGCTGGGCATCATCGCCAAGCTGATGAACATCCTGCCGGGCAAGAAGAAGAAGAAGGCCGAGTAGCGGGCCGCGTGCACGGGCGCCGCGAGTGCGGTAGCGTCGTCGACGATGAAGCACGCCCTGGCCCTGGCCGCGACCGTGGTCGCCTGCGGGGGCGCCTGCGGCGGCGGTGGCGGCGGTGACACCAGGCCGCCGCCGGCGCCGCGCACCGCGCTGACGCTCGACGCCGGGGGCGCGCTCGACGGCGGCATCACCGAGCTGCCGACCTACGACCCGGCCGCGGGCTTCGCGCTCGATCCCGATCCGCAGCCACGCAGCGGTGGGCGCGGCGGCGCCCGCGATCGCGACCGCAAGCAGGTGCAGCTGCTGCTGCGCTCGACGCCGATCGGCGCGATCGCGGCGGTCGACGGCGTCCGGCTCGGCGTGACCCCGGTGGTGTGGGACGGCGACGGTGGGATCGCGCACGAGTTCACGTTCGTGCTGGCCGGCCACACCCTGGCCCGGTACCGGTTCGTGCCGGTGACCAACGGCATCGTCCACGGCCGGCTCGTGAAGATCACCAGCGACGGCGTGACGCCCGAGATCCCGGCGCCGGTCGACCCGCCAAGGCCGACCCGCCGCACGCCGCCGCCGATCGACGCCGCGCCGCCGCCGCCGCCGATCGACGCGGCGCCGGTGCTCGACCCCGCGGCGATGCTCGACGCGGCCGGGCCCTGACCGACGCGCCCGGGCGCAGCCGGCCGCGCCCCACGCCCTGCGCAGGTGTGCTCGAGGCCGCGGCTCAGAGCCGGTACATCGTCATGATCGGCCCGCCGCGGCTGATGCCGACGCGCTTCTCGAGCGCCCACCACACGTCGCCGGCCCAGCCCCAGCGCACGCCGGGCTTGTCGACGAGGAGCCGGGCCCGGCGGACCGCGCGGTCGCCCTGGACCTCGAACAGATCGAGGTAGCGGGCGTCGACCTTCTGGCGCTTCACCGCCGGCGGGTTGGTGGGGTCGACCGTGAGCGACAGCCACAGCGTGTCGCCGCGGCGCGCGTACTGCACCGACGTCGGGTCGTACAGCACCAGCGCCTGGTCGAGCGCGAGCTCGGTCGACGCGCCGTCGCGCCACAGCTCGAGCGCCGACAGGTCGTCGGCCATGCGCACGAACTCGCGCTCGCCCGTGTGCGCGGCGAGGATCGGCTGGCTGCGCGCCAGGCCCATGGGATCGGTGATCGGCTGGTCGGCGACCCACGTGCCGGTGACCAGATCGTAGCTGGCCCAGGTGTCGGGCGAGCGCTGGTTCTGGGCCTTGCGGAACACGCCGCCGCGCACGCCGACCGCGAGCGTGAGGTCGTCGAGGAAGTAGGTCGGGGTGAAGTCGAGCTTGGCGTCGCGGCCGTCGGGGCCGAGCGTGAGCGGCGCGCCCTTCTTCGGCAGCCTCTTGCCGGTGGCCAGATCGTAGAGGGCGACCTGGTGGACCGTGGCCTTGCCGCGGGCGGTCGCGGTGTGGGCGACGAGCGTCGGCTTGCCCTTGATCATCCGCAGGCTGATCGCCTCGGCCGGCTTCCACGCGCGTACCCGCTTGCCGGCGCCGTCGACCAGGGTCGCGGCCCGCGGCGTCTCGACGCCGTGGACCACCAGCAGGCGATCGCCGACCGGGATGACGTGGTGCGGCTCGGGCGCCACCGCGCCGATCGCGACCTCGCCCGCGACGGTGCCATCAGCGATCGTGATCCGGGTGGCGCGCACGTCGACGCCGTCGCGCACCAGGGCGATCAGCGCGCCGCCGTCGACGACGACCTCGTCGTCGACGTAGCCCCGGGTCGGGCGCAGCTCGCCGATCCGCGTGAGCCCGACCACCGGCGGCGGCGGCGGATCCTTGATCACCTTGGGCGGCGGGGGCGGCCGGGGCGCCTGCTGCCCGTGCTGCGGCGGGACCGGCTTGGCCGCGGCCGGTCCAGCGACGAGGGCGACGACGACCGCGACGAGCCAGGGCGATGCGCGCATGGATCCCGTTTGCCACGGCCACCGGCGTCGGGCAACTGTTGCGCGGGTCGGGGTCAGGTCGCCGTGGCGAGGGCCACGGCCAGCGCGGCGCCGACCTCGGCGTTGGCGCGGGCCAGGGCCCGGTTGGCGCGCACGGCCGCGCCGCCGGTGACGGTCGCGATGCGCCCGAGCAGGTACGGCGTCAGGCGCTTGCCGATGGCGCCGGCCCGGGCGGCGTCGGCGATCGCGTCGGTGATGACGGCGTCGATCGCGGCCGCGTCGAGCGCGGCCTCGGCCGGGATCGGGTTGGCGACCAGCACGCCGCCCTGACCCAGGCCGGCCCAGCGGGCCCGACAGATCGCGGCCAGCGTGGCGGCGTCGTCGACGCGGTGGTCGAGGCGCAGGCCGGTGCCGCGCACGTAGAAGCCGGGCAGCTCGTCGGTGCCGTAGCCGATCACCAGGACCCCGAGGGTCTCGAGCAGCTCGAGGGTGCGCGGCAGGTCGAGGATGGCCTTGGCGCCGGCCGAGATCACCGCGATCGGCGTGCGCGCGAGCGCGGTGAGATCGTGTGAGACGTCGCCGGCGTCGCCGCGGTGGACCCCGCCGATGCCGCCGGTGGCGAACACCGCGATGCCGGCGCGCGCGGCCAGGAGCGCGGTGGCGCTGACGGTCGTGGCGGCGGAGGTGCCGCGGGCCAGGTGGACCGCGAGATCGGTGGCGCCGGCCTTGGCGAAGCGGGCGCCGTCGGCGGCCAGCCGCGCCAGGTCGTCGGCGGGCAGGCCGATCCGGGCCACGCCGTCGACGATCGCGATCGTCGCGGCGGTCGCGCCGCCGGCGGCGACGGCGGCCTCGAGCTCGTGCGCGACCTCGAGGTTGGCCGGGTAGGGCAGGCCGTGGGCGATGATCGTCGACTCGAGCGCGACCACCGGGGCGCCGGCGGCCAGCGCGTCGGCGACCGCGGGCGCGAGGACGAGCTCCACGCGGCGCTTGTCGCCCGGCGCGTGGGGCTTGTCAAGGCGGGGCTTCGCCGAGGGCGGCGGCGGCGACGGCGACCTCACGCTCGGCGGCCTCGGCGCGGGCCCGGGCGTCGGCCCAGGCCAGCTCGGCGCGATCGGCCTCGGCGCGGATCAGCGCCAGCGCGGCGGCGGCCTCGGTGACGCGCGCGCGGGCGACCGCGGCGGCGGCGCGGCGCTCGGCCAGGTGCGCGACCTTGCGGGCGCGCTCGGCGCGGGCGGCCTCGGCGGCGGCGGCGGCGCGGGCGGCCTCGGCGGCGCGCGCCGCGATCGCGACCTCGTCGTCGGCGACGACGGTCAGGACCGGCGGTCGCGCTGGGGCCGACGACGGTGCCGGCGGCGCGGGTGGTGCTGGCGGCGCGGGCGCGGGCGCGGCGGGCGCGAGCGTGAACTCGGTCATGGCCTCGAACCCGGGCGGCGGCAGGTCCTCGACGAGCCGGCCCGGCTCGGTCGCGCCCCAGCCGTGGGCGGCCAGCGCGCGCAGGTTGGTATCGAGCTTCGCCAGCATGGCCTCGGACGCTGGCTGGGCGACCGCCTGGGCCAGCTCGACCGCGCGCGCCCGCAGGGCCGCGAGCGCGGCGCGCTGCTCGCCGGTCGCGGTCAGATCGCCCCGGCCGACCGCGCGGGTCGCCTCGACCAGGCGATCCCACAGCGGGCGGGCGTGCCGCCACAGCTGGTTGGCGGCCCAGGCCGACGGGGTCGGGC
Organism: Myxococcales bacterium; assembly: GCA_016717005.1. Taxonomy (NCBI): domain Bacteria; kingdom Pseudomonadati; phylum Myxococcota; class Myxococcia; order Myxococcales; species Myxococcales bacterium. The sequence continues at coordinate 834,243 of JADJUF010000039.1, read as the reverse complement.
GCGCCAGCTTGGCGAGCGCGGCGGCGCCGGCGCGATCGCCGCTGGCCTTGGCGTTGGTCGCGAGCTGCTTACGCACCGCCACGAACTCGCCGAGCGGCGCGGCGTAGAGCTCGTCGAGCGGCGCGGTCATCCGCGCTCCGGCCGCGGCGCGTCGGCGAGCTGCGCACCGCCCCGGCTGGCGTCGGCGCCGCGCCGGTCGGGACCGCGCGGGACGTGCACCTCGCTCGCCAGGATCACCTGCATCGATCGGCCCGATGGTAGCAGCGGCGGCGCGCGCGGCGGCGCGACCGCCGTCACGATCGCGGCGCGAACTCGCGACGGCCGCGCCGAGCACGTACGATCGAGCGTGCCCGTCCACCCCGTCCACCAGCTCGCGAGCGTCCGATGAGCGCCGTCCCCTGGCTGCTGGGCGTCGAGGCCAACCTGTGGCGCGTGAAGGCGGTGGTGCAGGGGACGTTCGTGCCGATCGACGGCGCGTCGGTCGGGCTCGGCCTGCGCCTCCGGCTATGACCAGGGCGGCAGGGCCCGCATGAACCGCGCCGGGTTGCCGACGTGGAGCTCGTCGCGCGGCAGCTCGCGGGTCAGGACGCCGCCCATGCCCAGCATCGCGCCGACGCCGACGGCGAGGCCCTGCCGGACGCACGCGCCGGTGCCGACCTCGACGCCGTCGGCCAGGCGCACGTTGCCCGAGATCGCCACCATCGGCGCCAGCGTCACGAACGCGCCGAGCCGCGCGTTGTGGGCGATCGTGGTGTTGAGGTTGACGATGGTGTGTTCACCGATCGTGACGTCGATCGTGATCTGCGCGCCCGCGGTGATCATGCACCCGGGCGCGACGGACACGAACCGGCCGATCGTGACCGACGGGTGGATCAACGTGGCGAACCGCGGCGAGCCGACGGTGGTCAGGCGCGACACGACCGCGCGCCGGATCCGCGGGCTGCCGATCGCGACCACCAGCTCGGCGTCCTGGACCTGGATCCAGTCGTCCGACCGACCCAGCCACGGGCGATCGAGGATGCGGTCGCCGATCTCGTGGGCGCTGTCGTCGAGGAAGCCGACGACGTCGTAGCCGCAGGCCTCGGCCAGCCAGTAGGTGTCGAGGCCGTGGCCGCTACCACCGACGATGACGAGCGGGCGGGACATGACGGGCGAGCGCGCCTAGCGCAGCTCGAACTCCTTGCAGAAGGCGGCCGTGGTCGGCGTCGGCTCGTCGGTGGCGTGGGCGTCGAGCGGCCAGCGGCGCTGGCCCTCGTCGGGCCAGCCGTGCACGCACGCGCCGCGCGCGGCCAGCCAGAAGGAGCAGTCGCGGCAGGCCGAGCGCAGCTCGAACCGTCGGGCCTCGTCGATCAGCTGCTGGGTCAGCGGGAACTGCATCAGTCGAGATCCCAGTCGACGTCGCTCATGCTGGTCGGGCGGCCGATGTCGATCGCGCGGGTGGCCTCGTCGTGGACCGAGGCCCGTGACGGCGGCGCCGGCCGGGCGCCGCGGGCGCGCTCGCGCTCGGTCGCGACCAGCGCGTCGAGGTCGCTCATGCGGGTGGCGTCCTCCTCGGGCAGGCGCGGGAAGCGCCGCGACTGATCGCGCGGCCCGAGATCGATCGAGCCGGTGGCGCTGTCGCCGGAGTAGGTGCCGTCGCCGTCGTGGCGGGTCGACTCCTCCTCGAACAGCGCCAAGGGATCGAGCCGTGACATCCGGGTCGCGTCACCCGACGCCATCAGGGCCCGGGGGTCGAGCTGGGACAGGCGCGTCGCGTCCTCCTGCTGCATCAGCGCGCGCGGATCGATGTGCGACATCCGGGTCGCGTCCTCGCTCGCCTGCGCCAGCAGGCGCGGGTCGACGCTGGCGGCGCGGGTCGGATCCTCGCGATCGAACTCCGCGCGGCGATCGGCGGCGCGCCGCAGGGCCCGACCGGGCGCGTCGACCTGCCGGGTCGGCTCCTCGGTGAACTGCGCCACCGGCGGCGCCCGCGTCACCGGCCCGCGGCGCGGCGGCGGCTCGGCCGGCAGCGCCGCGGCGGCGCGCTGGGCCTTGCCCGGCTTCATCCGCACGCCCGGCCCGAGCTCGATCTCGTCGGCCCGACCCGAGCGCGTGCGCGGCCCGGCCGCGGTGGCCTTGGCCAGCCCGACGATCACCGCCGGCTTGGCGACGATGTCGCCGTTCGGCGGCGGCACGCTGCCCGGGGCCGGTCGGCCGGTCGCGCGCGCCGGGCGCGGGATCGGCGTGGGCTCGCGGGCCGGCGGGGCCGATCGCAGCGCCGCGAGATCGACGAACGACACCCGCGACTCCTCGTCGGCGAGGCGGCCGCCCTCGTCGCGCAGCATGCGCAGCACGCGCGTGCGCTCGCCGGCCGACAGCGCGTCGCGGCGCCCGCTGGCGCCGGTGCGCTGGCGCTTGGCGAACTCGGACAGCGGGATCGGCTGCTCGACCTTCTTGCCGGGGCTGGTGCCGAACAGGCCGGTGGCGGCGCGCAGCCACTTCTTCGGCCCGCTCGCGGCGTCGGGCAGCGACACCGCGGCCAGCGCGCGCTCGACCTCGGACGGCAGGCGATCACCGCCGTGCGTCGACGGCGCCTGGGGCCGGCCGGTGATCACCTCGGCCGCGCGGGCGGCGTCCTCGGGGCAATCCTGGAGGTCGCCCGCCAGCCGGCGCAGGAAGTCGTCGGTCTTGCCGAGCGAGTACTGGTGCGGGCGCAAGACGAACCGGACGCCCAGCTTCTCGAGCCAGGTCACCGGCGGGTCGGCGCCGATCAGCACGAACGCGCCGTGGTTCGGGTAGCGCTTCTGCGAGCCGTCGTCGAGCTGGAGGATCACGGCGTCGGGCTCGAACGCGACGACCTGCGAGCCGTACTTGGTCTTGAGGCGCTGCTGGCCGGCGTAGCCCTCGATGGTCTGCTTGTTCTTGGGCGCGGCGCGGTTGAACGACTTGCCGCGGTAGCTGATGATCACGCGGGCGCCGGCGTCGGCCAGCGCCACCGCCGCCTCGACCGCCGAGTCGCCGCCGCCGACCACCAGCACGTCCTTGCCGCGCCAGTCGTCGGGATCCTCGAGCAGGTTGGCGACCTTGGGCAGGTTCTCGCCGGGCACCTGCAGCGTGCGCGGCTTGCCGCGGGTGCCCGTGGCCAGGATGACGCGCTGGGCCCGGTAGCCGGCCACGGTCGTGCGCACGTCGAACGTGCCGTCGCCGAGGCGCTGCACCGCCTCGACCGCCTCGCCCTGGTTGATGCGCACGCCGGTGCGCTCGATCAGCTCGCGCCAGATCGCGACCAGCTGCTCCTTGCTCGAGTCGAACACCGGCAGGAGCGACAGGTTGCGGGTGTCGTAGGGCTCGGCCATCACCAGCTTGCCCTTCGGGTAGCGGGTGATCGTCGACGCGATCTCCTGCTCCTTCTCGAGCAGCACGTACGAGAGGCCGCGCTGCAGGCAGGTGAGCGCCGCCGACAGCCCGCCCGGCCCCGAGCCGACGATCACCACGTCGACGCCGATCGTGCCGAGCGCGCCGCCGCGCAGCCCGGTGCGGAGCATGTGCTCGATCACGCCGCGGCCCAGGTTGGCGGCGTTCTTGACGAGCGGCTTGCCGGCGACCTCGCCGATCAGGTACTGGCCGGGCACGCCGGTCTGGTAGCTGTCGTCGAGCTCGGGCACCTTGAGCGCCTGCGGCTCGGAGCCCTCGGGGAACATCACCAGCGCCTCGGTCGGGCACGCCCACATGCACGCCTCGCACTGGATGCAGTCGTGGAACCGCAGCACGCGGCTCTTGTTGGCGACCAGATCGAGCACGTTGGTCGGGCACACCGCCACGCACGCGTCGCAGCCGGTGCAGCGGTCGTCGTTGATGTCGTGGATCAGGATGCGCGGCGCGGCGGCGTTGGGCACGGCCTGGGCCAGCCGGGCCTTGCGCGCCCCCAGCATGGTGAACAGGGCCATGACCGCGATGGCCAGCCCGCCCAGGCCGAGGGGAACTACCCAGGTCACCACCCCAGCATAGGGGGTTTGACGGCGCCAGGACAATGGACTTTCGCCGGCTTGCGTCATGCTGTTACGCGTCGGTAACCTGTCGTGCGCTCCGGCGTCGAAAGGCCATGCGGCTCGATCCATCGCTGACGGTGCAGGACGAGGACGGCGCCGCCGTGCGCCTCGACGCGCTGTGGCGTGACCGCCCGGCGCTGCTCGCGCTGGTCCGCCACTTCGGTTGACTGTTCTGCCGCGAGCAGGTGGTGCAGTTGCACCACGCCCGTGAGCGCATCGCGGCGGCCGGCGCCGGCCTGCACGTGATCGGCAACGGCGCGCCGATGTTCATCGCCGGGTTCCGGGAGACGACCGGGTTCGACGGCGCGATCTACACCGATCCATCGCTGGCGCTGTACCGCGCGCTGGCGCTGCGGCGCGGCGTCACCACGGTCGTGCGTCCGGGCGTGGCGATGGCGGCGGTGCGGGCGCTGCGGGGCGGCTTCCGCCAGGGCGCGACCCAGGGCGACCCGTGGCAGCAGGGCGGCGTGGTCGTCGTCGGCGTCGACGGCCGCGTGGGCTACCGCTACGCGTCGACGGCCGCGGGCGATCACCCGCCGGTCGACGCGGTCCTCGCGGCGCTGTAGCCGGCGACGGGGGCCGCCCGCGTCGGGGAACGAGGTCCCGGCGGCGCGCTCACGCCTCGCGCTGGCCCAGGCGTCGAAGCTCTTCGTCGACCGCGCTCAGGCGTCGCCGATCGAGGCGGTGCGCGCGACGCTGGCGCCGGCGACGTGGATGGTCTGGGTCGGGAACGCGAACGAGGTCCCGGCCGCCTCGACCAGGCCCATGATCGCGAACAGGGCGTCCTGGCGCAGCACCAGGAACTCGTCCCAGTCGGCGGCGAGGAACCAGGCCTGGATCCGGAGGTCGATCGACGACGCGCCGAACCCGACCAGCACGACGCGCACCTTGGTGGGCCAGATCTTGGGCTGGGCCCGCAGGTGGGCCTCGATCTGATCGCGCAGGCCGCGCAGGGTCGCCTCGGAGGTGCCGTAGACCACGCCGAGCGTCGTCGCCATCATGTAGCGGTCGCACGCGGCGAGCGACTCCGACTTGGTGTCGGCGAGGTCGGCGTTGGGGATCGTGATCAGCGTCCGGCCCGGGCTGCGGATCCGCGTCGAGCGCAGGCCGATCGCCTCGACCGTGCCCTCGGCGTCACCGACCCGGATGTAGTCGCCCTCGCGGAAGGGGCGATCGGCGCCGATCGACAGCGCGCCGAACAGGTTGGCGATGGTCTTCTGCGCCGCCAGCGCGACCGCCAGGCCGCCGATGCCGAGCCCCGCCACGAGGCTGGCGACCGGGACGCCGAGCGCGGCGAGGCCGGTGATGACGGCGAGCACGACCACGAGCAGCTTGGTGATGCGCGCGGCCATCGCCAGCAGCGACAGCGTCGCCGGTTGATCGATCGCCCACGATCGCGCCGACAGGGTCGCGCGGGCGAGATCGACGAACCGGAACGCCAGCCAGATGACGACCAGCGTCGTGAGCACGTTCAGGCCGGTGGTCGCGACCCGCGCGGCCGCGGGCATCAGCGGCAGCGCCGGCAGCGCCACCCACCCAGCGAGCACGGCCGGCATGACCGCGAGCGGACGGCGCAGGCGCGGCACCAGCGCGTCGTCCCAGGTCGCGGCGCTGCGCCGCGCGCCCGCGGCCAGCGCGCGGTGCACCAGCGCCCCGATGAGCCAGCCGATCAAGATCGCGAGCACGAGCACGCCGCCGCCCTCGACCCAGGCCGCGCCGCGCTCGCCGAGTCGTTCGCTCAGGTAGGTCATCGGGCCGGGTTCTACCGCACGGCGGGCGCGCGCGCCGCGGCCGGCCACGCCGGGCGGTGCGCTACAGGCCCTGCAGCGCGCGGTGCGCGGCGTCGCGCAGCGCGGCCCGGGTCGCGGCGTCGAGCCCGAGCCGCTCGGCGTCGGTGGCCGGCTGACCGGTGATCGCCTCGACCAGCGTGGCGGCGGCCAGGTAGGTCCCGGCCGGGCTCGGGTGGCTGCCGTCGGGATCGTACAGGTTCAGCGTCGGCGCCTCGGCGAGCACCAGCCGGAAGCCCTCGCCGACCGGCGCGAGCCGCGCCTGCGTCCGCGCGGCGGCGGCGACGTAGCCCGCGGTCAAGAGGTCCTGCATCGCCGGCGGCGTGCCGCCCGAGCGTGGGTCGTCGAAGAACGGATCGCCGGCGCGGCGCGCCCAGGTGCCGTAGAAGACCACCTCGGCGCCGGCGGCGGTCGCGGCCCCGGCCAGCGCGTCGGCGCTGGTCGCGAAGGTCTCGGCGCCGATGATCGGCTCGAGGCTGTGGCCCTGCAGCACGACCACGTCGTGGCCGCCGGCCTCGATCGCCGGGCGAGCCTCGCCGCCCCAGTGATCGGACAGCGACGCGCCGCCGATCGTGATCGAGGTGGTGATCAGCGGCGCGTCGGCGGGCGCGAGCGCGGCGACCTCACCGGGCAGATCGCCGTAGTAGGTGTAGCTGTTGCCGACCAGGAGCACGGCGCGCGGGGCGACCGCCGCGTCGGCGCCGTCGATCGCGACCGCCGCGTCGACGGGATCGACCGGATGGGGCGCGGGCGCGCACGCCGCCAGCGCCCACACCGAGGCGAGCACACCGGACCAGCGCCGCGCGGACATCGCGCGATCTTACCGCGCCGGCGGCGTGGCGTGCGCCAGCCTGGCGGTCCGCTGGCGCCGGCCGATTTGCGGCGCCGCGCACGTTGTGCGGCCCCGGCAAGCCCGTCAGGATCAGGCCATGACGATGAACGACACCACTCGCCAGGAGCTCGGCGCCAAGGTCGGCCTGCCGCAGGATCTCGGCACCGCCGCGCCGCTGCTCGGGCACGACGCCGACCTCGGGCCGGCCCAGGCGGCCGAGCTGGCGCGCCTGTACGCGATGCTCGAGGTCGCGTTCCTCGCGGCCGCGGCCGACGGCGAGATCAACGACGCCGAGGCCGACAACCTCGGCGGGACGCTCAGCGGCTGGCTCGGCACGCCGTTGTCCGAGGACGTGGTCGAGCACGTGATCGCGCGGTTCATCGAGGCGCTCGCGCAGGACGGCCGCGACGCGCGCCTGGCCGCGGTCGCGCACCAGCTCGGCAGCGCCGATCGCCAGGCCGCGTACGCGCTCGCGTGCCTGGTGGTGCTGTGCGACCTCGAGCTGCACGACCACGAGCTCGACGTGCTGGGCGTGATCGCCACCGGCCTCGAGCTGTCGCAGGACGAGGCCCAGGCGAAGTTCGAGCAGATCCAGGATCACGTCGAGTCGGTGATCGCCAACGCCCGCGGCGCGTGAGCGGTCACGTCACGGCGCGCGCACCGTGAACCCGACCAGGCACTTGTTCAGGCCCTGGCCGCTGACGTAGCGCGGGGTGATCGAGGTCGCGCTCTCGAGCGCGCGCTGCAGCATCGTGACCTGGCTCTCGGGCAGGGTCTTGTTGCTGCACGAGGTGCCGCCCCAGCGGTACTCGGTGTCGCGGCCGGCGGCCGTGAGCACGAGGCGGCCGTGGAACTGCAGGTACGCGTCGGCGGTCGAGTGGTTGACCTCGAGCTCGATCGCCGTGCCGGTGCCGCCGATCAGATCGGCGTGGGCGACGGCGGGCGCGAGGGCGAGCGTGAGGACGAGCAGCGTGCAAGCGTGGCGGGACATAGGTGACTCCGGGTGGTGGGCGAGCGTCCGTGCGCGCCCGTCAACCACCAGGTGACCCGGGGCGGCGATCGGTTCACGACGATCGACCGCCCCGCGTCGATCAGCGCGGGCGCCGGGCCCCAGAGGTTCACGCCGGCGGCGCGGCCGCGGCGGTCATGGCCGCGATCGCCTCGGGCAGCGCCAGCACCCGCGAGCCGCGCGCGTCGCGCACCGCGACCGCGCCGGCGGCGACCTCGCGCGCGCCGACCACCGCGACCAGCGGCACGCCGAGCTCGCGGGCGGCGGCGACGCGACGGCCGAGCGTGCCGTCGAGCTCGAGCCGCGCGCGCAGGCCCGCGGCCGCCGCCGCGGTCGCGACCGCCTCGGCCCACGGGGCGCACGCGCTGGTCACCGGCGCGATCACGACCTGCTCGGGCGCGAGCCAGGCCGGGAGCTGCGCGCCGTGGTGCTCGAGCAGCACGCCCAGGAACCGCTCGATCGAGCCGTAGAGCGCGCGGTGCAGCATGACGCACGGACGGCGCGCGCCGCCGGCGTCGACGTAGCGGACCTCGAACCGCTGCGGCATCACGCGATCGAGCTGGATCGTGCCGAGCTGCCACGGTCGGCCGCGGCGATCGCGCACGACGAACTCGAGCTTGGGCCCGTAGAACGCGCCGGCGCCGGGCTGGACCACGCACGGGATCGCGAGCGCGCGGACCACGTCGTCGAGATCGCGCTCGGCCCGATCCCACCAGGCGTCGTCGCCGGCGCGCTCGGCTGGGCGGGTCGACAGCGCGACCGAGACGTCGTCGAGGCCGAAGCCGCGGTAGAACGCCGGCAGGTCGCGGCAGAACCGCGCCAGCTCGGCCGCGACCTGATCGTCGGCGCAGAAGACGTGGCCGTCGTCCTGGGTGAACTGCCGCAGCCGGAACAGGCCGTGGAGCGTACCGCCGGGCTCGTCGCGATGGACCAGGCCCATCTCGGCCAGGCGGATCGGCAGGTCGCGCCACGACGGCGCCGCGCGCTTGACCAGCTGGACGTGGCCGGGGCAGCTCACCGGCTTGAGCGCGGCCGCGGTCGCGCCGTCGCCGACGGCGAACATGTCGGCGCGGAAGTGATCCCAGTGACCCGAGGTCTCCCAGATCCCGCGTCGCAGGAGCTGCGGGGTGCGGACCTCGCGGTAGCCGCCGGCGACGACGTGCCGGCGCGCGGCGTCCTCGAGCAGCCGGAACAAGGTCCAGCCGCGCGGGTGCCAGAAGACCATGCCCGGCGCGTCGTCCTGCAGGTGCAGCAGGTCGAGGCGCGCGGCCAGGGCGCGGTGATCGCCGGGATCGAGCGCGCGCTCGGGCTCGCGGTCGGGTTCGGGGACAGGGGCAGGCAACATGTTCGTCTCCATCGGTGTCGGTGTTCGGGCCGACGCGGACGGGACGACGCCACCACAGCGCCCCCGGCCGCGTGCGGCGGGGGGCGTGGTGCGTGGGTGCTTAGCGCGCGCGCACGACGAGCCCTCCGCCCGAGGCGGTCGTGGTCGTCGTGGTGGTGGCGCGCGCCATCATGGAGATTGCAAGATAGACGCGACGCCGGGCGCGGGCAAGCGCGACCTGCGCGGCGGCGTCCGGCGACCGGCCGCCCTGCAGGCTCAGTGCCTGTAACTTCTTTCGGTCGAGCACCGGTCGACGCGCCGGGAGTCTCGCGTCGTGGGTGGGGGCCCCGTCGGGGCTTGCCCCCGACGGGGGAGGGCCTGGCGACAGGCCCTCTGGAACTCAGCGCGGCGTGACCCAGGCCGCCGGCACGGTGATGTCGACGCGCTGGCGCCCGGCGCCGGCCACCTGCACCGGCACGCACTTCATCGGCAGGGCGCCGGCGTCGTCGATGAGCGCCATCGCGTCGGCCGGGGTCTTGACGGGCAGCGGCACCCCACACGCGGTGTACGCGCCGGCGGCGGCGCCGACGATCGTCGCCTCGCCCTTGAGCGCCACGCGCAGGTGCAGGGCGATCGTGGCGCCCGCGGTCAGCGCCGGCGGCATCCAGCTGCCGTCGCGGAGCTGGTCGATGTTCACGGCGTCGACCGCGGCTTGCACCATCACGACCTGGGCCATCACCACCGGCGCGCCGGTGTCGGTCGCCACGACCACGTCGACGCGGGCCGCGCCCGGCGACGCGTCGATCGTGACCTCGGCCCGGGCGCCGGCGGTGACGTCGACCATGCGCATGTACATGTCCTTGGGCCGCCCGCCGCCGCCGCCGACCATCGGGTAGATCAGGTACGGGCCGGGGCTGAGCGCGTCGAGCGCGAACGTGCCGTCGGCGCCGGTGACCACGAAGAAGTTGGCCCCGGTCGAGCCGGCGGGGTTGGCGATCACGACGGTCTCGCCCAGGGGCTGGCCGCTGCGGGTGATCGTCCCGGTCAGCGCGCCCACCGGCGCCAGCACCAGGTCGAGCGCGACGCTGTCGGGGCCGCGCGGGACCGCGACCGCCGCCGCGCGCCCGACGCCGTCCTTGCCGGCGAAGACCGTCAGCGGCCGTGGCCCGAAGCCCGTCAGCGTGAAGCGGCCGTCGGCGTCGGTCTCGGTCGAGCGCGCGCCCGGGCTCTCGTTCTCGATGTAGAGCTCCGCGCCGCCGCCGGTCAGCAGCGGGCCGGCCGCGACCGTGGCGCCCGCGACCGGCGCGCCCGCGCCGTCGAGCACGCGCCCGCTGATCGAGCGCCCGGCCTCGACCGTGATCGTGCCGAGGTCGGTGGCGGCGCCCTCCTCGACGGCGACGTCGCGCACGGCCTTGGGCACGAACCCGGGGCCGGTCACGACCACCTGGTGCGCGCCGGCGATCGCCGCCCGCGCGAACGTGCCGTCGGCGCGGCCGGTGGGACGACCGCTGGCGCCGTCGATCGCGATCGTGACCAGCGCCGGCGCGCGCCCGTCGGCGAACGCGACCTTGCCGGTGATGTGCCCGTCGGCCGCCAGCACCAGGCGCAGCGGCGGGCCGCCGGGCTGCGCGGTCGAGGCCGCGGCCGCGTAGACCGCCTCCTCGCCGGCGTCGCCGCGGGCCGCGCGCACCCGGTAGTCGCCGGCGGGCAGCCCGGCGAAGCGGAAGCTCCCGCCCGGGTCGGTCACGACCTGCTGGGTGCCGCGCACCGACCACGCGCTCTGCTCGGCCGGGCCGCCGCCGATCGCCTCGGCCAGCACCTGGGCGTCGCCGATCGGCTCGCCGGCGCGGTCGACCACGACGCCGGTGATCGCGCCGGTGACGTCGAGCGTCAGCGCCAGCTCGACGGTCGCGGTCGCGGTCAGATCGGCGGCGACGACCGCGGACGCGCCGGTCGGGTGCCACGCGACCACGTCGAGGCCGCGCCGCGGCAGGCCGCCGATCGCGAACCGGCCGTCGCTGTCGGTGAACGCCTGGCGCCGCGGCCGCCAGAACACGTGGCCGCGGGTGACCACGGACACGTCGGCGCCGGCGACCGGCGCCCCGGTCGCGTCGGTGACCGACCCGCGCACGACGCCGCCGGCGCCCATCACGATCGTCAGGCCGCGGCGCGGGCTGGCCCCGTCGCCGCCGAACGGCGTGGTCGCGGCCTCGGCGTGGCTGCCGTCGGTGACGGTCAGGCGGTAGCTGCCGGCCGCGAGCGCGGCGACGGTGAACGTCCCATCGGCGGCGCTGATCACGCCGTCCTTGCGCGGATCGGTCACCGGGAACGGCTCTGACGCCGAGGTCGCGACCACGCGCGCGCCGGCCACCGCGGCGCCGGCCTCGTCGACGACCCGGCCGCTGACCGCGGCGCCGCGGGCGAGGGTGATCGCGAACCGCGCCGGCGTCGCGGGATCGCCCGCGGTCGAGACCATCGTGCTGCTCGGCGCGAACCCGGCCGCGGCCACGTGCAGCGCGCCCCAGGTCGGGCCGACGCCGCGCATCGTCGCCACGCCGTCGGCGCCGGCGGTCGCCGCCGACAGGAGCGTGCCGCGCAGCTCGACGGTCGCGCCCGCGACCGGCGCGCCATCGGCCGCGGCCCGCACCGTCACCTCGACCACGCCGGCCGGCGCCAGGCGCAGCGTCACCGGATCCGAGGTCGCGGTCAGGCGCAGCTGCACCGGCCCGCCGTGGCGGTCGTCGGCCGACGCCTCGACCCGGTACGCGCGCGCGATCAGGCCGTCGAACGCGAACGAGCCGTCGGTGTCGGTCGCGACCGTGCGCGGCGGCGTGCTGTCGAGGGCCACGATCGCGCCGGCCACGCCGTGGTCGTCACCGTCGAGGACGACGCCCTCGAGCCGCAGCGGGCCGCGCGGATCGTCGTCGCGGGCGGTCACCGTGCGGTCGGGCGCGGTCGAGCGGGGCGCGGCGGTGGCGTCGGGGCCCGGCGCGGCCAGGCGCGCGGCGGGCGGCGGCGTGGGTCGGGCGCGCGCGCCCCACCAGCCGAGCCGATGGCTGACGAGCGCGACGACGACGATCACGGCCGCGGCCGCGGCGATCCGGAACGGGTGCTGCACGGGGACCTCCGCGGGTACAACGCGCCCGCGGGGCGACCGTGACAGCCGACGTGCTGGTCGCTGCCACGCGCCCGGGCGATACTCGGCGCCGATGCGCACGCACATCGACCTCCGCCTGATCGATGGGGACCTGCTGACCACCGCCGCGGCGCTCGTGTGCTTCAAGCACGCGCAGAGCTTCTACGGGGTCGACGCCGAGGCGGTGCGGCGGCTGACCGCCGGCGGGCGCCACGCCGAGCACGCGTTCGAGGTCGCCGCCGGCGACGCGCGCGTGGTCGACAGCGGCGGCGCGCTGGCGGCGCCGCGGGCCGCCTTCCTCGGCACCGCGCGGCTCGGCGAGCTGCGCTACCACGAGCTGCGGCTGCTCGCGACGCGGATGCTGACCCTCGCGCAGGGCGAGCGGGTCGCCACGCTCGCCACCACGGTCCACGGCGTCCGGGCCGGGCTCGACGAGGCCGAGGCGGTGCTGGCGCTGGTGGGCGGCTTCGTCGACGCGTTCCAGCGCGGCCTCGGCGGCGACGTCGCCGAGGTGATCATCGTCGAGAACAACCCGGCCCGCGCCCGGCGCATGCGCGAGGCCCTGGCCAGCGGCCTGGCCAGCACCGCCGGGGTCGTGGCCCAGCCCGGCGGCGGCTTCCGGGTCGAGCGCAGCCCCGGCTTCCAGCAGGCGCCGCGCCTCGCCACCGCCGGCGTGTCGTCGCAGAGCAAGCCCCACGCGTTCGTCGCGATGCCGTTCGCGGCCGAGCTCGACGACGTCTTCCACTACGGCATCGCGCGGCCGGTCGCCGACGCGGGCCTGCTGTGCGAGCGGGTCGATCAGGACACGTTCAGCGGCCTGATCATCGAGCGGATCCGCGAGCGCATCGACAGCGCGCGCGTGGTCATCGCCGACCTGTCGCTCGCCAACCCCAACGTCTACCTCGAGGTCGGCTACGCCTGGGGCCGCGGCCGCCCCACGATCCTGCTGGTGCGCGACGTCAAGGACCTGCGGTTCGACGTGCAGGGCTACCGCTGCCTCGTCTACCAGAACATCCGGCAGCTCGAGCAGCAGCTCACCGCCGAGCTGGGCCGGCTGCCGCCGCTGGCGCCGGGCGCGACCCACGGGCCGTGACTGGCGCCGACGTCACTGCTGCGCGATCTCAGCTCGACGTCGGCCTGGCTGTGGCGCGGGCCCTGCACGTCGCGCGGGTGCGCACGACGACCGCCGGCGTCGGCGTCACTGCTTCGCGATCGACCGGGAGGTCTTCCAGATCAGCTCGACGTCGGCCTGGCTGTGGCGCGGGCCCTGCACGTCGCGCGGGTGCGCACGACGACCGCCGGCGTCGGCGTCACTTCTTCGCGATCGACTGGCAGGTCTTCCACATCAGCTCGACGTCGGCCTTGCTGTGGAGCGGGCCCTTGACGTCCTCGCAGGTGAACTCGACGTCGCCGCTCTTGACGCCGGCGTAGAGGTGGAACTCGGTCCGGCTCATGACCTCGCTCTCGTACAGGATCGCGTCGGGCTGATCGAGCACGTAGCCCTTGAGCTTGTTGAGGTCGTTGGCCTCGGTCTCCTTCTTGTAGGAGGCGACGTCGGCCTTGTCGAGCCGGAGGTCGAGCTGGAAGCCGTCGCCGAGGATGATCTCGGCCGCGCCGAAGCTCTCCTTGACGGTCGCGCCCTCGGGCGCGTCGACCGACCAGCCCTTCCAGTCCTCGCCGACCGCCGACAGGTCGAGCGGCACCAGCTTGGCCGCGGCCGCCGGCGGCGGCGCCGGCTTGGGATCGGCCGGCTTGGCCGCGGGGTCGGTCGGCTTGGCGGCGCCGGCCTTGTCGGCCGCGTCGTCCTTCTTCTTGCACGCGACCAGGGTGAACGCGCACGTCACGACCAGCAGGGTGGGCAGGAGCTTCATGCCCGGAGGGTGCCACGCCTGGCCGCGGCGATGGTCCGGACCGGCCGGCGCGATCGTGGCAAGCTCGGCGCGTGCTCGAGCTGGTCCAGGTCGACGCGGACGACGTGCGGCTCGATCGCCTGTTGCAGCTCTACATGCACGAGTGGAGCGCGCTGGTGCCGACGACGATCGGCGCCGACGCGCGCTTCGACTACCGCCACCTGCCGGCCTACGTCGATCGCGCGCGCCACGGGGCGTACCTGATCGTCGACGGCGCCGCGCCGATCGGCTGCGCGCTGGTGGCCCAGGATGATGACGGCTGCTGGCACGTCGAGGAGTTCTTCGTCATCGCGGGCGCGCGTCGCCACGGCGCCGGCGCCGCCGCGGCCCGGCGGCTGTTCGCGATCCACCCGGGCCCGTGGTCGTTCACCGTCCGGCCCGAGAACGCCGGCGCGCTGGCGTTCTGGCGCCGGGTCGTGCCCGAGGCGGCGGCCGCCGTCGAGGTCGGCGCCGACGGCGTCGCGCGCACGCGCCTGCGGCTGAGCGCGGGCTGAGCGCCTGGACCGCGTGCCGCCGCGCGGACGCGCTGCGGCTGAGCGCGGGCTGAGCGCGCCGACCCAGCGCCCCGACGGCGCGTGGTAGCCTGGCGGCGATGGATCGGCCGCGCTCACCCGTGCACCAGATCGTCAACGCGCTGGGGCTGGCGCTGCGCGGGCTGGGGGCCCGGCCCGACGACCTCACGCTCGAGCGCTGCGGCTTCGCCGTGCATGCGGCGCTGTCGGCCGCGGGCCGCGCGTTCCACAACCACGAGCACGTCCTGGCGCTGGCCGACGGCAGCGACGGCGACCCGCTCGACGTGGTCGCGGCGCTGTACCACGACGCGGTCTACGTCCAGGTCGACGCCGGCCCGCCGCGCGCGATGGCCGCGGAGTTCGAGCAGGCGTTCGAGCGCGTCGACGGCGGCTGGCGCATCCGGCCGGCGCCGACGCCGGCGGTGGCCGACGTGCTCGCGGTGTTCGGGCGCGCGCCCGGCGACGTGATCGGCCCGTTCACGGGGCTCAACGAGCTGGCCTCGGCGGTGGTGATGGCGCTGCACCTGGCCGCGGTGCTGCCGCGCTGGGACCGGCTGACCGTGGCGATGGCGATCGAGCAGACCGTGCCGTTCCGCGACGACCCGGCGCCGGCGCTGCACGATCGGGCCGCGGCGCTGGGCGTCCCGGCCGAGCGGCTCGCGCCGATGATGCGGCAGGCGGTGCGGTTCGGGAACCACGACGTCGAGAACTTCGCGCTGGCGGACCCGGGCCGGTTCCTCGACAACACCTGGAAGCTCTTGCCCGAGAGCAACCCGGCGCTGCAGATGCCGACGGTCTACTCGGTGCGCGACTACCGGATCGCGCTGCAGAAGATGGAGGGCTTCCTGGCCCAGCTCCCGGCGGCGCGGGTGTTCCACCACTGGGGCGGCGAGCCCGCGCCCGAGGTCCACGCCGCCCGCGAGGCCCAGGCGGTCTTCAACATCACGCTCGCGGTCCGGTACCTGCGCGCCAAGCTCTACTCGATCGCGGTGGTCGAGGCGCTGTGCGAAGCCACCGGCGGCGACGTGCCGCTCGACTACTTCATGGGCGGGTTCCCGTCGCCGGGCGGGCCCGAGCCCGAGCGCGTCGAGCACTACCTGCCGCGGCTCGACAAGGTCGCGGGGCTCGAGCCGCTGCTCCTGGCGCTGCTCGCGATCGGGCGGGCGTCGGAGTCGAGCTTCGACACCGGGCCGTCGCCGCTGGCGGCGTTCCTGTTCACGACCTGCGGCGAGGCGGCGCTCGGCGCCGGCGTCGACGACGCCCGGGCGATGTTCGCCGGCCAGCGCACGGCCCGAGCGTTCCTCGAGGCCCAGCCGCACCGCGCCGTGGCCGGGATCGCCCGGGCCGCGGCCGAGGTGGCCGAGACCCGCGCGGCCGCGCTGCGGGCCCTGGCCGACGAGCTCGACCCGGTCACGCCGGCAGCGTGAACACCGTCACGGGCTGGCTGCGGCCCTTGAGCGCGTGCTCGCCGCGCGGCAGCGCCCGCGCCGCCGCCGCCGCCGGGAGCTGCGCGCGCGTGGCCTCGGTGAACAGGAGCGAGGTCGCGAGCTCCTTGTTGAGCGCCTCGACCCGGGCCGCGACGTTGACCGCGTCGCCGAGCACCGCGTACTTCATCCGGGTGGCGCCGCCGATGTTGCCGGCGACGACCCGGCCGGTGTGGACCCCGATGCGCATGCCCAAGGACGGCAGGCCGTGGGCGCGCCAGGCCTCGGCGGCGCCGCTCGCGTCCCACCCGGCGTTGAGCTCGGCCAGGCGGGCGGCCATCGCCTCGGCGCAGGCCAGCGCGCGCGCGGCGTGGTCGGTCGACGCCACCGGCGCGCCGAACACCGCGAGGATGCCGTCGCCGAGCAGCTCGAGCACGCAGCCGTCGTGGGCGTCGATCAGCGTGGCCATCTCGTCGAGGTAGCTGTTGACGATCGCGATCACGCCGGCCGGCGCCAGGTGCTCGACGATCGTCGAGTAGCCGCGCAGGTCGCTGAACAGGACCGTGACCTCGCGCAGGTCGCCGCCGAGGCCCGCCGCCTCGGGGCTGGCCAGCACCGCGCGGGCCACGTCCTCGCTGACGTAGCGGCCGAAGATCGCGCGGATGCGCTCGCGCTCCTCGAGGCCGGCCGCCATCCGATCGAAGTGCGCGCCGAGGATGCCGAGCTCGTCGGGTCGGGCCAGCGCGACCCGGGCGGTGAGCTGGCCGGCGGCGACCGCGGTGGTGGCGGTGACGATCCGCTCGATCGGCCGGCGCACCCACCGGCCGACCACCGCGCCGACCACCACCAGCAGCAGCGCGGCGACGCCGAACACGACCGCGGTCTGGACGATGACCTGGTGCTCGCGCAGGGCGATCGTGCTGGCGGCGATGTCGACGCCGAGGATCGCGACCGTGCGCCCGTCGGCGGCGCGGATCGGCGCGTAGCCCGACAGGGTCGGACCCCAGGCGTCGAGCACGGGGTCGGTCTCGACCCGCGGCCCCGCGACCGCGGCCATCAAGAGCGGCACCGCTCTGGCGTCGTAGGCGGTGCCGGGCGCGACGTCGAGGCCGCGCCGGTCCCAGTCGGCGACGAACCGCATGTGGCCGGCGGCGTCGTCGGGCACGAGCACGTAGATCGCGACCACCTCGGGCTGGTCACGGCCGACCGTGGCCAGCGCGTCGAGCATGCGCTGGCGGGTCGGCGTCGGGCCGGCCGGCCCGGGCACGGTCACCGCCGCGGGATCGATGGCGCTGGCCAGCGCCACGCTCAGCGCCCGCAGCCGGGCCCGCAGCAGCCCGTGCTCGCTGGCGACCGAGCGCTCGTACGCGAGCGCCGCGATCACCGCGAGGATCGCGAACAGCGGCAGCGCGTAGAGCGCCGTGGTCCGCACGTGGAAGCGGTGCCACGGCCGCAGCGGGCGTCCGGACAGGTCGAGCATGGCGCCAGCGTACTCGCTCGCGCGGCGATCGCGGGCGCGCGGCGCCCGGCCGGCGTCATGCGGCGAGGCCGAGGTGCTCGGCCGCCGCCGCGATCAGCTCGTCGAGGTCGACCGGCTTGTCGTAGAGCGTCGCGCCGAGCCGGCGGGCCTCGGCGTGGGCGGCGTCGTCGCCGAAGCCGGTCAGCAGGATCACCGGCATCGCCCAGTCGACGCTGCGCAGCAGCGACACCACCTCGAGCCCCGTCAGCCCGGGCATGCGGATGTCCGAGATCACCAGCTCGGCGTGGGCGCGCGCGGCGGCGGGGCCGTCGGCGGGCGGCGCCAGGAGCTCGACCAGCTCGAGCCCGGTGCGCGCCTCGATCACCTCGCAGCCGATCCGGCGCAGGCGCCGCGCCAGCAGGTGCCGGAGCTCGTCGTCGTCCTCGGCCACGATCGCGATCGGGACCAGCGACGCGGTGACGTTCGGCCGGAGCGCGTGCGGACGCGCGGGGGCGTCGGGCGTCGGCGAGTGCAGACCGGTGGTGCGGGACATGGCGGACCTCCTGGGGTGGGCGTGCGCTACTTGGTCGCCGGCGGCGCCGTGGGCTTGGGCGCGCCCTTGTGGACGTGGGCGTGGTGCCCGGCCGGCGCGGCCTTGTGGTGACCCTTCATCGTCGCGAGGATCGGCGCGAACGGGCTGCGCGGCTGGGCCGGCGCGGGCTGGGCCGGCGCGGGCTGGGCCGGCGCGGGCTGGGCCGGCTTCTGCTCCGGCGTGGCCGAGACGGTGAAGGGGGCCGCGACCAGCGCGGCGACGAGCAGGGTACGGATGGTACGCATGGCGAGCTCCTGTGGGTCCTCTCCTGCGACGGCCGACATGGTCGTCGCTGGCGCCGGGCTAGTGCATCGGCGGTGCCAGCGGCGGCGGCCCCGCGCAGCGCGTGGGCGCGCCGCGATGGGGCAGATCGCCCCGCGCGGGCACGATGCCCCGCCCCACGTCACAGCGGGGCCAGCGCGCGCGCGGTGTCGACCAGCGCGTCGAGGTCGAGCGGCTTGTCGAGCACCGCCGACGCGCCGAGGTCGCGGGCCTCGGCGTGCAGCGCCGGGTCGCCGAACGCCGTGATGATCACGATCGGGATGCCGACGTCGACGCGCCGGAGCAGGCACAGCACCTCGAGCCCGGTGCGCCCGGGCATGCGCACGTCGGTGATCACCAGCCGGGCGCCGGGCTGACCGGCGTCGAGCGGCGGCAGCACGTGCTCGACCAGCAGCTCGAGCAGCTGGCGGCCGGTGCCGGCCTCGATCACGTCGTAGCCGGCGCGGCGGAGGTGGCGCGCGATCAGCGCGCGGAGCTCGTCGTCGTCTTCGGCCAGCAGGGCGATGGGCGGGTCGGAGCGGTGGTTTCGCAGGTCTGGTGCACGGCGCATGCCGCGGACTCACTGCACGCGCGATGCCGGACCCTCATCCGTCGTCGACGCCGTAGCCCTTGAGCTTGCGGTACAGGGTCTTGCGGTCGAGCCCGAGGATGCGGCTCGCGACCGTGCGGCTGCCGCCCGCGGCCTGGAGCACGTGCAGGACGTAGCGGCGCTCGACCTCCTCGAGCGAGACCAGCTCCGACGGATCGGCGCCGGCGACGACCAGCGCCGACGGCGTCGCCGCGCGGATGCGCTCGGGCAGGTCGTCGACCGTGAGCTGATCGAACCGGGCCAGCGCGACCGCGCGCTCGATCGCGTTGGCCAGCTCGCGCACGTTGCCGGGCCACCCGTACGCGGCCAGGCGCTCGGCCGCGGCCGGCGCCAGCGCGGTCACCGGCTTGCCGAACCGGCGCGCGGTGTCGGCCAGGAACCGCTGGGCCAGCACGAGCACGTCGCCGCCGCGGGCCCGCAGCGGCGGCAGGGGCAGGTGCACCACGTCGATGCGGTAGTACAGGTCGTCGCGGAAGGCGCGGGCCTCGACCGCGGCCTCGAGGTCGCGGTTGGTCGCGGCGACGACGCGGACGTCGAACGCGACCTCGGCGTCGCCCCCGAGCGGGCGCACGGTCCGCTCCTGCAGCGCGCGCAGGAGCTTGGCCTGCAGCGCCAGCGGCAGCTCGCCGATCTCGTCGAGGAACAGCGTCCCGCCCGAGGCCTGGACGAACAGGCCGGCCCGGCTGGCCCGCGCGTCGGTGAACGCGCCCTTGACGTGGCCGAACAGCTCGCTCTCGAGCAGCTGCTCCGGCATCGCCGCGCAGTTGATCGCGATCAGCGGCCCGGCCGCGCGCGCGCTCTGGCGGTGCAGCGCCCGCGCCACCAGCTCCTTGCCGGTGCCGCTCTCGCCCGTGATCAGCACGCTGGCGTCGGTCGGGGCCACGCGATCGATCAGGTCGAAGACCTCGCGCATCGCGGCGCTCTCGCCGACCAGCTCGCCGCCGCGGCCGGTCGCGACCTGCCGGCGCAGGCGGACCAGCTCGTCGGTGAGCTGGCGGTGCCGGACCGCGCGGCCGACGGTCAGCGCCAGCGCCTCGACCTCGACCGGCTTGGCCAGGAAGTCGTAGGCGCCGACCCGGATCGCGCCGACCGCGGCCTCGAGGCTGCCGAACGCGGTCAGCACGATCACCGGCAGGCCGGGGCGGCTCGCGAGGATCCGCTCGGTCAGCGCCAGGCCGGACATGCCGCCGAGGTTGAGGTCGGTGACGACGACGTCGACGTCGTCGGTGGCCAGGCGCGCGAGCGCGGCCTCGCCCGAGGTCGCCGTGGTCACCGCGAACCCGCGCCGCTCGAGGCCGCGCGCGAGCAGCGCGGTCAGCTCGGCCTCGTCGTCGACGATCAGCGCCCGGCCGCTCATGACACCGGCAGGTGGACGGCGAACCGGCTGCCGTGGCCCGGGGTCGAGCTGACGTCGACCCAGCCGCCGTGGTCGGCGACGATGCCGTGGACCACGGCCAGCCCCAGGCCGGTGCCGGCGCCGACCGGCTTGGTGGTGAAGAACGGCTCGAAGATCCGCTCGCGCACCGCCGGGTCCATGCCGACGCCGGTGTCGGCGACCTCGATCACCGCGGTCGGCTGGGGCGCGGCGTCGCCGTGCGACGGGCGCGCGCGCGCGTCGGCGCGGACCGTGACCGTGATGGCGCCGCCGGCTGGGGTCGCGTGGACGGCGTTGCCGATCAGGTTGGTCAACACCTGCTGCAGCTGCGCGGCGTCGACCCGCGCGCGCACGTCGCACGGGGCCGGCGCGACCAGCGTCACGCCGGCGGTGCGCGCCGACGCGGCCATCAGCTCGACCGCCTGGCGCGCCAGCGGCGCCAGCTCGGTCGCGACCTTGTCGCTGCCGCCGCGGCGGGCGAAGTCGAGGAGCTGCCGGATGATCCGGGTGATCCGCCGGGCCTGCTCGACGACGATCCGGGCGCTGTCGCCGATCTCGTCGCCGACCGCGTCGCCGGTCTCGATCATCCGCGCGCGGCCCTCGATCACGTTGAGCGGCGTGCCCAGCTCGTGCGCGATGCCGGCCGCGAGCTTGCCGACCGTGACCAGGCGGTCGGCGTGGCGCAGCTGCTCGACCGCGGCCACGCGGGCCGTCGACTCGGCCTCGATCCGGACGCGCGCGGCGGCGAGGTGCTCGGTCATCAGGTTGATCTCGATCGCGAGCTCGCCGAGCTCGTCGCGGTGGCGCAGCCGCAGCGGCGCGGCGAAGTCGCCGGCGCCGACGCGCCGGGCCTTGGCCACCAGCTCGCGGGTCGGGCGCGCGATCAGCACGACCCCGAGCGCGGACGTGGCGACCGCGGCCAGGGTCAGGGCGGCCAGCGCCAGCCAGATCATCCGGGTCTTGGTCTGCGCCAGGTAGCGGCGCTCGGCCGCCAGCGAGCTGGAGACCCGCAGGACCGCGCCGGGCTCGAGCGGCACGAACATGTCGAGCCGGCCGTCGGGGCGCGCGCGCTCGTTCCGGACCGCGGCGGTGCGCCCGGCGGCCAGCTCGGTGGCGATCGCGGGCGGGACCGCGGTGGTCGCGACGCGGGTCACGGTGAAGTCGGCGTGCGCGACCTGGGCCGCGGCCAGCGCGGCGGCGGCGGCGGCGGGCCCGCCCCGGGCGGCGGCGTGCTCGTACACCTGCGCCACCAGCTGGCCGACCCGGCGCGCGTCGTGGCGGAGGTCGGCGTCGAACAGCGCGCGCTCGCGCTCGAGGTTGCGCCACGTCGTGACGCCGAGCGCCAGCGCCAGCGCGACCACGAAGGCGATCAGGAACCTCGCGGTCAGGCGCACGATCGATCAACCGGCGCCGCGCCGCGGCGATTCCGGCGGCGCCGACCCGATCACTGGATGGTCCAGATGAACCCCTGCGTGGCCTTGAGCGACGCGTAGGTGCGGCGCAGCTTGAACTCGAGCTTCGGCGCCGAGGTGGTCGGGCAGAACCACGCGATCCGGTGGATGACCGCGTACTGATCGGTGGTGGGCTCGGTGATCGTCAGCGCGCCGGCCAAGCCGCGCGCGATGTACGAGGCGTCGAAGACCGTGCGCTCGCCGTCGACCGAGTAGACCGACTGGGCCGAGGTCTCCTGCTCGGGGAACACCGGCTCGCCGTTGATCGTCGGGCTCCACTCGCCGAACGGCGCGTCGTGCTTGGCGCCGGTGCGCATCTCGAACCGCACGCACAGCCGATCGTCGAGCCGGCCCAGCGTCGCGACGTCGGTGACGACCTCGGGCGAGGTCCCGGGCGGCGCGTACTCGGGCGTGCCGTCGTCCCACAGGAACCGCGCGGTCAGGCGCGTGCGATCATCGGTGCCGACGTCCTGCGCGCGGACGTTGCGGGTCACCGGCTTGTAGGCCGGGGCGCACGCCGCGATCAGGAGGGACGACGCGGCGAGCCAGCGGTGGAGCATGGCCGGGTGGTAGCGCGGCGCCCGCGCCCGATCAACCGCCGATCGCGAGCGCCCGGCGTCGGCGCGGGCTCACGGCGGGAAGGTGTCGACGATCTCGACCGGCGCGGTGGTGCGCACGCTCTCGAACTCGGTCGCGATGATCGCGGTGCCGGGGCTGTGGCCGTGCACGCCCCCGACGCCGTCGACCGACGCGACGTCGGGCGCGCTCGAGCTCCACGCGGCCAGGCGGGTGACCTCGTAGCTGGAGCCGTCGGTGAGGACCGCGAGCACGAACCCGCTGGCGCCGGTGCCGGTCAGCAGCAGGTGCGGCACGAACATCTGCAGCTCGACGACCGGCGCGCGCGCGACCGTCAGCGCGGCGCTGGCGACGAACTGCTGGTGCGTGGCCCAGACGGTGTGGGTCCCGACCACGCCGACCGGGCAGACGACCCCGTCGGGCGGCGTCGGCCCGCGGGGCCCGGACACCGCCCAGTCGACCTCGAACGGATCGAGCGGCGCGGTCGTGCCGTCGGAGTAGCGCGCGTTCGCGGTGAACGCGACGCACTCGTCGGAGCGGATCGCCGCGGTCGCCGGCGTCACGGTCAGGCCGACCTGCGCCGCGGTCGTCACGGTCACCGCCGCCGCGGCGTCGGCGCCGTCGATGGTGGCGGTCACCACCGTCGAGCCCGGCGCGGCGCCGTGGAGCAGCAGCTGGCCACCGCCGAGCGGGGTGATCGTCAGCACCGCCGGGTCCCGCACCGTCCAGGTCGGCGCTGCGGACAGCGCCAGCGCCCCGCTGTCGTCGCGCGGGATCGCCGTCACGATCGCCTCGCGCCCGGCCGGGAGCGCCAGCGCCGGCGGATCGAGCGCCAGCGCGCCGGAGGTCGCGGGCGCGTTCTCGCCGCACGCCGCGAGCACGCCCACCAGCACTGCGGTCAGCCGCCCGCTCGTCATGACCGTGTTATCGCCGACCCAGGTCCGGACGCCAAGCGATCGACGCCACACGCCGCCGGGCCCAGTGTAGGGTCGCCCGCGTGCACGAGAACACGCTCTGGTACATCGGCATCAACGGCAACCAGCAGGGGCCGTTGACCGCGCAGCAGGTGATCGGCCAGATCCGCGCGGGCCAGCTGGCGCAGACCGCCTACGTCTACGGGCCGAGCCTGGCCAGGTGGACGCCGATCTTGCAGGTGCCGTGGTTCGCCGCGGCGTTCGGCAACGCGGCGCCGCCACCGCCGCCGCCGCCGCCGGGCCCGGCGCCGGTGCCGCTGGCCGCCGACGTGATCGACTACGAGGTGATCGGCGAGGAGATGCAGTTCGTCGAGATCACGCTCGATCCTGGCGAGGCGGCGGTGGCCGAGGCCGGCGCGTTCTTCTACATGGATCCCGGCATCGAGATGCAGACGGTGCTCGGCGACGGCACCCGCCAGGCCGAGCAGGCCGGGTTCTTCGCCAAGCTGGTCGCCGCCGGCAAGCGCGCGGTCACCGGCGAGTCGCTGTTCATGACGATCTACGAGAACCGCAGCGGCGAGCGGCGCAAGGTCGCGTTCGCGGCGCCGTACGCCGGCAAGATCGTCGCGATGGATCTGGCGTCGCTCGGCGGCACGCTCCTGTGCGAGAAGGACGCGTTCCTGTGCGCGGCCCGCGGGATCAAGGTCGGCGTCGCGCTGCAGAAGAAGATCGGCGCCGGGCTGTTCGGCGGCGAGGGCTTCATCCTGCAGAAGCTCGAGGGGCAGGGGCTGGCGTTCGTCCACGCGGGCGGCACGATCGTCGCCCGGGAGCTCGCGGCCGGCGAGGTGCTGCGGGTCGACACCGGGTGCCTGGTCGCGTTCGAGCCGCGGGTCAACTACGACATCCAGTGGATCGGCGGGCTCAAGAGCGCGCTGTTCGGCGGCGAGGGCCTGTTCTTCGCCACGCTGACCGGACCTGGCAAGATCTGGCTGCAGTCGCTGCCGTTCGCGCGCCTGGCCCGGCGCATCGTCGCCGCCGGTGTGCTCGGCGGCCCGGGCGAGGGCTCGATCCTGGGCGGCCTCGGCACCGGCGATTGAGCCCTGGCTCACCCCGCAGCGCGAAGCGCCGCCGGACGCCGCGTGCGCGCGCGGCTGGATCCGGTGTGGGCCAACGTCGCACGCGGGCGTGATCGCGCGCCGTTCGTCGACGGGAGATCCGTCGATCGACGTGTTACGATCGGAGACGTGCGCGCCGCGCTGGTAGTGGTGATCGCGACGCTCGCGCTGGCGGGCTTCGCGTCAGCCGTGCGCGCCGACGCGATCGACGACGAGGCCCGGCAGCTCGCGAGCGCGCCCGGCTACAAGCGCCGGCTGGCGGCGGTGCTGGCGCTGTCGAAGAGCCACGACGCGCGGGCCGTGCGCGCGCTCGTCGACGGGCTGCGCCGCGACCAGGAGGTGCAGATCCGACGGGTGGCCGCGCTGGCGCTGGGCAAGTCGGTCGACGCCAGCACGCCCGGGGCGGCGCGCGATCTCGCGCTCGCGGCGCTCACCGAGGCCGGCAAGGAGTCCGATCGCAAGGTCCGCGAGCTGGCCGCGCGGTCGCGCGAGATCATCGCGGCGCTGGCCCGGTCGGCGCCGGTCGGCGATGCGCCGGCGGTCTACGTCCACCTCGGCGTCGGCGTCGACCTGTCGAGCAAGGCCCCGCGCGACGCGGTCGAGCGGCTGGTCAAGACCGTGCGCGTCACGGTCGCGCGGCGCGCGCCTGGCGTCGCGACCGAGTGGCCGGGCCGGCCGCCGACCGAGCAGCAGCTCACCGCGGCGGGGTCACGCGGGTTCCTGGTGGCCCCCACGATCTCGGCCCTGGCCGTGCAGAAGCGCGGCAACCAGGCCGAGATCACCTGTACGGTGTCCGTGCGGGTGGCGCCGTGGGCCGGGGTCGACGGCGCCGAGAAGTGGGCGGCGCAGCGGGCCGCGTCGGCCTCGGGCTCGGCCAAGGCGATCACCAGCACCGATCCGGCGTCGATCGCCTCCGGCATGCGCGACTGCGTGATGGCGGTGGCCGAGGAGGTCACGGCCAAGCAGGTCGTGCCGTTCCTGCGCAAGCTGATCGGCTCGTCGTGACGCCCGGGCGCGTCAGTTGATCAGCGCCTCGAGCCGCAAGATCCGTCCGTGCACGTCGCCCGACGCGGGATCGATCTCGGGGTCGAGGAAGATCCGGGTGACGTCGAGCTCGCGCAGCCCGGCCAGGAACTCGCTGGTGACGACCGCGCTGGCGTCGAGGCCGATCGGCCACAGCTCGCCGCCGACGCCGAGCGCGGCCGCGAACGCGGTCGCGGCCTGATCGCTCGAGAAGAAGAACGAGTACGGCCGCCGGCACCACAGGTCGCCCCCGTTCGACGTCAGGTGCCACACGCGCGCCGGCAGCAGCGTCAGGAGCTCGCTGGCGGCGACCGGGCGATCCGTCTCGTGGCTCGACATCGGCGCACCCTGCCGCCGTTCGCGCACGGGCGCAAGGGGTCTGCTAGCTTCTACGCCGCCATGCGCGCCTCGCCCATCCTCCTCGCCCTCGCCCTCGCCGTCCCCGTCGTCGCCTGCGGCCCCACCGGCATGTCCGGACCGACGATGAACAACAAGATCGGCGGCAACCAGCTCGCGACCGCGACGGTCGTCTCGACCGAGATCCTCCGGCGCGAGCCGCGCACCAACCACGCCAAGGTCAAGCACATCCTGATCTCGTGGAAGGACAAGGTCGAGGGCAAGGGCGGCGCCGACGCCCGCGCGCTGGCCCGGACCAAGCGCGACGCCGAGCGCGAGATCCGCGCGCTCCAGAAGCAGGTCGCGGCCGGCGCCGACTTCGAGCAGCTGATGCACGCGCACTCCGAAGACCCCGGCAGCGCCGACACCGGCGAGTCGTACGACGTCAGCCCCGACGCCCAGCTCGTGATCGAGTTCCGTCAGCTCGGCCTGCGGCTCGACGTCGACGAGGTCGGCGTGGTCGAGTCCGACTACGGCTTCCACCTGATCAAGCGCGTCGAGTAGCGCGCTCGCGGCGCGCCGCTCGTCAGCGCACCAGCACCAGCTCGCGCCGCCGGAGCTCCGACAGCTGCGCGCGGGCGCGGGCGTGATCGATCACGACCACCGTCGACGACAGCACGCCGCCGACGACCAGCAGCCCGAACGACACCTGGGTCAGGTGGGCGATCGCCAGCACCAGCACGCCCCAGGTGATGAAGTCCTTGCGCACGACGTACGGCGCGTAGGTCGCCAGCCACCGGATCACCGGGTTGGTGTCGGGCGGGAGCATGATCGCCTGGGTCGTGACCGGGCGCAGGCGCGCGGTGCCGGGCCGCTCGCCGGGCGTGATCTCGAACCGGCTGATGTAGTCCTGGCTGTTGGCCGAGCCGACCAGCACGACGATGTTCCAGTAGACGCAGTAGATCGTGACGCCGTAGGTGACGACGCCGACGATGATCGCCAGCCGCCACGGATCGAGGCCGTGGTGGCCGAGGTAGTCGACGCCGAAGTACTGGCGGCAGTGCAGCCCCAGCGCGATCATGTAGGCGACCTGCGACAGCTCGTCGACGACGGTGTCGAGCCAGGCGCCGAACTTCGACGACAGGAGCTTGAGCCGCGCGATCTCGCCGTCGCAGCAGTCGACGTAGGCCGCGGCCAGCATCACCGCCGAGCCGGCGATCGCGCCGCCCATCGAGCCGCGCGCGGTCAGCCAGCACCCCAGCACGACCAGGACCGCGGTGATGCTCGACACCTGGTTGGGCGTGAGCGGCGTGCGCACCAGCACCGCGGTCATCCGGGTCGACACCGGCCGGAACAGGTAGCGGGTGATCTCGTAGTCCTGGTGCTTGTGGATCACCTCGAACAGGAGCCGCGCGGCGGCGCGCCGCTCGGTGCGCGTGGTGGCGGGGTGACGGGCGATGCGGTCGTGCGCGCAGGCGTCGGCGCCGGCGGCGAGCAGCTCGGCCCCGAGCGCGCGATCGTCGCCGCCCGCGGCCAGGGCCGCGATCATCTCCTCGGCGGCCGCGCCGTGGACGATCAGCGCGCCGGCGTAGGCGCCCGCGGCCACGTCGGCGGCGGCCGCGTCGGGCGGCGCCACCGCCACCGCGCGCGGACACTCCGACGCGATCAGCGGGGCGACCAGCGGCGTGTGCACCATCTGATCGGTCGCCCGGATGACCAGCAGGCGATCGCAGCCGGCGGCCCGCCACCAGTCGGCGACCGCCGCGCGATCGCGGGCGACCAGCACGGTCTGGGCGCCGGCGCGGGTCGCGACCCGGCGCGCCCGCTCGGCCAGAGACAGCCCCACGACCCGGACGTCGGCGCCAGGGGCGTCGGCGAGGACCAGGGCGGCGATGCTCATGCGCAAAGAGGTACTCCTGACGCCGCGGGGGGTGCAAGGGCCGGACGAGGAGCCAGCCCCGGTCCCGGGACGGCGCGCCGCGCAGATCCGACGGTGTTGTGTAGGCCCGACCACCGAACGTGGTGACAGGATTTCGGCACTGACGCGGGCCCAGGGGTGGGTGTTGACAGGTTTTCGACACCCGAGGGCCGTCCACGGCCTGGATCGCGGCGCGGTGTGGGCGCACGGCGCTTGCAGGCACCAGGGCTGCGATGAAGGCCGTGATCCTCGCAGCTGGCTACGACGGGCGCTTGCGCCCACACGTGGACCACGCGCCCAAGACGCTGGTGCCGGTGGCCGGCGTGCCGATCTTGCGCCGGACGCTGACGACGCTGGTGCGCGCCGGCGTCGACCAGATCGTCATCGTGATCGGTCACCTGCAGCTGCACGTGCGCGCGGCCGTCGCGCGCTGGTTCCCCCACCTCGACGTCACCTTCGTCGAGAACCCCGCCTACGAGACCACCAGCACCGCCGCGTCGCTGGCGCTGGCCCGGCCCCACGTCGACGGGCGCGCGTTCTTCCTGGTCGACGGCGACGTGGTCTTCGACGCCTCGGTCATCGACCGGCTGTTCGAGGGCGGCCCCGACGCGGTCGCGGTCCGCTCGGTCGGGAGCCTCGGCGCCGAGGAGGTCAAGGTCACCGCCGACGAGCGCGATCGCGTGGTCGCGATCGGCAAGGACGTGCTGGTGCGCGGCGCCATGGGCGAGGCGATCGGCGTCCAGCTCCTGTCCGCGGCCACGTCGCGGCGGCTGTTCGCGGCGCTGGCGCAGCGGGCCACCAGCGCCGACCTCTACTACGAGGCGATCTTCCAGGAGCTGGTCGACGCGGGCGTCGGCCTGCACGCGGTCGAGCTCGGCTCGCTGTACGCGTGCGAGATCGACACCGTCGAGGATCTGCGGGCCGCCGACGCGCAGCTCGCGCGCGGGCCCGCCTTCGACGCGCGCCCCGGCTTCCGCGTCGCGGTGTGACGCGGCGCCCGCCGGGCGCCAAGACCGTTGCCCCCCGGTGCCGTTTGCGGGCACCATCGGGGGATGTCGTGTCGCGTCCTCGTCGTGTTCGCCCTGGCCGCCGCCGCAGGCTGCGCCTCCGCCACGGTCACCGGCGACAGCGAGGACGTCGACGCCGCCCGCATCGACGGCTCGCCAGGCCCGATCGACGCGCCGCCCGGGACGGTCGACGCGGCCGTCGACGCGCCGCCGCTGCCGATCGACGCGCCGCCGCTGCAGATGATCACGCTGTCGCAGTCGTCCTCGTCCGTGATCACCGCCCTCAACTCCGTGTCGTGCAACGCCGCCGGGGTCACGGCCGAGAACAGCTACTACCGGGCGTTCCGGCTCAGCGACTTCGGCGTCAACACGGCCTTCACCGCCAGCCGCGTCGACGTCGGCATCGAGACCGCCACCGCTGGCGTCGGCACCTCGCAGACGATCCAGGTCAAGCTCTACACCGTCGCGGGCGCGTTCCCGGCCGGGGTCCTCACCCAGATCGCCGGCCAGCTCGTGACCGTGAACAACACCGCCACCGGCGTCGTGCTGCCGGTGACGCTGTCGCCGCCCGGCGTCGCTGCCGCCGGCTCGACCCTCGTCGCCGAGGTCTTCATCCCCGACGGCAACGCCATCGGCCACTCGATCTTCGTCGGCTCCAACACCGCCGCCGAGTCCGGCCCCAGCTACCTGCGCGCGCCAGACTGCGGCTCGACCCAGCCCGCCACGATGGCCTCGATCGGCTTCCCTGACGTCCACGTCGTCCTGACCGTCACCGGCACCTACTGACCGAGACGGGGACCGGCTCCTGGGTGCTAGGTATCGAGAATCAAAAGTGAATTTGGTTGCATCGCGGCAACTTGAGTTGCCGCGGTGCGCCCGAAAAGGCGAGCGGTTACGGGTATCTGCGACCCAGGAGCCTGTCCCCATGCGAAGCTGGCTGGTCGTTGCGATGTGCGTGGCCGCGTGCGGGGGCGGGGGCTCGAAGGTGCAGGCGATCGAGGTCCCGGACGAGGTGGTGGCGGCGGACGCGCCGACGGTGCCGGGCGGCGAGGAGCTGCGGTTCACGGCGGCGGACGGCGTGACGATCGTGGGGACCTACTGGCCGCCGCGCGACGCGAGCACGACGGCGTGCGCGGTGTTCGCGCACCAGCTCAGCTCGACCCGCGCCGAGTACGTGCCGGTGATCGAGCGCCTCAAGGGGCGCGCCCACCTGTTCGCGATCGACCTGCGCGGCCACGGCGCCAGCACCCAGGGCCCCGACGGCGCGGTCGCCTGGCGGGCGTTCGAGACCGCCGACTGGGAGCGGGTCGAGGGCGACCTCCGCGACGCCGTCGCCGCCGTGCGCGCGCGCGGCGCTAGCGGCCGGTGCGTGATGGTCGGCGCCTCGATCGGCAGCTCGGCCACGCTGCGCTTCGTCGGCGCGGCGCCCGACCAGGTCGCCGCGGTCGTGCTGCTGTCGCCGGGGCTCAACTACCGCGGCCTGGCCACGCCCGACGCCGCCCGGGCCACGCGCGCGCCGGTGCTGATCGTCCACAGCCAGGAGCAGGGCGCCGTCGACGCCGCCACGGCGCTCGCCAACATCCTGGGCGACAACCCGACGCCGGTCGAGGTGATCGCCGACCCCGGCACCGCCCACGGCATGACGATCGTCGCCGGCGCGCCGGCGGTGCTGGAGCGCGTCAGCACGTTCATCGGCGACCACCTCTGACCCGGATCACCCTCGGCCCTGGGGCCAGTAACCCAGGCATAGCCGCGGCGGCCCGCGGCGGCCAGGGCGGCGCGTGTACAATCGTGCGCACGTGTCGCAGCTCGCCAAGCTCCTCGAGTTCCTGAACCGGGAGGACGTGACCGAGGTCGTGCTGGCGACCGGGCGCCCGGTCGCGGTCAAGAGCGGCGGCGAGTACCGACCCGTCAGCCGCGCCGCGATCAGCCTGGGGCAGCTCGAGGCGCTGGTCGCGGACTCGCCGCTGGCGGCGCTGATCGGCCAGCGCGGCACCGCCACGGTCACGATCGACGGCCGCGCCGTCGGCGTCGACGTCGCGGTCCAGGGCGACGATCGGATCGTCCGGCTGTCGCGCGCGGCCCGGCCCAAGACCAAGACCGCGGCCAAGACCGGCAGCCAGACCGCGGCCCGCGTCCGGCGGCCGACCAAGGCCTCGGTCGCGGTGCCGCGGCCGGCGCCGGCGCCGGCCGACCGGCCGCGCATGCGCGTCAGCCAGGGCGATCCGGGCTTCGTCGCGCTGGTGAAGTCTGCGCGCGATCAGAAGGCGACCGATCTACACGTGGCGGCCGAGCGCCCGGCCATGGCGCGCATCCTCGGCACGCTGATCCCGCAGGGCCAGGCGCTGTCGGCGGCCGCGGTCGAGCGCATGCTGACGCCGCTGCTCGACGACGGCCAGCGCGCCGAGCTGATCAACCGCGGCTACATCGACGCCGCCCTCGAGGTCACCGGCGCCGGGCGGCTGCGCGCCAACATCGCCCGGGTCCGCGGCGGCTGGAAGGGCAGCTTCCGGCTGATCGCCCTGGCGCCGCCGACGCTCGAGCAGCTCGGGCTGCCCAAGGAGCTGGCCCGGATCACCACGTACCACCAGGGCCTGGTCGTGATCGCCGGGCCCAACGGCCACGGCAAGACCACGACGCTGGCCGCGCTGGTCGATCTGATCAACACGTCGAAGGCCCACCACATCCTGACGATCGAGGATCCGGTCGAGATCCTCCACGCCCGCAAGAAGTCGGTGGTGTCGCAGCGCGAGGTCGGCGCCCACACCCGCAGCTTCGCGGCCGCGCTCAAGGCGTCGCTGCGCGAGGACCCCGACGTGATCGTGATCGGCGAGCTGCGCGATCGCGAGACCGTCGAGATCGCGCTGACCGCGGCCGAGACCGGCCACCTGGTGATGGCGACGATGTCGACCCCGTCGGCGGCCAAGACCCTCGACCGGCTGATCGACATGTTCCCGCCCGACGATCAGCAGCAGGTCCGCTCGAGCCTCGCGGCCGCGCTCAAGTTCGTGCTGTCGCAGCGGCTGTTGCCGACCGCCGACGGCAACGGCGTCGTGGCCGCGGTCGAGCTCCTGACCGGCGTGCTGCCGCTGGCCGCGCTGATCCGCGACAACAAGCTGTTCCAGGTGGCCAGCCTGCAGCAGCGCGGGCGCGCGTTCGGCATGATCCGCATGGACGACTCGCTGGCCGAGCTGGTGCGCTCGGGCCGCGTGCTCGAAGAGGTGGCGCTGCGCGCGTCCGAGAACAAGCGCGAGCTCGCCAACATCCTGCACCCGGCGGCGGCCGCGGCGCCGCCGGCGGCCTCGACCACCAACCCCGGCAACCTCAAGAACCGCCTCGGCGGGTTCTTCAAGAAGGGGGACGGCTGATGCCCGCCATCGATCAGCTGTTCGACCTCCTGCTCGCGCGCGGCGGCTCCGATCTGCACCTGTCGCCGGGCTACCCGCCGATGCTGCGCGTCAAGGGCGAGCTGATCGCCGGCGCCGAGCGCGCGCTCACCGGCGCCGAGATCACCGCGCTCACCGACGAGATCATCAGCCCGGCCCAGCGCGCCCACTTCGCCAGCGAGCACGATCTCGACTTCGCCTACGCCTACGCCGACAAGGCCCGCTTCCGCGGCAACTTCCTCGAGAAGACCACCGGGCGCGGCGCGGTCTTCCGGACCATCCCGTCGAAGATCCTCGGCCTCGACGCGCTCGGCGTCCCGGCCGGCGTCTGGCGCCTGGCCGACCTGACCGCCGGGCTGGTGCTGGTCACCGGGCCGACCGGCAGCGGCAAGTCGACGACGCTGGCGGCGATGATCGACCACATGAACCGCACCCGGCGGGGCCACATCCTGACGATCGAGGACCCGGTCGAGTTCGTGCACCAGCCGCGGCAGTGCCTGATCACCCACAAGGAGGTCGGCGTCGACGTGCCGTCATTCCTCGAGGCGATCCGCTCGGCCGGGCGCGAGAACGCCGACGTCATCCTCGTGGGCGAGCTCCGCGGCGCCGAGACCATGAAGCTGGCGTTGCAGCTCGCCAGCTTCGGCATCCTGATCCTCGCGACGGTGCACACCAACTCGGCCGCGGCCACGATCGATCGGTTCGTCAACGCGTTCCCGGCCGATCAGCAGCCGCAGATCCGCGGCCTCCTGGCCGACTCGCTGGCCGGCATCGTCGCGCAGCAGCTGCTGCGCCGGGCCGACGGCTCGGGCCGCGTCGCCGCGCACGAGGTGCTGATCGGCAACATGGCGCTGGCGTCGCTGGTCCGCGAGGGCAAGACCAACCAGATCAGCAGCTTCATCCAGGGCGGTCAGAGCGAGGGGATGCAGGGCATGGACACGACCCTGGCCAAGCTGGTGGCCGCGGGCGACGTGACGCCGGGCGACGCGCTCGACAAGGCCATCGACAAGGACGCGTTCGCCAAGCTGCCGTTCGTGACCGGCTCGCTCGACGGCTCCACCGCCGGCGGCTGAGCGCACCGACGGCGGCGCCGCCAGGTGGTCCGCGGCGCCGCCAGGTGGTCTGCGGCGCGCGCGGTCCCGTCGGGCGGTCCGCGTCGCCGCCAGGAGGTCCGCGGCGCCCGCGGTCCGCGGCGCCGTCAGGTCAGCGGCGGCGCCAGGCGGTCACCGCCGCCAGCGCGAGCAGCCCGAGGCCGATCGTCGGCTCGGCGCCGAAGCGCTCGTTGGCCGCGATCGTCAAGATCACCGGCACCAGCCCGATCGCCGCCAGCACGATCGCGAGGTCGCGCTCGTCGTCGAGCGGCTCGGCCGCGTGGGGCGTCGGCGCGTCGCAGTGGCGATATGGATGGCCCATGCCCATGCTGTACCGCCGCCGGCCTCAAGATGGCGTCAAGAGCCGCCCGCGGCGGATCAAGGCTTCGTAAAGGAGCGTATCGTCACGCGCGTGGACCCGACGCCACTTACCGCGCGCGGGTTGCGCTACGGCAGCGCGGTCGCGGCCGTCGGCGTCGCGACCGCGATCGGGCTGGTCGCGCACCCCGAGCTCGCCGTCGGCGACATCGGGATGCTCTACCTGCCGGCGGTGATGCTGGCGGCGCTGGGCGGGCGCGGGCCGGCGGTGCTGGCGGCGTCGCTCGCGGTGCTGGCGTTCGACGTGTGCTTCGTGCCGCCGCGGTTCGAGCTCGTGATCGAGAACCCGCGCCACGGCGTCACGTTCGCGGTCATGTTCGCCGCCGGGCTCACGATCGCGACCCTGGCCGAGCGCCTGCGCGGCCAGGCGGCGATCGCGCGGCAGGCCGACCTGCGGGCCCACACCGAGGAGCTGCGCAGCTCGCTCCTGTCGAGCGTGTCCCACGATCTGCGCACGCCGCTGGCGATCATCACCGCGGCCGCGACCTCGGCCGGCGACCCCGCGGTGCCGCCGGCCGCACGCGCCGAGCTGCTCGAGTCGGTCGTCGTCGAGGCCCGCCGGCTCGAGCGGATGCTCGCGAACCTGCTGCAGCTGACCCGGGTCGAGACCGGCATCGTGCCGGCGCGCGAGTGGGTGCCGCTCGACGAGCTGTGCGGGGCCGCGCTGACCCGGCTCGAGCCGGTGCTCGGCGATCGCGCGGTCACGGTCGCGGTCGGCGAGCTCGAGGTGCCGGTCGATCCGGTGCTGTTCGAGCTGGCGCTGGTCAACCTGATCGAGAACGCGGTCAAGCACGGCGCGCCGCCGATCGCGATCAGCGCGCGCCGCGTCGGCGATCGGGTCGCGATCGAGGTCGCCGATCACGGCCGCGGGGTCGCCGCGGCCGAGCGGGAGCGGGTGTTCGAGAAGTTCTTCCGCGCGTCGAGCGCGCCCGGGGCCGGGCTGGGGCTGGCGGTCGTGCGCGCGATCGCCGTGGCCCACGGCGGCACGGTCACGGCTGACGCGACCGCCGCCGGGGGCGCGCGGTTCGTGCTCGAGCTGCCGGCCACGATCGCGCCGGGCGCGCCGGCCCTGGCCGGAGGCGGGCCGTGACCGCCCTGGTGCTGGTCGTCGACGACGAGATCGCGATGCGGCGGCTGCTGCGCGCCACGCTCACCGCCCACGGCTTCGCCGTGATCGAGGCGGCGACCTTGGCCGAGGCCCGGCGGGCCCTGGCCGAGCGCCCGGCGGTGATCATCCTCGATCTCGGCCTGCCCGACGGCGACGGCGTCGAGCTGGTGCGCGTGGTGCGCGCGGACGCGGCGACGCCGGTGATCGTCGTGTCGGCGCGCGACCGCGAGGCCGACAAGATCCGCGCGCTCGACGCCGGCGCCGACGACTACCTGACCAAGCCGTTCGGCACCGGCGAGCTCCTCGCGCGCATCCGCGTCGCGCTCCGCCACGCCGCCTCGGCCGCGGGCGCGCCGGCGGCGGACGCGGTGTTCGAGGTCGGGCCGTTCCACCTCGATCTCGGCCGCCACGAGGTCACCGTCGGCGGCGCCGCGGTCCACCTGACGCCGATCGAGTTCAAGCTGCTGGCCCAGCTGCTCCAGCACGCCGGCAAGGTGCTGACCCACCGCCACCTGCTGCGCGAGGTGTGGGGCCCCGGCGCGGTCGAGGAGACCCACTACCTGCGGGTCCACATGGCGGCGCTGCGCCGGAAGGTCGAGGCCGACCCCGGGCGCGCGCGCTGGCTCTTGACCGAGCCCGGCGTCGGCTACCGGATGCGCGATGGCGACAGCGGCTGAACCAGCGTCGGCGCCGGCGATAACCTCGCGGGATCTCAAGCCGCTTCGACCTTGATGGAATCTTGATGCGCGGGGGTGGTAGGCCGTCGACTCGTCAAGGGCGACCCCATGAGCACCCCGACACCGTCGCGCGCGACCACGACTCACCCGCACCCCACCTCGCGGCGCGCGCTCGCCGCCGCCTCGCTCGGCGCGCTGGGCGTGGTCTACGGCGACATCGGCACGTCGCCGCTGTACGCGGTCAAGGAGTGCCTGGCGTGGCCGCACTCGCCGCACGCGCTGCCGCCGACCCCCGACACCGTGCTCGGCGTGATGTCGCTGGTGTTCTGGGCGCTGATGCTGGTGGTGGTGATGAAGTACCTGGTGTTCGTGCTGCGCGCCGACAACAAGGGCGAGGGCGGCATCCTGGCGCTCGCGGCGCTGCTCGAGGGTGACGACCACAAGCGCACGCGGCTGGCGGTGTCGCTCCTGGCGGCGCTGTTCGGCGCCGGGCTCCTGTTCGGCGATGGCGTCATCACGCCGGCGATCTCGGTGCTGGGCGCGATGGAGGGCCTGTCGGAGCAGAACGGCGACCTCGCGCACCTGGTCGTGCCGATCACGATCGCGATCCTGGTCGCGCTGTTCCTCGTGCAGCGCTACGGCACCGGGCGGATCGGCAAGGTGTTCGGCTGGGTCATGCTGGCGTGGTTCGTGTCGATCGGCGTGGCCGGCGCCCGCTCGGTCGCGACCGCGCCCGAGGTGCTGCGCGCGATCGATCCGCGCTACGGGCTGGCGCTCTTGACCACCCACGGCTGGCACGGCTTCTTGCTGCTCGGCTCGGTGTTCCTGGTCGTCACCGGCGGCGAGGCGCTGTACGCCGACATGGGTCACTTCGGGCGCACGCCGATCCGCCGGGCCTGGTACGGGGTCGTGCTGCCGGGGCTCTTGCTCAACTACTTCGGCCAGGGCGCGCTGTTCCTGACGCGCCCCATCGGATCGATCACCAACCCGTTCTACGAGCTGGTCGAGGGGCCGCTGGCGGTGCCGATGCTGGTGCTCGCGACGATGGCCGCGGTGATCGCGTCGCAGGCGCTGATCTCGGGCGTGTTCTCGCTGACCCGTCAGGCGATGCAGCTCGGGTTCTGGCCGCGCTTGACCGTGGTCCACACCTCGGCCACGGCCGAGGGCCAGATCTATGTGCCCGAGATGAACTACCTGCTCATGATCGGGTGCGTCGTGCTGGTGCTGCAGTTCCGCACCAGCTCGGCGCTCGCGGCCGCCTACGGCATCGCGGTCACCGGGACGATGGCGATCACCTCGCTCCTGTTCTACCAGGTGGCGCGGCGGCGCTGGGCCTGGCCGGTCGGCAAGGCCGGGGCGCTGCTGGTGGTGTTCCTGGTGTTCGACCTGGCGTTCCTGGTGGCGTGCAGCTCGAAGGTGCTCGACGGCGGCTGGTTCCCGCTGGCGGTCGGGGTGGCGGTGTTCGCGGTCATGACGACCTGGTGGCGCGGGCGGGTCGAGCTGGCCAAGGTGATGGCGTCGGGCTCGGTGCCGACCGAGCTGTTCCTGGCGGACCTCGAGGCCAACCCGCTGCCGCGGGTCGAGGGGACCGCGGTGTTCATGACCTCGGGCACGGACGCGGTGCCCAACGTCGTGCTCCACCACGTCAAGCACAACCGCGTGCTGCACGACGAGGTCGTGCTGTGCTCGGTCGTGACCGAGCCGGTGCCGTGGGTGTCGACCCGCAAGCCGCCCGAGGTGATCGCGCTGGGCCAGGGGCTCTACCGGGTGGTCGCGCGGGTCGGGTTCATGCAGTCGCCGGACGTGCCCGAGGTGATCGCCCGCTGCGTCAAGACCGGCGCCATCGCGGGCCGCCCGATGACCACGACCTACTTCCTGGGCCGGCAGACGCTGCTGGTGACCGGTCGGTCGCCGATGGCGCGCTGGCGCAAGCTGCTGTTCGCGTTCCTGGCGCGCAACTCGCGCTCGCCGACGGCGTTCTTCAACCTGCCGCCCAACCGCGTCGTCGAGCTGGGCCTGCAGGTCGAGATCTGACGCCGCGCCGCCCGGCGCAGCTCGCGCTCGCCGACGGCGTTCTTCAACCTGCCGCCCGACCGCGTCGTCGAGCTCGGGCTGCAGATCGAGATC
The DNA here is from genome assembly GCA_016717005.1 of Myxococcales bacterium. Lineage (NCBI taxonomy): Bacteria > Pseudomonadati > Myxococcota > Myxococcia > Myxococcales > Myxococcales bacterium. The sequence continues at coordinate 796,877 of JADJUF010000039.1, read as the reverse complement.
TGACGCCGCGGCGCGCGGCGTAGCTCCTCGAGGTCGTCGGTGTCGCCGGCTGGCGCGGGCAGGTCGCCGGCCGTGCGACACGGGTGCGACCGTCGCAGGTCCACCGCCGGGGGAAGGATCGTCGACGGAAGCGCACGGAATGTCAGGGCCGGTCGCGGCGCCGGAGCTGGCCCGCTTCGTGAAGTAGTCATGGTCGTCCGCACGAGTCATCCGGCTCACCCGCCGACATTCACCCCGCGATTCAGGAGACCGCCATGACCACCGCCAGCCGCTTCGACGAGATGATCGCGCGCAACCGCTCGCAGCGCGTCCGTGACCTCGGCTTCGGGCTGCTGCTGGCGTTCGTGGTCGCCTTCGCGCTCGGCTCGATCCGCAGCGCCGGCGGCGACGCGCCGCGGCCGACGCCGGTCGCCGACCACGCGTGCGCGATCGCGCCGTCGGTCTGTTGATCGCGCCGGTGGTGGTCAGGCGGGGGCGAGCGCGCCGGCGCCGCGCGGGGGACGCGGCGCACGGATCGTGCGGGCCATCGGCGGGGCGCCGATGCGCAGGTAGTAGGCCCAGGTGCCGATGGTGCGGCCGTAGCGCCGCTCGATGGCGGACGGATCCCAGGCCGCGCCGTAGATCGCGCGACCGATCGACGCGAACGGCTCGCCGCGCGGATCCATGTGGTCGGTCCGGCCGAGCCCGCGCAGCAGGATCATCGCCACCGAGAACGGGCCGAGGCCGCGGACCGCGCGCAGCGCGTCGGCGGCCTGCGCGTAGGGCGCGGCGCGGAGGAAGTCCTCGCCGAGCTCGTCGACCGCCGCGACCGCCTCGTGGAGCCGGCGCGCCTTCTCGGGGTGGCGCAACAGCGCCGCCAGCTCGAGCTCGCTGACGCCGCGCAACGTGGCCAGCGTCGGAAACGCCGGCAGCGCGTGGGTGGCGAACCGGGCCACCTGGCCGTAGGCGGTCACGATGCGGCGCCGCAGCGCCGACGCGACGGTCATCGGCGTACGCTGGGCCAGCACCGCGTAGCAGGTGACCTCGGCCAGCGACGGGAAGCGCACGTGGTGCAGGCCGTGGTGGCGCGCGACGATCGCGCGGAGGGCCGGATGATCGTCGGCGGCCCGGGCGTAGAACTCGCCGAGGTCGTCGTCGGCGCTGACCAGCGCCGCCACCAGCCGCGCCACCTCGGCGGCCACGGCCACGGGCGGGGTCCCGGGCAGCTCGAGGCGCAGCGCCGACGGCGTCGGGCCAGGGCCCAGGCGCCAGGCGATCGCGTGGTCGCCGACGGCGTAGGCGCCGAGGACCGCGTCGTCGTCGAGGACGAACGCCCCCTGACACGGCGGGAAGCCCGCGATCCGGGCCCGGGTCTGGGCGAAGTCGAACGGGGCGCGGACGGGGATGACGAGCTCGGTCATGGGCTGGCTCCTGGTTGGAGCCCGACGATGCCCAGCCCTCGTGTCAGCCTTATGTCAGGTTTCGCGCGACGGGGCCTGGGCCTGCACGGCTTGCGCGAGCCGCCGCCGACGCGATCGCCCATGTCCGCTGGATCGCTCGCGCGGCCCGCCTGGTACCGCGCGTGCATCGATCCGACGTGCGAGGCCTGATCTCGCGAGGAGGCTGTGATGTCGACCCTCCGGAACGTCACGATCATGGCGCTGGCGCTGGCCGTCGGGTGTGGCGGCGACGACGGCGCGAGCCCCGACGCGGCGATCGACGCGCCGCCGGTCACCGCGGCTGAGTATGAGGGGCTGTGGCTGATGACCGAGCTGGTCGTCGGCGACCCGAGCGCGCCGCAGACGCTGCGCCGCGACGGTGTCACGCAGGCGCTGCGCGCCGACGTGCAGTTCACCGCCACCGGGCCGCGCGCGGGCCAGCTCCAGGTCCGGCAGCTGGTGCTGGCGCAAGGCGTGCCGGCCAGCCCGGTGATGTCGAGCGATCACGCGGTCGCGGTCGAGGACGACCGCTGGCTGCTCACCGACGCCGACGCCAGCGTGCTGGTCTTGCGCACCGCGCGCACCGGCGATCACCTGGCGCTGACCCACGATCCGTCGGATCCGCGCGACACCGCGACCGATCCCCCGATCTCGGTGAGCGTCGATCGGGTCGCGCCGTGGTCGACCGTGATGCGCGGCGGCTGGGACCTCGTGTCGATCACCGTCGGCGGCTCGGTCATGGTCGCGGGCGCGTGCGTCCCGGTGGCGACCGACGTGTGGGGCACGATCGGGATGCAGATCGACATCGACGCACGGCTGCTCTTCAGTCGGGTCATGACCACGCGGCTGTTCTCGGACGCCGCCTGCACGGTCGAGACCAGCACGACGAGCTCGACCCAGCTCGGGCTGGCCGAGGAGGAGGGCGGGCTGCACGCGCGGATCTGGGGCAGCGAGGGCGATCGCCACGAGTACCAGGCGTTCGATCTGACGCTGGCGGGCGCTGACCTGACGCTCACGCGCACCGCGTGCCTGCCGCAGCCGGCGTGCGCCGACTCGGCCCCGACCGAGGTGGTGGTGCGCCGCCGGCCGTGATCGCTACGACGGCGGCGGCAGCGCCAGCGGCGCGCGCCCGACGAGCCCGCGCTCGTGGCCGGCCATGGTCTTGACCATCAGGCGATGGCTCGGGCCGATGCGGTCGGCCAGCGGCATGAACGCGTCGCGCAGCCAGCCGAGCGCGCGCGAGTTCGACTGGAACAGCGGCGTCAGCAGGCGCGACATGCGCTGGTAGTGCCCGACGTGCCGTCGGCGCGCGCGCGAGTAGGCCGGCAGCGCCGCGGCGAGCGCTGGCGTCTCCGCCAGGGTGTCGGCCAGGACCATGGCGTCGACCAGCGCCAGGTTGGCGCCGTTGCCGAGCTGCGGGCTGGTGGCGTGGGCGGCGTCGCCGAGGAAGACGATCCGGTCGCCGTGCCAGCGCGCCATGCGCACGTCGCGGTAGCGGGCCAGGAGCACCTGCTCGGGCGCGGTGATCTGATCGAGCACCGGGCCGACGCGCGGGTCGAACGACAGGACCTCGCGCTTCCACGCGTCGAGCCCGTCGGCCTGCCAGCGGGCGTGATCGCCCAGGGCGAGGCTCCAGTACAAGCTGACCACCGGCCGCGCGTCGGTCGGGCCGCGGCCGGTCGGCAGGACCCCGTACATCCGGCGGGCGCCGCGCACCACCTGGTAGAGCACGTCGCGGAACGCCTGGTCGGGATCCTCGGCGACGAACCACAGCGCGCCGAACCCGAAGGTGCCGGTCCGCACCGGCACGCCGGCTGACGCGTGCAGCTCGGACACCGCGCCGTCGGCGACGACCACCAGCTCGTGCTCGCCGCGCGGGCCGTCGGGGCCGTGGACGGTGATCGCGTCGGGCGTGCGCGTGACGCTGTTGATCTCGGCGCCGAGGTGCAGCGTCACGCCGGGCTCGCGCCGGACCGCCTCGAACAGCGTCACGAACAGCGTGCCGCGGTGCAGGCCCAGCCCGAACCAGCGGCGATCGACGTCGGCGTAGCGCAGGTCGACCAGGGTCTTGCCGGCGTGGCGCATGACGTGGAGCCGATCGATGCGCGCGGCCCGCTCGAGGATCGGCGCGAGCAGGCCCAGCCGCGCCAGCACCGCCTGGCCGGTCGGCTGCAAGCTGATGCCGGCGCCGACGGGGCCGGGCTCGGCGACGCGCTCGTAGACGGTCACGCGGTGGCCGGCGCGGGCCAGGAACATGGCGGCCGCGCTGCCGGCGGTGCCAGCCCCGATCACGGCGACGTCGAGCGCGGCCCCCATCTCGTCACGATGATCGCACGGGACCGCGCGGCGGCGTAGACTGCGCGCCATGAAGCAGCTGACGCCGACGGATCTGGCGTTCTTCGACGCGGCGCCGATGCAGGTGCGGGTGACCGGCACCGTCGCCGCCAGCCCCGACGCGGTCTTCGCCGCGTTCGCCGACGCCGGCGGCTGGCCGCGCTGGTTCCCGCTGATGCACACGGCGGCGTGGACCCGCGGCGCCGGCGGCGTCGACGCCGAGCGCGCGGTGGCGCTGCGGCTGCTCGGTCGGTTCGAGGAGCGCATGATCGCGTGGGAGCCGGGGGCGCGGTTCGCGTTCACGATGATCGGCACGTCGTCGCCGCTGGTGGCCCAGATGGCCGAGGACTACCGGCTGACCGCGGTCGACGGCGGCACGCGCATCGACTGGGTCATGGCGGCGCGCCCGTCGACCCTGGGCAAGGTCGGCCGCCCGGCGCTCGCGGTGATCAGCCGGCGGCTGTTCCGGGGCGCGGTGCCGCGGCTCGATCGCCACCTGCGCCGCTGAGCTTCCAGGGAGGCCTGTCGCCAGGCCTCCCCTCGTCGGGGGCAAGCCCCGACGAGCCTCCCCTCCGAGACGCGCGCGGGCGCCTCGCAGGCGGGCGGCGGGTGGCGGGCGGCCCCCGCCCGGCGGGCCCCCGCCGGCGGACTCCCCGGCGCCTGGACCGGTGCGCGACGTGCGCGGCCGAAAAGGCTGACAAGCGCTAAGCCGCCTGGTTCGCGCTACACTCGCGCCGTCATGGGGGCTTGCTTCGCTCATCCGGGGGTCGCGGCGACGGGTACGTGCGACGACTGCAAGACGCCGATCTGCATGCGCTGCACCAAGGGCACGCTCGACGGGTTCATGTGCCCGCCGTGCGCGCACAAGCGCTACGGGCGCCGCAAGCTCATCACCGGCCTCAAGGTCGCCGGCGTCGCCGCGCTGGTGGTGGCGCTGGCGGTCGGCGGCCTGGTGATCGTCGGCAAGGGCAGCCAGCGGACCAAGCCGCCGGTGCCGAAGCTACGCGACCCCGATCCGGCGATCGCGGCGTTGCTCGATGACCGTGATCTGGCGCCGTGCGATCGCAAGCTGATCCGCACGCTGGTCGACGCGCTCGGCAAGCTCGATCGCTACGCCGATGTGGTCGAGCACGCCGGCGCGTTCTTCGCCAAGTGCGGCCCGTTCCCGCGCCTCGAGTGGTCGGTGGTGTACGCGCTGCAGCAGCTCGGGCGCTACGCCGAGGCGGTCAAGCACGAGACCGTGATCATCGAGGACAACCCGTTCGACAGCGACTTCTGGTGGTGGCGCGGCGAGGACCGCGCGCGCTCGAACCAGCCCGACCTGGCGCTGGCCGACTACCGCCAGTCGTTCGCCAACAGCAACGGCGCCCGGGCCGGTCGGTTCCCCGCGTCCCGGGTGCTGGACGTGGCCGGCCCGGCCGGGCGTCCGTGCGAGGGCGCGTGGGCGATGCGGTTCTTCACCGAGACCCTCGGCGGCGACATCTCCGACGACCTGCGGCGCCAGGCCGACGGGCTGGCCCAGGCGGCGCAGTGCGAGACGGTCGACGGCGCGGGCCAGGTGACGCTGCGGCCGGCCGCGACCGACGCCACCGTCCGAGCCGAGGTGACGATCGGCGGCGTCGCCGGCACGTTCGTCGTCGACCCGCGCTGCGGCACCACGGTGCTGACGCGCGACTACGCCACCCGGGCCCAGGTGGTCGCGGGTGGCCCGACGATCCAGACCGTCGCCAACAACGTGCTCCGCAGCGGCGCGCTGGGCGCGGCCGCGCTGCAGGTCGGCGACGCGCGGGCCAGCGCGGTCGAGGTGGTCGTGGTCGACGGCCTGCCGCCCGGGGTCGACGGCTACCTGGGCCTGTCATTCCTGTGGAAGTTTGCGGAGATCGACCTGACGGACGGGGTGCGCGTGACGGCCGCGGCTCCGTGACGCGCGCCGGCCGTTGCGGCGCCAGGTAGCAGAAATCGATCCGCGCGGCCGTGCGTTAGACGCGGGATGAGCGGTGCGAGCGTGGTGGCCTACTCGATCTGTCGCCGGTGCGCGGCGGTGTTCCCGGCGACGCGACGGTGCCCGACCTGCGACGGGGACCGCGAGGCCGCCGCCGCGATCGCGGCGGCGACCGCCTACGCCATCGAGCCCACCCTCATGGGGCGGATCGCGCCGCCGCGCCGGCGCCGGCTGCTGGCGCCGCTGCTCGCCGTGAGCGCGGCGATGCTGTGCGTCGGGGTCGGGCTGGGCTGGCTGTTCGCCGCGGACGCCCGCAGCGACGTGCCGCTCACGACGTCAGCGACCGACGGAGCTGATCGATGACCTTGCTGAACAGGCCGCGGACCGCGTTCTCGACCGCGTCGCGCCGGAGCTGCGGCAGGTACGTCGCGTCGTAGCCGCGGCGCGGCACCTGGACCTTGGCGCCGCCGGACACGAACGACAGCATCTTGCCGTTGTCGTTCGAGATCGCGAGCCGCACCTGGGCCTCGACCTCGACGAACGCGCCGTCCTGGCGGAACTCGAGGCCGACGATGCTGAGGTCGAGCTGGCGCGGATCGAGGCCGAACTTCTTGGCGTCGCTCGCGGTCAAGGTGACGAGGTTGGCGCTGGCCAGCTCGGTGGTCATGGCCTCGCGCAGCGCGTCGGCGTGGACCTTGCGCGCCTTCTTGTCGTGCTTGCCGGGCGAGTCGTCGGACGACGACTTGATGACGACGTAGAGATCCGGGCGCGGCGCGACCGCGCGCGGCTGGTTGCCGAAGCCGGGGCGGGTCTTGGCCACCGCGGGCGCGCCCGGGGCGGCCTCGACCGGCAGGTTGTTCGCGACGCAGATCTGGCCGATCGCCTCGGCGGCGCGCTTCTTGACGACCGCGTCGCCGTCGCCCTGCGCCTGGCGCAGCGCCGGCAGCGCCGCGCGATGGCCCAGCTTGCCGAGCCCGGCCGCCGCGATGCCGCGCACCGAGGGGCTGCTGTCGCGGAGCGCGGTGACGAGCGGCCGCAGCGCGGTCTTGCTGCCGAGGCGCGCCAGCGCGGTGATCGCGGCGATGCGCTCGCGCTCGCTGTGGCCGTTGCCGAGCGTCGCCGTCAGCTGCGCGATCCGCTCGGCCTCGTCGGCGTGGACCGTCGGCGTCGCGGCGAGCGCCATCACCAGCGCGAGCGCGGCGACGATCCAGCGCGCGCCGTATGGACGACGAAAGTGATGGCCCCCCATGGGATGTTTCCGATTAGGCATGCGACAGATCGCCCCGTCAATTTGTTTCGGGCCGCTCCCGTCCTGACCTCTGCTGACTCTTTCGCTCCCGGAGATCGGCAGTGTAGTGTTGAGCCGTGATCCCGTCGAAGCTGGATGTGTGCGAGGGCGTACACCGACTGCAGAGGGCGACGTGGAGCTGAACGGACCGGTGCGCATCGGCGTCACCGCGGGCGCCGTCGGCCTCGCGCTGGCGGTGACCATGGTCCGGTTCTGCGGCGCGGTCTCGCTGCCGCCCAAGCCGAACCCGCCGTCGGAGTCGCTGGCGACCTCGCAGGAGGTGCTGCGCCAGGCCAGCCAGACCGAGGGGACGTGGTCGGGCTATCTCGAGAAGGACGCGCTGATCGCCGGCGTGAACGCGCCGACGGTCGCCGAGATGTCCCGCAAGCTGGTGATGCGCGCGGACGAGGGTGTGCGCACGCTGGCGCCGGGCGAGCCGGCGATCGAGGCCGCCGGGTTGCGGCTGTCTGCGGTCGCGACCGGCGGCACGCTCGCGCTGGTGATCGAGAACCGCACCAGCGCCGAGCTCGCGTACCTCGTCGTCACGCGACCGCGGCCCGAGGGTGGCTGCGCGCGCCGCGACGTCGAGCCGTACAACGCCAACGTGGTCGGCCGTGGCGGGCGCGAGGTCCGGACCGAGTGCTCCTATCATGACGGCATGTCGCTCGAGATCTCGCACGTCGAGTCGATCGAGCTGACGCCGCTGCAGGCGTTCTACGTCTCCAAGGTGCCGCCGCGCGCCCTCGGCGCCGATGCCCGGCTGACCGTCGGTCACGAGCCAGATCTGCCCGGCGCTCAGCGGGTTTGTAGCGTCGCGGTGTCGCAAGCGCTCCGCTCGGGGCTCGATGACGGCTCTATCCGGTGGCGGGATCTCGTCGACTTCTACGCCCGGCACCGCTGCGACACATACCAATTTCCAATGCAATACCGGGCATTTGTGCGAGACAGCGAGCGACCATTGCCCGCCGCCGACTGAGCGCTTGGGACACTCGGTCAAACGTTCCGCCACGTTAGGCTTGCGCCCGGATCCCTGAGTCGAGTAGCCTCTAGCGAGATTCCGCGGAGTTACGGCCGCTGTGACCAAGTCAGAACTCATCGAGAAGATCTCCGAAGGCCTCAAGCTTCCCGCTGGCAAAGCGGAGGCGATCGTCAACTGCGTCTTCGACTCCATGGTCAAGGCCCTGGAACGCGGCGAAGGTATTGAGATCCGTGGCTTTGGCAGCTTCACCGTGCGCGAGTACAAGGCCTACGAGGGCCGCAACCCGCGCACCGGCGAGACCGTCCACGTCGCCCCGAAGCGGCTGCCGTTCTTCAAGGTCGGCAAGGACCTGCGGGAGAAGGTGAACGCGGGCGTGGGCACGCCGCTGCCGGTCGACACCAGCCCCGATCACGACGACGATCTCGCCGACGATCCCGAGCTCGACGGGGACGGCGACGACGACAACGACGACGCGGCGTAGCCGGCGCGACGGCGCGACGGCGGCTCGGGAGCCGTCAAGCGTTTCCGGGAGCCGTCAGGCGATTCGGGCGCGTGAGGCGTTTCATGCGCGTCAGGCCCGGCGCACCACGCCCGCGTCGCCGTCGACGGTGACCCAGGCGCCGTCGTCGAGGCCGTCGTAGACGCCGGGGCAGCCGACCACGCACGGGATCCCGAGCTCGCGCGCCATCGCGGCGCCGTGATCGAGCGGCGAGCCGTGCTCGCTGACCAACGCGGCGGCGCCGTCGACGAGCAGCGCCAAGGCCGGCGTGATCGCGCGCGCGACGACGACCGCGCCGCGGGGCACCGGCTGGGCGCCGTCGGTGCGATGGACCGGGCCGGCGATGGTGCCGCCGACGCCCGCGCCGACGAAGCGATCCGTGGGCGGCGCGACCGCGGCGGGCGGCGCGTCGTCGACGGCGAGCGGCAGGTCCCAGGCGGCGGCGCGGGCGGCGGCGGCGCGGGCGGCGGCGGCGTGGCCGCGCGCGGTGGCGGCGGTCAGCGGCGCGTCGTCGAGCAGGCGCGCGAACGGCAACCAGAACACGTCGGCGCGATCGAGGCCGCGGCGATCGGCGCAGGCGAGCAGCGCGCGGCGCACCACCGCCTGCGCGCGCCAGTACCACAGGTCGTCGCGCTCGGCGGCGTCGACGGCGAGTCGCGCGATCGTGACGGCGTCGGCGAGGCCTGGCGGCGTGGCCGGCGGGTCCGGTGGCGCCGGGCGCGAGGCCGCCGCGGCCAGCGCGCGCTCGAGCAGCGCCGGGGTCTCCGCGAAGGTCGGCGCCATCACGTCCCACGCCGCGGCCGCGTCGCCGATCGCGGCGAGCAGCGCGGCGCGATCGAGCTGACCGCGCGCGCACGCGGCCAGCCGCGCGGCGATCGACGACGGGCGGTGCGGCGCCAGCGCGGCCGCCAGATGGCGGGGCTGGCCGCGGGCGGCGAGGGCGTCGGGCAGGATCGCGAGCGCCGCGGCGATGCGCGGGCCGAGCTCGGCGGCGAGCACGCGGTACGCCGCCAGGTAGATCCGGAGCGCGTCGTCGAGGGCGGCGGCCGGCGCGGCCAGCGCGCCCGCGACCTCGGCCTCGAGCGCGGCCAGCTCGCCGGGCAGCGTCGCGACGGTCACCGGCGGCGGCGCGGGCGCGTCGAGCCGCGGGGCCCAGTACAGGTGGTGCGCGACGACCTTGAGGTGGAACGGCGCGATCGCGGCCGCGTCGACGCGCGCGCACAGCTCGGCCTGCGCCACCGACAGCGGCGCCGGGTTGTGGGTGACGTCGCGGCGCCACGCGCGCGCCGGCGTGCGCAGCGGCGCCAGCACGATCGCCGGCGCCGGCACGCGCGGCGGGCGCGGCGGCGGGTGCACCAGCGGCCGCGCCTGGACGATCGTCCACGCGCGGGTCGCGAACGCCCACACCAGCTCGACGTCGGCGCCGGTCGGCGCGGCGATCGCGCGCTCGGCCGCCAGCGCCAGCGTCAGCGCCTCGCGCCACGCCGCGCCTGATCGCGCGACCCGCGCCGGCGCGCCCGGGCCGCACGCGATCCAGGCCTGCGCGCCGTCGGGCTGGCCCGGCGGGCGGGTGTAGATCGTCGCGCGGAAGCCGGCGACCTGCGCCTGGATGATCACCGCCGGCGGCGCGACGGTCGTCTGGCCGCGGGCGCGCGCGTACGCGACCACCAGCGGCGTCACCGCCGCGACCCAGACCTGGCGGATCGCGTCCCAGACCTGCGCGGGCGCGACGCCGAGCACGGTGGCGCCGACCCCGGGCGCGGCGCCGGCGACGGTGTCCTCGACCGCCATCGACGAGCGCACCGCCAGCCGCGGCCCGAGCCGCGCGATCGCCGCGCCCACGGCCTCGACCAGCGCGGGCGTCGGCGTTGCGTGGGCCGCGGCCTCGGCCAGCGCCGCGAGCGCGTGGCCGTGCTGCGCGAGGGGCAGGCCCGGCGTCAGCGCGCCGACCACGTCGGCGAACACCGCGCCCGGCAGCACCGCGCCCGGCGGCGTCGGCAGCCCCGCCGCGATCAGCCGCGCCAGGCCCCGGGCCTTGCCGCCCAGGTCGGCGAGGGCCGCGCCGTCGGCGAGGGCCGCCGCGTCCGCGAGGTCGACGACGGTCGCCACGCCGCCACGCTACCACGCGCTATAGTGGTCCCGTGCGCACCGTGGCGATCGCGCTGGTGATGGTCGGCCTGGTCAGCGGGCCCGCCGTCGCCGACGACTCCAAGCTCGCCCTCGAGGGCGTGGCGATCGCGCCGCGCGCGCCCGTGGCCGGCAAGAACAAGCTGTGCTGCGGCTACCCGATCGTCCCCGAGCTGCAGTGGGCGCTGCGGTTCTACTGGCTGGCGCGCGAGGACGACTTCGACGAGCCCGACGAGATCGAGTACCAGGACGTCGACGCCGTCGACATCTACGATCGCCGCGGCTTCTACGTGGGCACCTACTCCGAGAAGTTCATCTGGCACCTGCGCATGGAGGGCTCGGGCCTGCTCGCCGACGGCCGGGTCATCAACTACGCCGGCGCGTGCAAGTACGGCACCGGCACCTGCTTCCAGCTCCTCGACTCGAAGCTGTTCCCGTTCGGGCGCGGCGCGCGGCGGCGCACGCTGGTGCCGTTCAAGTCGGTCGCGGTCGACCCGCGGATCGTGCCGCTGGGCGAGCCGCTGTACGTGCCCGAGTTCGACGGGCTGCGGCTGCCCGACGGCACGATCCACGACGGCTGCGTCCGCGCCGACGACACCGGCGGCGGCATCAAGGTCCACAAGCTCGACTTCTTCGTGGTCAGCTACGGCAACTTCCGCACGCTCCTGCAAGAGGTCTGGGGCGTGAACTGGGTGACGCCGCACCTCGAGGCGCCGCGGTGCCAGTACCTGCGCAACGGTTGATCGCGCCACCGTCTGGGCGGTAGGGTGCGCGCGTGCTCGACGGCCTGTGGATCGCGACCGCCGCGCCGGCGGTCGAAGCGGCGCTGGCCTCGATGGCCGCGACCGGCCCGGTCGCGGTGCTGGCGACGCCGCGGCTGGCGCGGGCGCTGACCGCGCGCGGGCGGTCGATCACGGCGGTCGGCGCCGACGCCGCGGACGCGCTGGTCGAGCTGGGGCGCGCGCCGCCGTTCGCGGCGGTGATCGGCGTCGGCGTCGGGGCGCGCGCCGACTGGGCCGCGACGCTGGCGGCCTGGGCGACGGCGACCGCCGACGGTGGCGGCCTCGTGCTGGTCGACCGCGGGGCCGCGGTCGAGCTGTCGCGCCGGGCGCTGTGCGCCGGGTTGACCGCGCTCGAGCAGCGCGTCGCCGGCCGCTGGATCGTCACCAGCGGGCTGGTGTCACGGCTGTGAGCGCCCGAAGCTGACGCCGGCGATGATCGGCACGAACCGAAAGCCGCCGTCGGCGTCGCTGCCGGCGCCGTAGCCGCTCTCGGCGAACAGCTCCATGCTCACGGCGCCGGCGCGCCCCGTCGCGATCAGCACGCCGCCGCCGGCGAGCGCGCTCGACCCGCCGGCGAAGCCGTAGTTGACGCCGGCGACGACGTACGGCCGCACCGGTCCGGTCAGCAGGAACGCCCGGCCGCGGAACGCCCAGCCGAACCCGGGGCTGCCGAACACCATCCCGGTCGTGGCCTCGAGGCGCTGTGTCGCGGTCCGGTAGCCCGCCGCGATGCCGACCACGAACCCGTGCTCGAGGTACGTGCCCGAGTCGAACACCGCGCGCACGCTGGTGCGGGTCGGCGGCGTCGGCTCGACCCAGCCGACCGGCCGTCCCAGCGCGCCCTGGATCTGCGCGCTGCCGTCGGCCGGCACCTCGATCGCGCGCTCGGTGGTGGTGTAGCCGGGCGCGGCGATCACCACGACGTGGTGGCCGGCCTCGACCGCGCCCGACCACGGCGTCGTGCCGACCGGCCGCCCGTCGATCGTCACCGTCGCGCCCGGCGCGTTCGACGCGACCACGAGCGTGCCGCGGCCGGCCGCCACCGTCAGGTCGACGGCCTGAGGCTCGCCGAACTCGATCGTGATCGCGCGCGACGCCCTGGCGCCGGCGGCCTCGGCCACGAGCTGGTGGGCGCCGCCGTCGACGCGCACCGCCAGCGGCGCCGCGCCCGCGGGCTTGCCGTCGAGCAGCACCGCCGCGCCGGCCGGCCGCGTGGTGATCGTGAGCGTGGCCGGGCGCGCGCGCAGCTCGGCCAGCTTGCCCACCACCTTCGCGCGATCGGCCGCGCTGGGGCTGCCGTCGAGGTAGCGCTGGTAGTACGTCGCCGCCGCGCGCAGCGCGCCGGTGCGCTCGTGGACCGACGCGATGTTGTAGAGGACGTCGGGGTGAGGCGAGAGCTGGTACGCGGTCTCGTACTCGGCGAGCGCGGTCGGCCAGTCACGTCGCCCCTCGGCGGCGACCGCGCGCTTGAACGCGGCGCCCGCCTGGGCCCGCGCGTCGGCGTCGGGCTGGGCGTGGACCGGGCCCGCGGCGCTCGCGATCAACGCGAGCGCGGTGGCGGCTACGAGCCGAATGGGTTGCCCTTTCGGTCCGGCGGCGGCGGGTCGCCCTCGGGGTTCTTGGGCGGACGCGGGCGCGGCGTGGCCGAGCCGCCGTCGCTGCCGCTGCCGGCGCCCGCCGGGCTGGTCGCGCTGCCGCTGCCGGCGCCCGCCGGGCTGGTCGCGCTGCCGCTGCCGCTGCCTGCCGGGCTGGCCGCGCTGCCGGCGCTCGCGGGGGGCCGCGCGCTGCCGGCGCCCGCGGCGGGCGCGCCGCGCCGTCCGCCGGGGCGAGGGGGATCCGCTGGCGCCGGCGCCTCGGCCTTGGCCATCACCGCCGACAACGTCTCGTCGCGGCCCTCGCGCACGGCCTTGCGCATCACGACCGGCGCGAACCCGTCGCGGACCAGGCGGACCTCGTGGACCCCGGCCGCGAGCCCGGCGACGACCAGCGGGGTGACGCCGCGCGCGGCGCCGTCGACCTCGACCGTCGCGCCCGCAGGATCCGAGACGATCTCGAGCGAGCCGGTCAGCACCGGGGACGGCGCCGCGGCCGGGCCGGCGGCGGCGGGCGGGCGCTTGCTCGGGCGCAGCGCGATCACGACGGTGGTCGCGCCGATCGTCGCGGCCACCGCGACCACCGCCGCCATCCATGGCCACCGGCGCAGGCGCGTGGTCGTGCGCGGCGGCGCCGTCGGGCCCGGGCGCCGCGACGTGGTCGGCACCGCGGCGCCGCCCGGCGTCACCGCGGCCTTGGCGATCCGCCCCCGGGCCGACCCCGGCGCGGTGTAGTCGGCGTCGGGGATCGTGCGGCCGCCGGTCAGGGTCGCGATCGCGTCGAGGCTGGCCAGCTCGACGTCGGTCGGCATCGCCGCCGCCATCTCGGCCGCGCTCGCGAACCGCGCCGCTGGATCCTTCTCGAGCGCGCGGTGGACCGCCACGACCAGCGGCGTCGGCAGATCGGGCCGCGCCAGCTGCAGCGGTGGCGGCGGCGTGTGCAGGTGCTGGGTGACCAGCGCGATGTACGTCGGCGCCTGGAACGGCGGCCGGCCGGCCAGGAGCTCGTACAGCATCACGCCGACCGCGTACAGATCGACGCGGCCATCGATCTCGCCGGCGCCGAGCGCCTGCTCGGGCGCCATGTACACCGGCGTGCCGATCACCGCGCCGGTCGCGGTCAGCCGCACCTTGCTCTCGCTGTCCTGCAGGAACTTCGAGATGCCGAAGTCCATGATCTTGGCGAAGTCGGGCCGGTCCGCCTTCTGGATCAGGAACACGTTCTCGGGCTTCATGTCGCGGTGGACGATGCCCTTGGCGTGCGCGGCGGCGAGGCCGCGCAGCACCTGCCGGACGATCGGGACCGCGCGCGCCGCCGGCATGGGCCCGGTGGCCTCGGCGATGTCGGCCAGGCTCGAGCCGATCAGGAGCTCCATGACCAGGTAGCTGCGGCCGTCGTCGGTGGTGCCGGCGTCGAAGACCTCGACGATGTGGTCGTCGCCGATCGAGCTGGCGGTGCGGGCCTCGCGCTCGAACCGGGCCACGACCTCGGGGTCGTCGGTGTACTTGTCGAGCAGGACCTTGACCGCCACCCGCTTGCCGATGCCGAGGTGGTCGGCCTCGTAGACGAGGCCCATCCCGCCCTTGCCGATCCGGCGCAAGAGCTGGTAGCGGCCACCGATGACGGTGCCGACCAGCGTGTCGTTGGCGGGATCCGGGCGCACGCGGAAGGAGCTTAGCATCGAGGCCGACGGGGACGCCGCGTCTCATGGACGGGCAGGTACCTGCGGCCATTCAACGCACCGCGCCGGCGTCGGGTCCCCAGCTTCGCCCGGTCAGGCCGGCGGCTGGCCTGGGGGCGGCGGGGGCGCGCCGTCGCCGTCGACCCCGTCGGTCGGCGGCTTCTCGGCGTGGCGGTAGATCAGGCTCATGGCGCCGCCGCGCCGGCCCTTGGTGTGGTCGCCGCGGTCCTTCGGGTCGACGCCGGGGGGCACCTCCCACGGGATCGTCGGGTTGGGGAAGTCGCGGGTCACCTCGAACATGTAGCGGGCCCACATCGGCACCACCGTCATGTACGCGGCGTCCTGCTTGCCCAGCTCGCGGACGCGCTTGTCGTCGCCCAGCCAGATCGTGGTCACGAACCGCGGGGTGTACGCGACGAACGAGGTGTCCATCGTCGCGCTCGACGTGCCGGTCTTGCCGGCGGCGTGCAGGTCGGTCGCGCGCAGGGTCTTGGTGAAGCCGTAGCTGACCATCTGCGCGAGCAGCTTGGAGGTCAGGAACGCGGTCCGCGCCGGGATGGCCTGGGGCGCGCGGTCGCCGGCGGTGGCGGCCAGGCGATCGAGGCGATCGGCCGGCGCCAGCATCGGGTCGTAGTGGACGGTGTGGTCCTCGATCACGTTGCCGTCGCGGTCGAGGATCCGGCGCACGAACGACCAGTCGATCCAGCGGCCGTTGCGGGCGAAGATCGCGAACGCGCGCGACAGCTGGTCGAGGTACGTGCACGACGCGCCCAGCGCCAGCGCCTTGTCGGCGATGATCTCGGACGTGAAGCCGAGGCGCCGGGCCCACCGCTCGACCCGGTCGGCGCCGACCTCGGAGAAGATCGCGACCGACGGGATGTTCTTCGAGAACACCAGCGCGTACTCGAGCGTGACGTCGTTGTCGACGGTGCCGCCCAGGTTGGTCGGGGTCCAGACCTCGCCGGTCACCGGGTCGGTGATCGCGACCGGGCGGTCGTAGAACATCGAGTCGAAGCCGAAGCCGTCGTCGAGCGCGGCCGAGTAGTAGATCGGCTTGTAGGTCGAGCCCGGCTGCCGGCACGACTGGACCGCGCGGTTGAGCTCGCTGCGGGCGTAGTCGTAGCCGCCGACCATGGCGGTGACGTAGCCGGTGTGGTGATCGGCGGTGAACAGCGCGCCCTGCGGGTGCGGGACCTGCTCGAGCTGGACGACCTCGGCGTTGCGCGCGTCCCAGTCGGCCTGGTCCTGGCTGTGCTTCCACGCCGGGTTGACGTTGTCGGGCATGAAGAACTCGCGGTAGCGCCCGAACGTCCGGATCTCGCGCCGCACCCAGACCACGTCGCCGCGCTTGAGGGCCCGCGCCGCGCAGGTGATCTCCTTGTCGTTGTGGGAGTCGGTCGCGCTCCACGGCGACGCCCACTTGAGGTTGCGCAGCGGCAGGCTCAGCCGGCGCTCGCCGACGAGCACGTGGCCGCCCTCGCAGCCCATGTCGTCGACGACCGCCAGGTACCGGCGCGCGGGATCGAGCGGGCCGTCGCCGTAGAGCGTCCGCTGGCGCTCGATCAGCGTGTCGCGGGCCGGGCCGTCGACGTACCACTCGGGGCCGCGCCAGCCCTGGCGCTTGTCCTGCTTGTGGGTGCCGTAGTCGATGTTCTCGTAGGCGCCGGCCTCGAACGACGGCTCGGCGGCGGTCTCGACCCGGAGGCCGCCGCGCATCATGCCGTCGAGCCCGATGCCGGGGTGGTTGACCAGGTACCGGCGCACGTGCTCGGCGTAGTACGGCATGCGCTCGGGGAAGACGTCCTTGTAGATGTTGAGCGCGAGCGGCTCGGCCTTGGCGGCCTCGGCGGTGGCGGCGTCGAGCTTGCCCCACTTGACCATCTGGTCGAGCACGACGTTGCGGCGCTCGATCGCGCGGGCCGGGTGGGCCAGCGGCGAGAACATCGACGGCGCCTTGGGCAGCCCGGCGATCAGCGCGGTCTCGGCGAGGGTGAGCTGGTCGAGCGACTTCTGGAAGTAGCGCTGCGCGGCCGCGGCCACGCCGTAGGCGCCGGCGCCCAGGTAGATGTGGTTGAGGTAGAGCGACAGGATCGCGCGCTTCGAGTAGCGGGACTCGATCCGGCGCGCGAGGATCGCCTCGCGGGCCTTGCGCGCCAGCGACTTGTCGGCCGTCAGGAACTGCTTGGCGACCTGCTGGGTGATCGTGCTGCCGCCCTGCGCGAAGTCGCCGGCGGTGACGTTGCGCCAGGCGGCCCGGGCGATGCCCTTCCAGTAGATGCCGCCGTGCTCGAAGAACTCGTGGTCCTCGATCGCGACCACCGCGTCGACGAGCTGGGTCGGGATCTCCTCGTACGGGACGATCTCGCGCCACTCCTTGGCGAACTCGCCCAGCTTGGTGCCGTCGGCGGCGTAGACCCGGGTGACCGCGGGCGCGACCCGGGTGTAGCTCGACAGGTCGGGCGCGGGCGGGGTGCTGGTGGCGAAGTAGCGGTAGCTGCCGAGCGTGATCAACACGACCAGCGCGATGATGGTCAGCGCCAGGAACACGTACAGGCGTCCGACCCAGAGCAGCACGCCGCCGCTCGACGGGTTGGCGACGGTCACGCGCGCGCGGCGGGCGGTGGGCGGCTTGGCGGGCGTGGACGGCTTGGCGGGCGCGGACGGCTTGGCGGGCGCGGCGGTGGCGGACGGCTTTGGCGGGCGCGGACGCCTTGCCGGTCGCGGCGGGTGGGACGGGAGTGGGGCGCGCGGGCGGACCGATCGGCGCGGGCGCAGCGGGCGTCGTGCTGGCGGCGGGCCGATCGCTCGGCGCGGGCGCGGTGCTCCCGGCGGGCGCGGGACTCGCAGCGGCCGGATCGGTCGGCGCGGGCGCGGTGCTGGCCGCCGCGCTGGCGGTGGGCGGATCGGTCGGCGCGGGCGCGGACGGCGCCACCGGGTCGGCGGGGTCTTCTTCGGTCGGCGGCTCCACGATCGGCGGCGGAATCTAGCAGAACGGGCCCGGCGGCGACGGTCGAAATCGCCTGCGCTACAATGACACCCGTGAAGTACGCGTGGATCCTCGCGACCTTGGCCGTCCTCGCGGCCGGAGCCTGGTGGTGGCGAGGCCGCGATCGGCCCGCGGCCCGCGCGCCCGCGCCCGCGGCGGCGGCCGGGATCGACGCCGGGGACCGGGCCGCGACGCCGCCAGCGCCGGCGCCATCCCTCACGCCGGCGGTCACGCCGGCCGTCGCCGGGACGCCGCCCGCGGTCCCCGAGCCTACGCCGCCGGTGGCCGACGGCGTCCCGTTCGAGCGCGAGGTCCGCGATCCCGGCTGGGCCGTCGATCAGGAGCGCGAGCTGACGATCCGCCTCGCGCACGTCACCGAGCTGGTCGCCGCGCGCGGCGCCAAGGTGACGATCGCCGCCGCCGAGTGCCGCGCCACGCTGTGCCGCATCGACGTCGCCGCGCCCGGCGACAAGGATCTGTCGGCGCTGTACGGCGCGCTCGAGACCCCCGAGGGGCTGTACGGGTGGGCCGACGGCGTCGTGCTCGGGCAGGTCGACACCGATCCGGCGACCGGCGGGCGGACCACGCAGATCCTCGTCGCGTTCGAGCGCGAGCTGCCCTGACGATCAGGGCCGCGGGCGCAGCGGCCCGGGCCCGGCGCACAGCGGACACCCGGGCGCGGTGGCGGCCCAGTCGCAGTCGTCGCAGGCCATCGCGATGACGTGGAAGCCGGGCTCGCCGAACAGCGCGCGCGGCGTCGGCGTCGGTGGCTTGCCGGCGCCGGTGCGGACCGTCGCCGGCGCGAAGCCGACCAGCGACAGCTCGGTGGCGTCGCACTTCGGGCAGCGCTTCGGCACCGCGAGGTGCGACTCGGCGGCCAGCGTCGCCGGCAGCGTGCCGGCGGCGTGGCAGCGCGGGCACGCGTCGCTGGCGAAGACCACCCGCGCGCAGCCGGCGCAGGTGATCCGGTGGACGCCGTCGACGAACTTCTCGCCGTCGTGGACCCACTTGCCGTCGTCGTTGGCGTCGCCGAGCATGACCGCGACGTGGCGGTCGAGGTAGCTGGCGACGTCGAAGACCGTGCCGCCGCAGCCGGCGCACGCGGTCAGGTGCCGCGCGAACGCGGCCTCGTCGAGTTGACCCATGCGCGCACGCTAGCGTGGTAACGCTCGCGGCGCGATGGACGCCGTGCGCTGGTTCGAGCCGCCGCCGTCGCCGGCCGAGGTGCCGGCGGTGATGCCGAGCCCGTTCGCGCTCGGCCCGCCGCACCCGCTGGCGGCGCGGGCCGCGGCCGAGCTCGTGGCCGAGCTGCGCGCCGATCCGCGCCCGCTCGACGGCGACGCCGGCGGCAAGATGTTCGGCGTGCTGGTCGTGCACGACGCCGCCGGGCGCGTCGGCTACCTGCGCGGGTTCTCCGGCATGCTGCGCGGCGCCTGGTTCGTCGACGGCTTCGCGCCGCCGCTGTTCGACCCCGACGACCGCGCGCGGTTCTGGCCGGCGGGCGAGGCCGAGCTCGCCGGACGCACCGCCGCGGTGGCGGCGGCCGCGGCGCACCTCGCGGAGGTGACGACGGCGCGCGCGGCCCAGCTCGCCGAGCACGCGGCCGCGCGGGCGATCCTCGACGACGAGCTCGGGGCGCGTCGGGCCGCGCGCCACCTGGGCCGGAGCGCGACCGGCGACGCCGCGGCGCTGGCGGCGTTCGACGCGCACAGCCGCGAGGACGGTCGCCGCCGGCGCGAGCAGGTCGCGGCCCAGCGCGCGGCGCGGGCCGCGCTCGACGTCGCGGTCGCCGAGGCGACGACGGCGCACGCGCAGCTCGACGCCGACCGCGCCGCGTGCTCGCGCGCGCTCTACGCCCGGGTCGGCGCGGGCTACGTCGTCACCAGCGCCCGCGGCGCGCGCCACGCGCTGGCGGCCCTGTACGCGCCCGGCCCGCCGCCCGGCGGCGCCGGCGACTGCGCCGCGCCCAAGCTGATCGCCCACGCGCACCGCCTCGGGCTCACGCCGGTGGCGCTGGCCGAGCTGTGGTGGGGCCCCCCTCGCGACGGCCGCTTCGCCGGCGGCTTCTACCCCGCGTGCCGCGGCAAGTGCGGGCCGCTGGTGCCGGTCCTGCTCGACGGCGTCCTGGTCGAGCCCGCGCCCGAGCCTGGCGCCGACGCGGTCGGCCCCGACGAGCCGGCCGTGCTGTTCGCCGACGCCTGGATCGTCGTCGTCGCCAAGCCGGTCGGCCTCTTGTCGGTGCCCGGTCGCAGCGGCCGGCTCCGCGACTGCGTGGCGACGCGCCTGCGCGCGCGCGCGCCCGGCCTCGACGGCCCCGTCGTCGTGCATCGGCTCGACCTCGACACGTCGGGGCTGCTGGTGTGCGCGCGCGATCCGGCCACCCACGCCGCGCTGCAGGCGCGGTTCGCGCGCCGCGAGGTCGCCAAGCGCTACGTCGCGATCGTCGACGGCGACGTCGCCGACGACGCCGGGACGATCGAGCTGCCGCTGCGCCTCGATCCCGACGATCGGCCGCGCCAGGTCGTCGACGCGGTCCACGGCAAGGCCGCCCGCACCGACTACCGCGTGCTGGCGCGCGCCGACGGGCGCACGCGCCTGGCGCTCTACCCGGTCACCGGCCGCACCCACCAGCTGCGCGTCCACTGCGCCACCGGCCTCGGCGCGCCCATCGTCGGCGACCGGCTCTACGGCCGCGCGCCGCCGCCCGCCGACCAGCGCCTGCTCCTGCACGCCGAGGCCCTGGCGTTCACGCACCCGCACACCGGCGGGCGGATCGAGCTGACGCTGCCCGCGCCGTTCTGAGCGACGCGGGGCGGCGTGATGGCGAGCGTCGTCGGGCTGGTCCTTCGCCTGCTGTCCTGGTACCTCCAGTCGCCCGCCAGCGCGTCGACGAGACACCCTGGCGGCTCCGCGCACGCTGAGGCCAACGCACGTCGCGCGCGCGGGAGTGGCGAAGTGCGGCAACGGGCATCGTGGTAGCGCAGCGATGGTACGCTCGCTCGGCCATGCACTCGCACGCCGGCAAGCGCGCGACGTCGCGCGGTGGACGCGCCGCTGGCCGAGGTGTGCGCGGGGCACCGTCGCCGTCGCCGTCGCCGCGCGTCGCGCGCACGGTGCCTACGCGCGACGCCTGGCTCGAGGCCGAGGCTGATCGGGCGGTCCGCGCGGCGCGCGGGGGCCCGCGCGGCGACGGCGTGGTGCCGACCTTCCACGGGACCACCCCGGCGGCGGCGCCCGTCGGTGGTGGCGACGCCCTGCCCAGCGCGCTGAGCGCGCGCCTCGAGTCGGCGTATCACGCCGACCTCGGCGCCGTGCGGCTCCACACCGATGCGGGTGCCGCGCGCTTGGCCCACCACGCCGGGGCGCGCGCGTTCGCGGCGGGGCGCCACGTCGTGGTGGGTGCCGGCGAGCCGACCGCCCCGGACTACGATGACCTGCTCGCGCACGAGATCGCGCACGTGCTCCAGCAGGTCGGGCGCCGAGCCGGCGACGGCCGCCTGCGCGTCGCCGATGTCAGCGGCGCTGGGGCGATCCAGTGCGCGCCGTTGACGCTGCCCGAGACGACGACGATTCCGACGATCGCCGAGATCGGCGCGCGCCACGTCGCCGCCGATACGCCGGTCGAGCCAGGCGTGCAGGCGTTCGTCGGCGACATCGAACAAGCGATCGCCGCGCGCGGGGAGGCCACGGTGCTCGGGGAGCTCGAGCGCGAAGCCACGGGCGCCGCGACTCCGCTGGCGCGGCCGGCGGTGACGACGCTGAACTGGCGCCACAAGTCGTACGTGATCGACCTGCTGAAGCGCGCCGGCAGCCACGCCGCGGCGTTCGCGCTGTTCGCGGGCCAGCCGCGTCGGACGACCTTCCTCTCGAACGCGTTCTACCAGCACATCGCGACCACCAGCCCAGCCACGCTCGCGCCCGTGACGCGGTGGACCTCGGCCGGCGCGGCGCCGGGCGCCCCGCCTGCGACGCCGCTGCACCTGTTCAGCACGATGGGCTTGGCCGCGTTCGCGTTCACGGCGGCGGAGTACTTGCTGGGGGTCACTCGCCCGATCCAGGCGGTCGGCGGTGGCACGGCTCCGCTCGTCGCCGCGCTGGCCGCGATCGCGGCGCCATCCGCCGTGCTGACCATCCCCGGAGAGGCTGGCCCGGAGGTCGCCGACGAGCGCCAGTACGCGGTGATCGAGGCGGTCAAGCGCCTGCACGAGTTCCAGAGCGGCAAGCTGGCCGAGCTCGCTCATGCCGTCACCACGCCGGGGACCGATCCTCGCACCCTGACCCCGACGCAGCGCCGCGACGTGGCGAAGCGCCTCGGCGAATGGGCCACCGCGGCGGCCGCGGACGCCTCGCAGCTGCCGACGTCGATGCCCGACGAAGTCCGCGCGCTGGTGACGGTGTTGCTCCCGGCGTACGGGACCATCGCCCGCCACGCCCAGGTGACGCTCGACAGCGTCCTCGGGCCCGCCGACCGGCCGGCGGCCGAGCAGCTCGCCGTGCGGCGTCGAGCGCTGCACGCGGGCGCCAGCGAGACCGAGTTCACCACGTTCCGCACCACCTACACCCCTCGGTTCGTCGCGCTGCTCGCGCTCGACAGCGATGGCAACATCCCCTCGCAGCGCGTGTTCTCGGCCGCGCATCGCACGCTGCGCGATGGCCTCATGCGCGAGCTCCAGCTCCACTTCGAGGTGCGCGGCTTCACGCTGTGGCGCGGCGCCGTCGAGCGAGCGGCCCGGGGCGCGCGGGCCCGGGGATCCAACGGCGCGGCCCACCTGGCCATGGCCGCCCGCCTCACCGAGCTGCACGAGCTGCTCGGACGGTACGATGCGGCCGCCGATCAGACGCGCGAGGATGAGCTCACGCCGTACCTGGGCCCCGTCGACCCTGCCGGTCCGATGCCCCAGGCCGGCGTCCCCGACCACCGGGTGCGTCACCGCCTGGCGGTCGCCCGCTGGCTCGCCGCGACGGCGGACGCGCTGGGGTGGCGCGACCTGGCGCGCCTCGGACGGGTGGTGAGCGAGTCGCGCCAGGTCCTGCCCGACGGCACCTCCCAGGCGCACAGCTACGTCGCGCTGTTCGGCAGCTGGCGCGCGTCCGATGACCAGCGCATCAATCGCTTGACCGACGACTTCGCACCCGACGCCATGTTCACCTCGAACCGGCCGCTCACCGCGCGCCACCTGCGCGACTTCTTCCAGCTGCTCTACTACCAGGACCTGGCCGCCCGCGTGCGTCGGATCCTCGGCTCCGATCGCGCCGCCGGCGCGGTCGGCGAGACCGCGATCCTGTCGCGCGCGCTGGTCGAGAGCCGGAGTCAGTTCGTCGGGCCGCGCCGCTACGAGCACGAGGGCGACGTCGCGACGGCGCTCCGACCCGGCGATGAGGGGCGCTACGGCGCGCTCGTGATCGCCCACCCGCTCACCCGGCAGTTCATCGCTGACGGCGCCAAGCGGACCGTGCGGCCCTTCGATCTCACGCCGAACCGACCGGCCGCCACGCCCTACTTCTGGCTGGTCCCGAGCATCGAGCTGCTGGTGGGGCGGCTCCGCGTGCCGGTGCTCGACGACGTGGTGCTGGCCCTGCTCACCGCCGAGCGCGCGGCCCAGCCTGGCGCCGCCGAGCCCGAGGCTCCGCCGGCGGCCGAGCTCACGTCGGCCACGGTCCGGGACCTCGACTGGTCGGCCTGGTTGCTCGCGCTGTCGCGCGCGATCACCTCGGGGCGAGCGCTCACGCCGGCGGCGCAGGCCGCCATCGACGGCCTCGGGCCCGGCTTGGCGTCCGACCGCGACGTGCAGTTCCAGGCGTTCGAGCGCGCCGCCCGTGCGGCCACGAGCTACGACCGCGTCGGACGCGTCGGCCACGTGATCCTGCCGCTGATCGCGCAGTACGATCGCTACGACGAGCTCTCGCAGGTCTCGCTCGACGTGAGCGGAGCGCCGCCGCGCACCGGGCTCATCTGGGAGATCCCTGAGCTGGTCGTCGACGAGATCGATCGCTTCATGGGCGTGGTCAGCCCGGCCGCCGAGCAGACCGCCCAGGTGTCGGCCATGCTGCTCGAGCTGGCCGAGCAGCTGTCGCGTCTGCTCGGCGTCGCGCCCGGCGACCCGCTGACGTCGGTCCCCAGCATCCGATTCCGGATCGTGGCCGCGCTGTTTCCAGTGGTCGATCAGGTGGTGCGGTTCGTGCGCGGCCGCGACAGCTCGGACGCCGGGCGCTTGCGTCGCACCCAGCTCGCCGCGGTGCTGCCGCGCGGCGAGCCCTGGATCGAGCCGCGGGTCGCGCGCCTCGAGGCGATCCAGGCGGCGCTGACCCAGATGCTCGTCACCGGGCAGGATCGGTTCGGGTTCCGTGGGGTCAAGGTCAACGCCACCGCCGCCAGCCGGGAGAACTTCTTCGAGAGCGTCGGGCCCGGCGCCCGGGTGATGCTAGGCACCGCGTTCACGATCGACGGCGTCCGCTACCGCGTCCGCGAGCTCGAGCACAACCTCGAGTACCACGAGGCCTACGGGGTCGGGGCGGCCCGCCTGAACTCGCGGCTGATCGTCGACGGCCGCGCGTTGTCATGGGCGGACCGGGCCAGCGACCGGACGCCCTTGTTCGCGATCGAGCTGGGCACCGCGAGCAACGTCCGGACCATCACCGCGAACCAAGCCGACGACGCGCTGCTCGACACGATCTCGCGCGCGACCCAGATGTTCGGCCTGGTCGAGTCGATGCGCGAGCTGGGTGAGGCGCTCGAGACCTTCTCGATGCTCATGATCGACGCCGCGGAGTTCATCCCCGGCGCCGGGCAGGCCGTGATGGTGGCGCGCCTCGCGATGTTCGTGACCCAGTTCATCGCCAGCGGCGAGATGGACCAGCTGATCGCCCTGGTGCGCAACGACCCGCGGACGATCCTCGAGGGCGTGCAGACGGCGTTGGCCGGTCTGGTGCGGCCCGAGGTGTTGCTCGAGTTCTTCTTGTTCGGGGTCAACCACTTCGACGCCCTGGGGCGATCCACCGGCGCCGATCCGTCGAGTCGCCCGCTGATGCGCCAGACCGGCGGCCGCGGCCGGCTCGGCCGCGTGGTACGTCGACTGTGGAACTTCGGGCGCAACGTCCTGGCGATGTTCGGGCGCGTCCAGGCGCGCGTGCGTCAGCGGGCCGAGCGCACCCAGATGTACCTGCTGGGCAAGCCGTACGTGCCGCGGGTCTTGCGCTTCGCCGCCGACCACCTGCCGCACATGGCACTCATGGGAGCCCGGCTGGCCGACTTCGTCGACAACGCCAGCAACGCCGAGGCCACCATCCGGACCGCGATGGCCGACGTGCCGGGCACGCTGTCCCACTTCCTGGACGAGCTCGAGACCGTCCGGCTCCCGTACAACCTGATCGATCCCGCCGACATCCTGCACATCGTCGTCGATCTGGTCGTGCGCCGGCTCGGCGGCAAGTACCGCATCGCGATCGGCCTGATGCTGACGCTCCTCGACCGCGTCGGGCTGCGCCACGAGATCGAGGTCGCGATCGCCAACAAGCTGGTCGGCGCGTGGGACCCCAACGAGTTCTACCGCGGGATCTTCGGCGCGCCCGACGGCGAGGGGCGCGTCAACGATGGGCCGCTGGTCACGCCGCTCAAGTCGGTGCGCGACGACATCGTCGGCGGCGTCCTCGGCGCCATCGGGAGCATCCCGTTCTTGCCCGCCGACCTGCAGGCCGCGTTCAGCGCCGAGGCTACCGGCATGGCGGCGCGGCCGTTCTCGATCCAGTTCGATCGCGAGGGCTTCGAGGGTGAGTCCGACGAGGTCGAGGGCTACGACGCCCACCCGCCCGACCTGACGGTGCCGATCGCGGCCGCACCTGGCTTCGGCACCGGGGCGCCGCTGCCGCCCGCGTCGCGCCGCGCCGCGGAGGCTCGCTTCGGGCACGACTTCGCCCACGTGCGGGTCCACGACGACGCCGACGGCGCGCGCCTGACGCGCCGGTTCGGCGCCCAGGCGCTCACCAGCGGGAGCCACGTGTTCGTGCGACCAGGGCTGGCCCTCGGCGGGGGGCACGGCCGCGACGTGCTGAACCACGAGCTGACCCACGTGCTCCAGCAGACCGGCCCGCGCGTGCTCGGGGGGGGCCACGATCCCCGCGCTATCGCCGGGACGCCGGGTCGCGGGCTGCGCATCGACCCGGCGCGCGAGGTGGCCGCGGACCGCATCTCGACCTCGCTGCGCGATCATGTCGCGACCCGTCCGGTCGACGTCGGTGCGCCAGGAGCGCACGGCCTCCAGCCGACGTTCGGTGAGGCGTGGATCCAGCGGGTCACCGACCTGATGACGTCATCGGCGGTGGCGGCCCACGCCGCGAGCCCCGCGGCCGGCTCGACGGCGTCGCACCTACCATCGGAGCTCCGGGGCCAGGTCAGCAACGTCGCCACCGACCTGCGCGCGCGCTTCAACGCCGCGCCCAACGCGAGCGATGGCGTCACGTACGCGTCGCCGTGGCACCACGCCACGCCGGCGGCGCAGCTCAAGGCCTACGTCCTGGACAGCACGCGCTGGGCCCTCATCAGCGACGCGGTCGAGGCGCTCGCGCGCAACGCCAGCCGCCCGCGATCCGCGCCCGCCAGCGGCGCCCCAGCCACCGCGACGACGACCGCGCCGCTCGAGCTCGACGTGGCCGACTTCGAGGCCCAGCTGAGCCGGCACATCCTGGACGTCACCGGCATCCTGGTCCACATCGACTTTCCGCGGCCGCACCAGGCCCCACCGGCGCCGCTGCGGATGGGCGTCGTCCGCGTCATCACGATCCACCTGCCGATCATCTCCTCGAACTCGACGTTGTTTCGGCAGGCGTTCGATCCGGTGTTCACGGCCCTCAGCGGTCGCATCGCGGGGGTGTCACGGGAGCGCGTGATGCGCTGGACGCAGTCGTACCTCGAGGGGGTCCGCGGCCTCGAGGCCTCGAACTGGACGACCGCGTCGACGGCGCCGCACTACCGCCTGACCGACTCGGTCCTCTCGGCGATCGAGGCGCTCATCCGGGCCAACGCCGGCGGCGCATCGCCGCTCACCGCCGCCAGCCTTCCGCCCGCGGCCGAGTACGCCGACACCAGCGCCCGCGGCACCATCCAGGGCGGCCAGGTCGGCCTGCGCGTCGGCGTGTTCGGCGACAGCACCCAGCGTGGCCCAGAGCGCGAATCGCACCACGTCACGCAGTTCGTCTTGCTCGAGTTCTTCGCCAACCTCCACAGCTCGGTGCGCGCCTTCCCCCACGCGTCGCAGCCGGCGCTCTACGGCGGCACTGGCACCGCCGACGCGCTGGCCACCACCGGCTCCGGGACACCCCCGCACGTCACCGCGTTCGGCGACGTCGGGATGCCGACCACGGTCGCCGGCACCAGCGCCTCGCAGCGCGGCCCCGGCATGCCCGCGGTGCTGCTGGCCGCTGAGACGCATCGCAACGCGCGCCTGCACATCCACAACGCGCCCGACGAGTTCTTCGGCGCGCCGGTCGCGGCCACTGGCTCGGCGGACATCCTGCGCGCCTGGTACCACCAGGAGCTGCGCGCGCGCCTCCCGGGCCACGCGGGCTCCGGGGGCGACTTCGTGGCGGCGGAGGCGTCCGGGCCAGCCGCGATGCAGGCCTACGTCACGTCGACGCCGCCCACCGTGCCCGATCCGCGCGCGCGCGTCGCGACCGCGATCGGCGCGTCGATGAAGGCCACGTACGCGCGGCTCCGCGACTTCATGCAGCCGCGGCTGCGCATCGGCCTCTACACCGTCGAGCGCCAGTACTATCAGACCGTCGCGGCCCAGGCTGGGCACGCCAGTTCGTCGGCGCATCACCTGACACCGTTGCAGGTCTCGCGCGTGTTCAGCGCCGCGGTGGCGCGCAATCGCACCGTGTTCGAGGCCGACAACCACTGGCAATGACGAGCGGTCGCGCCGGGTCGTCGAGGCCACGGCGTCGATCGCGTCGACAGTCCACCGATCGCGGAGCCGCGCCCGACGTCACGGCGGTCGATGTCGCGACATCGTCAGCGGTGGATGGCGCGGAGGATCCACTGCTGCTGAGCGGCGCGGGCGCGCGCGCGCGACCTCCGCGCGACCTCCGCGCGACCTCGGCGCGACCTCGGCGCGACCTCGGCGCGACCTCCGCGCGACCTCCGCGCGACCTCGGCGCGACCTCGGCGCGACCTCCGCGCGACCGCCGCGCGACCGCCGCGCGACCTCCATCGCAGCACGCGTGACCCTGCCAGCACCGCCAGTGCTGCGCGTCAGTCCAGGGCGTCGCCGACGTGTCGCGGCTGTGTCAGGAGCGAGCTCCTCGGCGGATTGCCAGGATCGGTCAACGTCGAAAATGTAAGGCAGATCAAGCAATCGAGGGGCAGCGACGGTTTCGTGCAAAAGGATCACACTCCCGCTTGCAGCTCAGAAAACGCCTGTGCTACCGGAAATGCGCTGGTGGTAGTTCGCGGCTTCTCCGGGGGGGGACGTCGCGCAGGCACTCGCTCGCGGAGGAGCACGATCATGGCTGTGAGTCCGACGTACCCTGGAGTCTACGTTCAGGAAGTGCCCAGCGGCGTTCGCACGATCGTCGGTGTCGGCACGTCCACTGCGCTCTTCATCGGTCGGACGCTCAGCGGGCCGATGTTGAAGCCAATCCGGATCAACACGTACACTGACTTCGTCCGCACCTTTGGTGACGACGGCGGGGCGGTCTCGAGCGTGGCCCGCTACCTGCGGCTGTTCTTCATGAACGGCGGCACCGACTGCTACGTCGTGCGCATCGCGAGCGGGTGGGCGCAGTCATCCGTCGAGCTCGAGAGCGAGGCCGGCGCGGCGGTGCTCAAGCTGACCGCGAAGAACCCCGGCCAGCTCGGCGACCTGATCCGCGCCGCGGTCACGTACAACACGACCGCGCCCGAGGCGACCTTCAACCTCGAGGTGTTCCGCTGGGAGATCAGCGTCTCCGGCGCGCGCGCCAAGGTCGAGCGCGAGGAGTTCCTGAACCTGTCGATGGACCCGGCGTCGCCGAACTACGCGCCGACGGCGCTGACGCAGCGCTCGAAGCTGGTCGACGGCGCCGCGGTCGGCGCCACGTCCGGGCTCCCGGGGGTATCGACGTCGATGGCTCCGCTCGAGGCCGCGACCCACACCGCGCTGGCGACCGGCTGGAACGCCCGCTCGGTCACCGCCCGGCAGTTCCGCATCGCGATCGGCAGCAAGAAGCCGGTCACGGTCACGGTGCGCGACACGCTGCCGGTCGCGCCCGCGAGCTGGGCGGCGGCGCGCACCAACCTGGCCGACGCGATCCGCGACGACATCCAGGCGGCGCTCACGGCCGAGGGCATCACCGGCCTGCCGAACCCGGCGGTCGCGGTGGTCGCGCTCGCCGGCCCCACCGCGGTCGGGGCCCCGCCGGCCGAGACCACGCTGATCCAGATCACGGCGGCGGTGAACGGGTCGAACCCGGCCAACGACGTGCGGGTCACCTCGAGCGCCACGGGCGATCTGGCCAGCACGCTCGGGCTCGGGCCATCGAGCGGCGGCCTCGAGGTCGGCGCGTTCGCGGCGCGGCGACCGCGGCCGACCGGCGTCGCGTTCACGCCGAGCACCGCGAACCTGGTCGCGGTCGGGTCGCTGCTCAAGAGCGACCTCGGCAACATCCAGCTCGACGAGATCACCGGCGCCGGCACCGTGGCGCGGACCGTCACGTTCAACCCGCCGCTGGGCGGCGCGACCCGGCTGTGGCAGGAGTCGGCGACCAGCAACCTCGGCGTCGCCGCGGCCTGGAAGACGATCGCCGACCAGGTCAACGCGTTCGCCGCGGCCAACCCGACGACGTTCTTCTGGTCGGCGGCGGCGTGGGGCAACCGCCTGGTGTTCACCAGCACCGGCGCCGACGACAACGCCGGCGTCGGGCCGACCGGCACCGGCCTGGGCTGGAACATCGGCCTGGCCGGCCCGCTGGTGGCGATCGGCACGGCGATGACCGGTCGGTTCGCGACCAACGTCCGCTACCTGAGCCTGGGCACCAGCGGCAACACCGCGCTGGGCTCCCAGGCCAACGGCGTCAACGGCAACGACGGCGGCGCGCCCGTGGCCACCGACTACACCGCCGCCTACAACGTCGTGCGGTCCGACGTCGACCTGTGGAACCTGCTGGTGCTGCCGCCCGACACCGACACCGCCGCGGCGGTGCCGCTCGAGCAGCTCTGGCCCGAGGCCAGCGCGTTCTGCACCGAGGAGCGCGCGTTCCTGATCATGGATCCGCCGACGTCGTGGACCGACCCGCAGACCGCGTCGAGCGGGGTCAACGCGCTGCGCACCGGCCTGACCAAGGACCACAGCGCCGTCTACTTCCCGCGGCTCAAGATCGTCGAGAGCGGCCGCGAACACGTGATCGGGCCCGCCGGCGCGGTCGCCGGCCTGTACGCGCGCATCGACGCGAACCGCGGCGTCTGGAAGGCGCCGGCCGGGAGCGAGGCGGATCTGCGCGGCATCACCGGCGTCGACCTGCTGATGTCGGACCTGCAGAACGGCGCGGTCAATCCGGTCGGCGTCAACGCGATCCGGTCGTTCCCCGAGGGCGTGATCTCGTGGGGCGCGCGCACGATGGACGGCGCCGACGCCTTCGCGAGCGAGTACAAGTACGTCCCGATCCGGCGCCTGGCGCTGTTCATCGAGGAGAGCCTGTACCGCGGCCTCAAGTGGGTCGTGTTCGAGCCCAACGACGAGCCCCTGTGGGCCCAGGTCCGCCTGAACGTCGGCGCCTTCATGCACGACCTCTTCCGCAAGGGCGCGTTCGCGGGGGTCAAGCCCAACGACGCGTACTTCGTGAAGTGCGATCGCGAGACGACGACGTTCAACGACCAGAACCTCGGGATCGTCAACATCTGGGTCGGGTTCGCCCCGCTCAAGCCGGCCGAGTTCGTCGTGCTGTACCTGCAGCAGATCGCCCAGCAGCTGGCCACCTGAGGAGGAGCGCGCCATGGCCAAGTTCAGCGTCAACACCCACCGCTTCGATCCCTACAAGAACTTCAAGTTCCGCGTGAAGTGGGACGGCCGCTACGTCGCGGGCGTCACCAAGTGCAGCGCGCTCAAGCGGACCGTCGAGGTGGTCAAGCACCGCGAGGGCAACGACCCGTCGACCGCGCGCCACATGCCGGCGGCGATCTCGTTCGAGTCGATCACGCTCGAGCGTGGCCTCACCCACGACGAGGAGTTCGAGAAGTGGGCCAACCTGGTCTACGACGTCGGCGGGGCCGGCGCGATCTCGCTGTCGAAGTTCCGCAAGGACATCATCATCGAGCTGCTCAACGAGGACAGCCAGGTGGTGAAGTCGTACAAGGTCTACCGCTGCTGGGTGTCGGAGTACCAGGCGATGCCCGAGCTCGACGCCAACGCCAACGCGGTGGCGATCGAGATGATGAAGCTCGAGAACGAGGGCTGGGAGCGCGACACCAGCGTCGGGGAGCCGACGGAGCGGTAGCCGTCGAGAGCCCCGATGCGTCGGATCGAGGTCACATACGGCGACCGGCCCGGTTGCGTGTTCGTGCGGCCGCTGCGCGGGGACGACGAGGAGTCGGTGGTCGACGCCGACACCTGGTCGGCGATCGCGCTCGTCGATCGCCTGCTGGTCGACGTCGCCGGGGCCGCCTGCGCGCCGGGCCAGGCCTCGGCGCTGGCCGCGGCCGATCGCGACCGCGTGCTGGCCACCGTGTACCGCGCCGAGCTGGGCGACCGGATCGCCAGCACCGTGACGTGCCCGGCGTGCCAGGCGCAGTTCGATCTCGACTTCCAGCTGTCAGCGCTGTGCGCGGCGATCCAGGCGACCGACGGCGCCGCGGTCGCGGTCGCGGGCGGACGCTACCGGCTCAGCGACGGCACCGAGGTGCGGATCCCGACCGGCCTCGACGAGCTGACCGCGGCGCTGGCGCCAGACCCGGAGCGCACGCTGCTCGCGCGGTGCCGGCTCGTCGGAGACGCCGACGACGCGACGGTCGCGGCCGCGCTCGAGGAGATCGCGCCGCTGGTCTCGACCGACCTCGACGCCGTCTGCCCCGAGTGCGGCCAGGGCCACACCGTGCGGTTCGACGTGCAGTCGTTCCTGCTGGCGCGGCTGCTGGCTGAGCGCGATCAGCGCGCGGCCGAGGTCCACCGCCTGGCCCGCGGCTACGGCTGGTCGCTGTCCGAGATCCTGTCGCTGCCGCGCGGCCGACGCCGCGCGTACGTCGAGCTGATCGAGCGCGAGCAGGGGGCCCGGTAGTGGCGACCTACGCGCGTCGGCTGATCGAGCGTGCGCTGGGGGGGGCCGCGCCGATCCGGGCGCTGGCGCCAGTCGCGCTGGCGCCAGCCGCGCTCGACGATCCGTTCGACGCGCCGCCGCTGGTCGAGCAGGTCGCGCCGATGGCGCCGCCCACGGCCCGCGCCGCGGCGCCGGCGCCGGCGCCACATCGGGCCGCCGGTGCATCGATCACCGGCGCATCGATCGCGCCGCCGCCAATGCTCGCACCGACCCGTGCGCGCGAGGTGGCGTCGGTGCCCGCGCGCCCGGCCGCGGTGACGCCGGGCGCGGTGGGGGGCCTGCCCTTGACGCCGGTGCCGCCGCCCGCGCCGGCCGCGGCGCGCGTTGGTCCGCCCGCACGTCCGGCGCCGAGGCCGAGGTCGAGCGTGCCCGCGCGCGTACGACCGGCGGTCACCTCCGTCGAGGTCGAGCGGCCGCGCTCGACCGCCCGCGCTGACGACGCCCTGGTGCTGGCCACGCCCGCGGTCGCGCCGCTCGACGTGCGCGCGGCGCGACCGACGCCGATCGCCGACCCGGTGGCGACACCGCAGGTCCCCGCGCAGGTCCCGTCGGTCCCGATCGCGCCCGCGCCGATCCCGCCGGCCGCGGTGGCGCCGCCACCCGCCGCGGTCCGCGCGCCGGTCGTGACCACGCCCGCGCTGCAGCCGGCGCCGCCCGCGGTCGTAGCGCCGGCGCCGGTGCTCGCGCCGACGCTGACGATCGGCCGGCTGGTCGTCGAGGTCATGCCGGCGGCGCCGCCCGCGCCCGCGCCCGTGGTCGTGCGCGCCGCAGCGCCGAGCGCGCCCGCCCGCAGCGCCAGCCTCCTCCACCGCGGCTTCGGCCTGGGGCAGCGCTGATGGCGCTGCTCGACCTGTCGCGCGTGACGCGCACGCTCGTGACCCTGGTGCGCGAGGTGATCGCCGCGTCGCCGGCGTCGCCGACGCCGCTCAACGTCACCAGCCTGCCGCCCGACAAGTTCACCGAGGACAACTCGGTCGGAATCTACCTGTACCACCTGTCGGAGGAGGCCGCGGTCAAGAACCAGCCGTGGCGCGGTCGCCCCGACACGCCGATCCGCTACTCGCCGCTGGCGCTCAACCTGCACTACGTCGTCACCGCCTCCTCGACCGCCACCGACGAGCACGGGCCGTACCGCGAGCAGCAGCTCATGGGCCTGGCGGTGAAGGCGCTGCACGACTACCCGGTGATCGACGACGCGACCGAGGTCCTCGGCGTCAAGATCCTCGACTCGCTGCTGGTGGGCGACGAGAACAAGCTCCGGATCGCGCTGCGCCACGTGCCGGTGAGCGAGGCGGTGAGCTACTGGACCGCCGGCTCGCACGCGCTGCGGCTGTCGGCCTACTACGAGGTCTCGGTGGTGCTGCTCGAGCCCGAGGAGCCGGTCGCCGCGGCCGGTCGGGTCCTGACCTGGGGCGTCGAGACGTTCATCGGCGGGCTGCCGCGGCTGACGGCGTCCCGGAGCACGGTCCGGTTCACGATCCCCGGCGAGCCCAGCGCCCGCGCGATCGAGGTGCAGCCGGCCCAGGCCGCGATCGGCGACGAGGTCGTCGTGTTCGGCACGGGCCTCGGCGGCGGCAGCCTCGAGCTGGTGGTGCGCGGACCGGGGTGGCCCGCCGGCGCGGTCGTCGGGCCCGGCTGGGGCGTCAGCGGCGCGGGCGACCAGGTGTACTTCACCGTGCAGGACCTGATCGACGCGCTGCCGACCCTGCCGGGCGCCTACACCGCGGCGGTACGGATCACGCGCACCGCGACCTTGCCCGACGGGCGCGCGCACACCACGACGGTGTCGTCGAACGAGACGCCGTTCCAGATCGCGCCGGCGGTGCGCACGATCACCGGCCCGGTCGCGGGGGTGTTCACGATCGACGGCGGCCTGTTCGCGGACGCGACCGCGACGGTCGTGACCCGGGTGTCGGTGGCGGCGATGGTGCTGGCGCCCGGGACGCTCGGCGCGCTGGCGGCCGGCGAGTTCGCGATCGCCTCGGCCTCGACCATCGAGTTCACCCTGCCGACCGGCGCGCCCTCGGGCGAGCACCTGCCGGTGCGGGTCATCGTCAACGGCAGCGAGTCGCCGCCACGCTGGGTCCAGGTGCCGTGACGACCGTGACGACCGCGTCGACGCCCCCCGATCCTGGCCAGGAGCTGCGCGCGATCATCGCGTCGGTCCAGCTCGGGCTGTTCCACGACCTGGCGTGGCGCGAGCACCGCGCGGTCGCCCCGGAGACGGTCGACGCCCTCGACGAGGACGCCGCGGTGCGCGCCTGGGCGGCCACCGATCCGCGCGGCCGGGAGCTCAGCGCGCTGCGGGCGCAGGCCGACGCCGCCGTCGCCGACGGTGGCACGCGGCTCCAGCACCTCGCCGGCCTGTTCGGGCTCGACGCCCGCGAGCGTGACGTCGTGCGCGTGCTGCTGGCCGCCGCCCTGGCGCCGGACCTCGCGGGCGCGTTCGCGTGGCTGGACGGGCGCGGGGTGCCGACCGAGGCCGCGGTGACGCGGCTGTGTCGCCACGGCCTGCGCCGGGTGGTCACGCCCGACTCGCCGCTGGCCCGCTGGGAGCTGGTCCGGCGGGTCGACCTGGCGCCGGGCGAGCCCGATGGCCTGATCCTCGATCCGGCGATCGTCGACTGGTTCACCGGCGCGTTCGCGATCGAGGCGCCGCTGGTCGCGCTGGCGCGGCCGGTCGCGGTGGTGCCGCCGCTGCCGAGCTGGCCGATCGACGAGGTCGCGGCCGAGCTGGCGGCGCGCTGGCGTTCGTCGACCGAGGCGCGCGCGGTGCGGGTGATCGTGCGGGCGCCGTCCGGCACCGGCCGCGCCAGCTTCGCCGCGGCGCTGGCGCAGGCGCTCGGCCTCCGGCTCCTGT
The DNA here is from genome assembly GCA_016717005.1 of Myxococcales bacterium. NCBI lineage: Bacteria > Pseudomonadati > Myxococcota > Myxococcia > Myxococcales > Myxococcales bacterium. The sequence continues at coordinate 762,108 of JADJUF010000039.1, read as the reverse complement.
CGATCGACGGCGACGGCGTCGACGACCTCGCCTGGCCCGAGGTGGTGCGGCGCGCCCACCGGCAGGCGTTCTTGACCCAGACGGCGATGGCGTTCACCGGCGAGGCCGCCGGGCGTCGACCGTGGCCGCAGCTGCCGGCGGCGTTCCCGCTGACCGCGGTGTGCGTCGAGCCGGGCGCGGTGGTCGCGCCGCTGGCCGGCGCGCTCGACGTCACCGTCGCGCTGCCGCCGTCGACGCCGGCCGAGCGGCTGGTGCTGTGGCGGCGGATCGTGCCGGCCGCCTCGGGCTGGACCGGCGACGAGCGCGACGAGCTCGCCCGGCGCTACCGCGCGACGCCGGCCGACCTGGTCGAGGTGGCGAACCGCAACGTCGCGAGCCCCGACCGGGCCGCGGCGGTGATCCGCGACCGCGACGGCGACCGCCTCGGTGAGCTGGCCCGCCGCATCGAGTGTCCGTTCGACTGGGACGATCTGGTGCTGCCCTCGACGGTGATCGACGGGATGCGCGACTTCGCGTACGAGGGCGGGATCCGTGACGAGCTCTGGCGCCAGCCCGGCCTGCGCCGGATGTTCCCGAGCGGGCGCGGCCTGTTCATGCTGCTGACCGGCGCGCCCGGCACCGGCAAGACCATGGCCGCGCAGGTGATCGCGCGCGGGCTGGGCCTGAACCTCTACCGGATCTCGCTGGCCACGGTCATCAGCAAGTACATCGGCGAGACCGCCAAGAACCTGACGCGGATCCTGGCCCGGGCCGAGCACATGGACGCGGTGCTCCTGTTCGACGAGGCCGACGCGCTGTTCGGCAAGCGGACCGAGATCAAGGACGCGCACGACCGCTACGCCAACACCGACACCAACCACCTGCTCCAGGCGATCGAGGCCTACGCCGGCGTCGCGATCCTCACGTCGAACAAGCGCGGCAACATCGATCCGGCCTTCATCCGCCGGCTGCGCTACGTGCTCGAGCTGCCGCGGCCCGACGCGACCCAGCGCCGGCAGCTGTGGCGCCAGCTCGTGCGCGATCTCGGCGGTGAGGCGTGCGTCGATCGGATCGCGCCGGCGCTCGGGGCCCTGGCCGCGATCGATCTGACCGGCGCCCAGATCAAGTACGCGGTGCTGGCGGCGGTGGTCGCGGCCCGGCGCGACGGCGACGAGGTGTCCGCGGCGCACCTGGTCCGCGGCGTCGCGCGCGAGCTGCAGAAGGACGGGCGCTCGTTGTCCGAGCGCGAGCGCGAGGTGGTGGCCCATGCGGTGTGAGGCGGTCGAGATCGAGGAGCTGGTGCTGCGCATCCCGGGCGTCAGCCGCGCCGACGCGCCGGCCCTGGCCGAGGACATCGTGCGCGCGACCCAGGAGCGCCTGCGCGGCACCGGGCGGGTCGGCCGCCTGGCCCACGTCGACCTGCGCGTGCGGGTGCCGGCGGGGCTCGCGCGCGCGGCGCTGGTCGAGCGCATCGTCGAGCAGCTGCTGGAGGTGGTGCGATGAGGCAACGGCACGCGCCCAAGGTCCCGGGGCCGGTCGCGCGCAAGGCGGCCGCCGGCAAGCGCCCCCGGGTCATGGACCGCTCGCTCGAGCGGCAGGCCGAGGAGGCGACCCAGGCGGCGCTCCACGGCCAGGTCAACGTCGCGCGGATGCTGACGCCCGCGCCGGCCGCCAAGGCCGAGCTGCCGGCGTCGGTCGGGCGGCCGCTGCCGACCGAGCTGCGCGCGGACGCCGAGCGAGCGTTCGGCGCGGAGCTCGGGGCGGTCCGCCTGCACACCGACGCGGCGGCGGCGCACGCCGCGGTCGGGCACGAGGCGCGGGCGTTCACCGCCGGGCGCAGCATCTTCTTCGCCGAGGGCCAGTACCAGCCCGGCACCGACGCCGGCCGCGAGCTCGTCTATCACGAGGTCGCGCACGTGCTCCAGCAGACCGGCCGGCGGCTGTCGACCACCGAGGTCGTGGCCACCGATCGCGAGGGCAGCGGGCCGCCGCAGCGCGAGCAGGAGAAGCGTCATGGGTGACGGCTATAGCCGCAGCCCCAAGCTGCTCAAGGGCGCGATCGTGCAGTTCGTGAAGATGCCGATCATCCCGATCCCGAACATCATCATCTTCCAGTACAACCCCGACACGCTGCAGCGCACGCTGACGCCGTACGCGCCGCCCGAGCCGACCGCGCGACCCGCGGGCGAGACGCCGCCGTCGACGACGCCGGCCGAGCCGACCGCGCAGCCGTTCGACCCGAGCGAGTCGTTCAACGTGTCGCTGGTGCTCGACGCCTCGGACGCGCTCGAGACGCCGGAGCGCCACCCGATCGCGTTCGTCACCGGCGTCGCCGATCGCATCGCCGCGCTCGAGATGCTGCTGTATCCGGTCGGCGACAGCCTGCTCGGCGGCCTGGTCGGCTCGCTCAACGTGTCGATCAGCGGCGGCGCGATCTCGGCCAGCCTGCAGAAGTCGGCGGCGCGGCCCGAGGTGCCGGTGACGCTGTTCATCTGGGGGCCCGGGCGCATCGTGCCGGTCCGGCTCACGACGTTCAACGTCGAGGAGCAGCAGTGGAACCAGCTGCTCTATCCGACCCGCGCCAAGGTCACGGTCGGGATGAAGGTGATCACCAAGGACGCGCTCGCCGCGAGCAGCCCCGAGACCGACGACGCGGCCAAGAAGATCGCGCGGTTCTGCTACGACTTCACGCGCGCGCAGAAGGAGCTGCTGGCGCTGGCCAACATCGCCAACACCGTCGAGGCCGTCGCCGGCGTCGCCAGCGTCCTGGGGGGCGCCGTCGGTCTCTGACCACCTCGTCGCCGTCCACGGGAGCATCCATGTTCGATCCCAAGAGCCGCTACGCATCTCTCGAGCCGTACCCGGTCGCCGACCGGCGCGGCCGCACGGTCATGGTCGTGCCGACGCCGGACGCGCCCGACGAGGCGCTGCTCGGGTACCACCGACGGGGCCAGGCCGAGCGGCTCGATCACCTGGCCAGCGCCTACCTCGGCGACGGCGCCGGCTTCTGGCGCATCTGCGAGCTGGCCGACGTGATGTTGCCGGACGCGCTGGCCGAGGCCCACGAGATCCCGATCGCGCCCAAGCACCGTCGATGACCGCCAACCTCGCCATCCTCGCCTCCGGCGCCGACGCCGGCGATCTCGCCTCGAGCGCGGTGCGGGTCGAGGTGTGCGAGCGGATCGGCGAGCCGACCACGTACCGCATCCAGTTCCAGCTGGTGGAGGCCGACGGCGACTTCCCGCTGCTCGCCGATGGTCGCCTGGGCCCGGGCGCCGAGTTGACGATCGGCACCCACGTCGGCGACGTCGATCACGTGCTGGTCCAGGGCCAGGTCCACGGCCAGCGGTTGCGCTTCCGCCACGGCGCGCACGACTCGTGGGTCGACGTCAGCGGCGGCGACAAGGCGTTCGAGCTCGATCGCGAGGTCAAGGCCAAGGTCTGGAGCGACGTGACCGTGTCCGACGCGATCACGACGATCCTCTCGGGCTACGGCGTGACCGCCGACGTCGACGCGATCGCCACGTCCCACCCTGAGACCGGGCACACGCTGGTGCAGCGCGACACCGACCTGCGGTTCGTGCGGCGGCTGGCGCGCCGCTACGGCAACTGGTTCTGGTTCACGACCGACGCCACCGGCGTGACGACGGCCCACGTCAAGCGCCCGCAGCTCGAGGGCGCCCAGGAGGCGACGATGACGATCAACGTCGCCAACCCGGTGCTGGCCGAGGTCGAGCTCGAGTGGGACGTCGAGCGGCCGGGCGCCGCGATCGGCAAGCAGGTCGGGCTCGCGGACCTGGCGACGATCGACGGCCAGGTCTCGCGCTCGCCGCTGAGGCTCCTGGGCACCCAGGCCCTGACCGACGTCGCGCCGGCGCGCCAGACCGCGGTCGTGGCGCCGGTCGACGCCGTCGGCGACCTCCAGGCGCGGGCCGAGGCCACGCTGATCGAGGGCGGCTGGTTCATCCGGGCGCGCGGCAGCACCAGCACCCGCGCGCTGGGCGCGGTGCTCCGGACCCACACCCTGGTGGCGCTCGACGGGCTCGGCCGGCGGCACAGCGGCGGCTACGTGGTCGCGTCCGTGCGCCACGTGATCGACGGCGACGGGCACGTCATGGACTTCGAGCTCGTCCGCAACGCGTGGGAGGCCTGACCATGGATCCGGACCTGGCCGCACAGCTCCTCGACTGGGTGAAGAGCCGGTACTTCGGCAAGTACCGGGGCACCGTCGTCGACAACGACGACCAGGCGTGCAAGCGCGGGCGGCTCAAGGTCACCGTGCCCGCGGTGCTCGACACGCTCGAGGTGTGGGCGGCGCCGTGCGTGCCCTACGCCGGCGCCCAGGTCGGGCTGTTCGCGATGCCGCCGGTGGGCGCGGGCGTGTGGGTCGAGTTCGAGGGCGGCGACCCGTCGTACCCGATCTGGGTCGGGTGCTTCTGGGGCGACAACCAGGCGCCGCAGGGCGGCGACCCGAAGATCAAGATGTGGAAGACCGACGCGATCACGCTGACGCTCGACGACAACGGCGACGAGGCCCGCCTCGAGAACTCGTCGAGCGCGAGCGTCACGCTGACCGCCGACGTCGTGACCGAGGCCGGGCAGGGCAAGCACACCGTGGCCTCGAGCGCGGTCACGAGCGAGTGCGGCGGCAAGGGCAAGCTCGAGGTGCAGGTGGCCTCGGTCCGCGTCAACAGCGGCACGTTCGAGGTGACCTGATGCGCGAGATCTTCCACAGCATCCGCTTCCCGGTCGCGGTCGACCGCGGCCTGGGCAAGCTGTCCGACGAGGATCGCTACGCCGGCCACGTCGATCAGCTCATCCGCCAGGTGCTGCTCACCAACCCCGGCGAGCGCATCAACATGCCCGAGTTCGGGTGCGGCCTGCGGCGCATGGTGTTCGCGCCCAACAACCCGGCGGCGGCGAACCTGCTCAAGGTCACGATCCTGCAGGCGCTCGATCAGTGGCTGGGCACGGTGGTGAAGGTCGAGGACGCCGAGGTCGGGGCGATCGAGGAGACGCTGACGGTCAAGCTGCGCTACGTGCTGCTGGCCCGCCAGGAGCGCCGCTACCTCAACCTGGAGGTCGCGCTGTAATGGCCCCGCTCGATCGCAAGAACGCGCTCTACGCGCAGGCCGCGGTCACCGGCATCGACTTCGTCGCGGTGCACGCGTCGCAGGTCACGCTCGACGTGTTCCTGTTCCACGATCCGTCGGCGCTGACGCCGCCGCTGGTGGTGACCGCCGCCGACGTGGTGATCACCGGCGAGGACGAGCCGTCGATCCCGGTGCTCGGCGTGGTCGCGGTGCCGGGCGTCGACGGGCGCGAGGTGCTGCGGGTGACGGTCGCGCGGCCGGGCGGGTTCGGGCGCTCCTGGCTCGAGCTGCGGGGCGCGCAGATCGACCTCTACTACCGTCGGATCGAGATCGACTGGAAGGCGACGTGCCCGCGCGACGTCGACTGCGCGCCGCCACCGCACGCGTGCCCGCCGCCGGCCGCCGACGACGTGACGATCGATCCTGCGGCGCGCGACTACCGCAGCCTGCGCCAGGCGCTGCTCGAGTTCGCGAGCCTGCGCCACCCGACCTGGAAGGACCGGCTCGAGGCCGACGTCGGCGTGATGATGGTCGAGGTCATCGCGGCGATGGGCGACGAGCTGGCCTACTACCAGGATCGCGTCGCGCGCGAGACCCAGTTCGGCAGCGCCAGCCAGCGTCGGTCGGTGCGGCGCCATGTCCGCCTGGTCGACTACGACCTGCACGACGGCCTGGGCGCCGCCGGCTGGCTGGCGGTGACCGTCGCCGACACGCTCGACGATCCGCCGCTGGGCTGGCGGCAGGTGCCGGCCGGCATGCCGGTGTGGGCGTGCGGCGACGGCGTCGCGATCGGCTTCGAGGTCGGCACGCTCGACCTCGCGCTGGCGGGCGCGACCTACCGGGTCCACGACAAGCGCAACAAGCTCGCGGCCCACGTCTGGGACGGCGACGAGCCGGATCCGCACGCGCCGCATCGGCCGATCCCCGGCGGGTGCCTGCCGGTCGGGGCCACGGAGGTGTTCGTGCCCGGCGACCGCGCGAGCCTGTTCGCGCCGGGCGAGCGGGTCTTCCTGGTGACCGAGCCGCCGGCGACCGAGCGCGACGTCCCCGAGCGACGGCTGCTGGTCACGTTGCGCGCGGTCGAGGCCCTGGCCGATCCGCTCGGCGCCGCGCTCGGCGCCGAGGCGGTGGTCACGCGCCTGACCTGGGACGAGCCGACGCCGTTCGAGCTCGATCTCGCGTGGCTGTCGGTGCTGGGCAACGCGGTGCCGGTCACGGCCGGCGTCACCCGCCGCACGACGTACTCGCTCGGCGGCAACCTGACCGGGTTCCCGCAGGCGGTCGAGCGCGTCGGCGCCGATCGATCGGTGACGTTCCTGCACACGTTGCCGGCCCGGGGCCCGGCGCCAGCCTCGGTGGTCCCGACTGACGCGATCTGGCCGCACGTCGAGGACCAGGAGCTGGTGCGGCTCGGGCCCGCGCCGCGGTCGGCGGCGCCCGAGGTCGCGGTCCACGAGGTGGCCGCGCCGGCGGCGCTCGCGCTGGGCCAGCGCTGGGACTACCGGCCGACGTTGATCGGGACCAACAGCTCGACGCCCCAGGACCGGCACTTCACGCTCGACGACGGCACCTGGGACCGGGCGATCGGCTTCCAGCGCGCGGGCGGCGAGTTCGTCCACCACGACTACCTGACGGGCGCCGGCGCCACCGTGCGCTTCGGCGACGGCGAGTTCGGCCAGGTGCCGGCCAAGGGCAACCCGGCGGTCGGGCAGGAGCGATACGTCCGTGCGACCTACCGGCTCGGCAACGGCGCCCGCGGCAACCTGCCCGGCGGCGCGCTGCGCTTCGCCGACCCCGACGCCGGGGCCGCGTGGACCGCGTTCGACCCGTCGCTCGGCTTCGTGGTCGAGGTGACCAACCCGCTGCCGACCAGCGGCGGCGTTGACGCCGAGACGATCGCGCAGGCCAAGCGCGACGCGCCCGACGAGTTCCGAGCGGTGACCTACCGCGCGGTGCGGCCCGCGGACTTCGACGAGGCGGCCGCGCGGCTCCCGTGGGTGCAGCAGGCCGGCACCCAGTTCCGGTGGACCGGGAGCTGGTCGACCGCGTTCACGACCGCGGATCCGCGCGGCGACAGCGAGCTGCCGGACGACCGACGGCGCGCGCTGGGGCAGCACCTGGATCGCTTCCGCATGACCGGGCGCGAGCTGCACGTGCGCGCGCCGCGCTACGCCGATCTCGATCTGGTGATCACGCTGTGCGTCGAGCCCTACGCGTACCCCGGCCAGGTGGTCGTCGCGGTGATGCGGGCGCTGCTGGGCACCCGCGGGGTCCGTCCGGTGCGCGGGTTCTTCGATCCCGACCGCTTCACGTTCGGGACGCCGCTCGACCGCAGCGAGCTCGAGGCGTGGATCCAGGGCGTGCCGGGCGTGCGCGCCGTGAAGCAGCTCGAGCTGGCCCGGCGCGGCTGGTTCGAGGCGCGGCCGTTCGCCGAGCCGTACTACCAGCCCGGCGCCGACGAGGTGATCCGCGTGCTCGGCGATCCCCGTCACCCCGACCGCGGCACCGTCCGCATCGAACCGGAGGGAGGCGCATGACCTGTCCGTGCGATCAGCCGACCGCGCCGGCGGCGCTCGACATCGCGCCCGGCCTGACCGACCTGCCGCGCCAGCTGGCGTCGTTCGTCGAGCTGCGCGCCGCGATGCTCGACCGCGCGCGCTGGCAGGCGGCGCTGGCCGAGTGGCGGGCGCGGGCCCCCGACGACTACGGCGTGATGTGGCTCGAGATGGCGGCGTACGTCGGGGAGCTGCTGTCGCTCTACGACAAGGCCATCGCTGACGAGTCGTACGTGCGCACCGCCAAGCTGCGGCCGTCGCTGCGGCGGCTGCTGGGCGTGCTCGGCTACGTGCCGCGGCCCGCGGTCGCGGCCGAGGTCGAGCTGGCGCTGGTCGCCGACGGCGCGCGGCCGGTGACGCTGCCGGCCGGCACCGGGTTCCGCTCGGGCGCCTTCGACGGTCAGCCGCCGCAGGTGTTCGAGCTGCTCGCGCCGGTGACGATCCATCCGGCGCTCAACCGGTGGGCCGTGACCACGCCGGCCGCGACCGTGCTCACCGGGTCGGTGACCGAGCTGCTGCTCGCCCCGGCGACCGCGCGGGTCGCGGTCGGCGACGTCGTGCTGGTCGAGCTGTCGACCGCCGCCAGCGACGCCCACGTGCGGACGGTGGCCGCGGTCAAGCGGGTCGTCGATCGGGTCGGTCGGCGCGTCGTCGAGGTCACCCTCGATCGCGCCGTCGACGCGGGCGCGGGCAAGCCGATCAGCGGTGTGCGGCTGCGCAAGGCGACCCGCAGCGCGTCGCTCAAGTCGCCGTCCGCGGTCGGGGCCGACCTGCCGTCGTTCGGCGCGGCGCCGCAGACCTACTTCTACCTCGACGGCGTCTACCGCGAGGCCCGCGTCGCCGAGCGGTGCCTCGCCACCTACCAGGGCGAGACTCGCTGGCTCACGATCACCGCGCGCAGCGATCAGCAACTCACGTTGGTGCCGGCGTCGTCGACCAGCGACCTGGCGATCGCGATGGACGGCGGCAGCGTCACCGTGCCGGGCGAGACCCTCGCGGTGCCGACGCAGACCATCACGGTGGCGCCGCCGCCGGTGGCGTTCACGCCGCCGCCGATCACGGTCGGCGGCCAGACCGTCCCCGTTCCCAAGGTGAGCCTGGGCATCGATCCGTTCCCGGCGATCGACCTCCCCCCGAGCTCGACCTACACGTTCCCGATCGTGCCGCCGGTCTTCGGACACGTGACGACGCCGCCATCCGTCTTCACCGGACCGCCGCAGACGTTCCCGGTCCCGCTGCAGAGCGTGCCGGTGCCGCCGCTGTCCGTTCCGGTTCCGGTGCCCCCCGTCCAGGCTCCCGATCGCGTCTACCCGGTGCCGCTGCAGACCTCGGTGGTCCCGGGGCAGGACCTCCCGGCGATCACGTCCCTGCACACGGTGATCACGACCGCCGACGATCTCGACGGCGCCGACCGCAAGGCGTCGCCGAGCAGCGCGACGTGGGGCGGCAGCGCCGCGCCGGACGGCTTCACGATCGGGCTCGGCCTGGCCTCGGCTGGCACCGTGCTCGGGGCGTCGCTGCGCTGGCTCGAGCCGCAAGATCCGCTCGATCTCATCGGCGCGCGCGCGCCGGTCAACTCGACGCCGACCACCGGCCGCGTGGCGTTCAAGGACGCCGAGCAGCGCACGGCGGCCGTGTCGGCCGGCGTCGACCTCGAGGCCGGGGCGATCGCGCTCGTCGCCGACGAGTCGTGGTCGCCGGGCCTGGCCACGCCGGTCGCGGCGTACGGCAACGTCGTCACCGCGGTCCGCGGCGAGACCGTCGCCGGCGAGGTGCTCGGCTCCGGCGACGCGGCGGCGGCGATGCAGCGCTGGAAGCTGGCCAAGGCGCCGCTGACCTACCAGGCGGTGGCGGGCGCCGGCGACGCGGCCGGCGTCGCGTCGAGCCTGCGGGTGTGGGTCGACGGCCTCGCCTGGACCGAGGTGCCCAGCTTCTACGGCCAGGGCCCCGAGGCGCAGGTCTACGTCGTGCGCCAGGACGATCGCGGCGACAGCTGGGTGACGTTCGGCGACGGCGTGCGCGGCGCGCGGCTGCCGTCGGGCGGCGGCAACGTGGTCGCGTCGTACCGGTTCGGGGCCGGCGCCAAGAGCCCGCCCGCCGGCTCGGTGAGCCAGCTCGCGCGCCCGACGCCGGGGCTGGCCTCGGTCGGGGCCGCGCTGGCGCCCGGCGGTGGCGCCGACGCCGAGCCCGCCGAGTCGCTGCGCGAGCTGGCGCCGCGATCGGCGCTGTTGCTCGGGCGCGCCATCTCGATCGACGACATGGAGGTGGCCGCGCGGCTGGCGCCGGGCGTGACGACCGCCCGGGCCGACTGGGCGTGGGACGGCGTGCGCCAGCGGCCGGTCGTGAAGGTGTGGATCCTCGGCGGCGAGGGCGTGCGCGCGGCGGTCGAGGACCGCCTGCACGCGCTGTCGGACCCCGACACGCCGATCGCGGTCGCCGACGCGACGCCGGTGGTCGCGACCCTCGCGATCGATCTCGAGCTCGACCCGCGCCAGGTCGCGACCGCCGTGCTCGCGACCGCGACCGCGGCGCTGTTCGGCGACGGCGGCTGGCTGACGCCGGCGGTGCTGGGCATCGACCGGCCGCTGCTGCGCAGCCCGCTGCTCGCCGCGCTGCTGTCGCTGCCGGGCGTGACCGGCGTGCGGGGTCTGACCTGGAACGGCGCCGCGTTCCTCGACTACGGCGTGGCGCCCGGCCCCGGCGCGTACTTCGACCTCGCCGCGTCCGCGGCGGTGACGGGGAGCTGACCATGGCCGACACGCCGATCGCGGACGATCAGTTCGAGCGCTACTACATCGAGAAGCTGTGGGCGTGGATCCCGTCGCTGTACCGGCACGAGGACGGCATCGCCGAACGCCCCGGCACGCTGCGGGCCCTGGTCGAGCTGATCGGCGAGCAGGTGGCCGTGCTCCGCCGCAGCCACGACCGGCTCTGGGACGACGCCTTCATCGATCTGTGCGACGACTGGGCGGTCCCGTACCTGGGCGACCTCGTCGGCACCCGGCTGGTGTCCGCGCTCAACCGGCGGGCGCGGCGGGTCGACGTCGCCAAGACGATCTACTACCGCCGCCGCAAGGGCACGCCACGGGTGCTCGAGGAGCTGATCGCCGACATCACCGGCTGGGACGGGAAGGTCGTCGAGAGCTTCCGCGGCCTGGCCCGCGCGGTCCACCACCTCGATCCGCCGCTGGCCGAGCGGCTCGAGCCGGCGCGCGGCTGGGCCGACCTGCGCCACCCGCGGCTGGCCGAGCGCGCCGGCGGGCCCTGGGACGGGTTCGCCCACACCCCCGACCTGCGCCGCCCGCGCGGGCACGACGGGCGCTGGAACATCCCGCGGGTCAGCTTCCACCTGTTCCGCCTGGCGGCGTACCGGATCACCGACGTCATCCCGCACGTCCGGGCCGATGGCGTGACGTTCACGTTCGATCCCTCGGGCCGCGACACGCAGCTGTTCATGCCCCGCCACCGCGACGCCACCTACGCCTGGGACGACTGGCGCAGCGCGCAGCCGTGGGAGGTGCCAGCGCCGATGGCGTGCCGGGTGCTCGGCCACGCCGAGTACGTGATCGACGCGGCGGTGGTCGCGGCGATGGCGGCGCACGGCACCGCCGCGGCGGCGGTCGCCGAGCTGGCCGCGGCGATCGGCGCGCGCTTCGTCACCGAGGACGCGCTCCACGACTTCCTCGCCGTCGCGGTCAACGCGGCGACGTTGCTGGCGCCGGGCAACTACGACGAGCTGCGCGCGGTCGCGCTGATCGACGACTGCGGCAAGCGCGCGCTGTGGGGGGACGCCGTCGACGTGCGGACCCCGGCGGCGATCGCCCGGGCGCGGGTCAGCGCGGCCAACCTGGCGGGCTTCACCGCCACCGCGGCGTTCGTCGACCTGCTGGTCGATCCGGTGCGCGGCCGCGGCAAGCTGCTCGCGGCGCCAGCCGATCCTGACGACGTCCGCGTGGCGTACGCCTACGGCCTCGGCGGGGCCATCGGCGCTGGCACCTACGATCGTCGCGCCACGGTGATCGACGCGCCCGAGCGGGTGGTCGTCGCGGCGACCGGCGCCGCCGGCACGATCGTCGCCGCCGACTTCCCGACGGACCTCGCGACCGGGAACCTGGTCGGCGCGACCGAGCTCCCCGACAGCGGCACCTACGACGTCACCGCGGACGCGGTCGACGTCGAGCGCCTGATCGTCCAGGCCGCCAACTTCACCCGCCCCTACCTGCGCCTGGCCGGCGACTGGACGCTGACCGCAGCGGCGGGGCTCGAGGCCACGCTGGCCCTCGACGGCCTGTGGCTGGGCGCGCGGGCGCCGGCGGCGATCGTGCTGGCCGGGGCCTGGAGCCGGGTCGAGCTGCGCGGGGTGACGCTCGATCCCGGCGGCGTCGACGTCGACGGCGCGACCCTGCACCCGGTGACGATCCGGGTCGAGGGACAGATCGACCTGCTGGTCATCGACCACAGCATCGTCGCCGCGGTCGCCACCGTCGGCGCCGGCGTGATCGACACGATCGTCGTCACCGACGCCATCGTCGACGCCCAGCGGGTCGCCGGCGGCACCGCGATCGCCTTGACGCCGGGCACGGTGACCCTGGCGCGCGTGACCGTGCTCGGCGCGGTCGACGTCGAGCGCCTCGAGGCGACCGAGGCGCTGATCACCGGGCTGGTCGACGTGACCGACACCCAGGCCGGCTGCTTCCGCTTCTCGGCCGCGCCCGCCGGCAGCCGGTTGCCCCATCCGTTCCGAGCGACCACGTGGGACGGCGGCCCGGTGTTCTCGTCGCTGCGCTTCGGCGATCCCGGCTACGCCTGGCTGGCCGAGTCCGCGCCCGACGCGGTGCGCCGCGGCGCCGAGAACGGCAGCGAGCTGGGGGCGTGGAGCGCCTCGCTCAACCCGATCAAGGAGGACAGCCTGGCGCGCAAGGTCGAAGAGTACCTGCCGTTCGGGCTGGCCCCGATGTTCATCCGCGAGACCTGAAGGAACCGAACCATGGCGACCGAAGAGAAGAGCCGCGACGCATTCGACCCGACCAAGCGCTACGCCAGCGTCGGCATGCAGCTCGGCCGGGTGCTGGTCGACGACGACTGGAACGAGGCCGAGCGGATCCACCTCGAGGACGACCGCCGGGTCCAGCTCGACGTGATCGGCCCGGTCGGCAGCCCCGACGATGGCTTCGCGATCGACCACGGCCACCTGACCGGCGGCCGCTGCGACTTCGACATCGGCGCGGGCACGCTCTACCTCGGCGGGCTGCGCCTGTGGAACCCGACGCCCACGACCTTCGCGCTGCAGGGCGACTGGCTGGGCCAGGCCGTCGCCGACCGGCCGACGCTGGCGGTCGATCGCACCGATCTGGTGTACGTCGAGGCCTGGCAGCAGCCGGTGACCGCGGTCGAGGACAGCGAGCTGTTCGAGGTCGCGCTGGGCGGCCCCGACACCTCGACCCGGCTGCGCACGATGTGGCGCGTGCGGGTCGCGCCTGGCGCGGCCGGCGCCGACTGCCCGGCCGCGTGGAAGGCGCTCGTCGACGGCTGGGCCGCCGCCGGCGCCGGCGTGGTCGACGCCACCGGCGAGCGCACGGTCGACGCCGCGCTCACGGTCACCTACACGGCCGGCGCCGTCGGCGATCTGTGCGCGCCGGCGATCGCGGCCGGCTTCCTGGGCGCCGAGAACCAGACCATCCGGGTGCAGCTCGTCGACGCGACCCACCTGACCTGGGGCTACGACAACGGTGCGCCGCTGTACCGCGCGACGATCGGCGCCGATCGCCGCACGATCACGCTGGCCACCGATCCGCGCGACCAGGCGCACTGGCCGTCCGCCGGGCAGGTGGTCGAGGTCCTGCCGTGGAGCGCGGTCCTGTCCAACGGCGAGAAGCTCGCCGACGAGACCGGCCACCTCGCGCGGGTGACGACCGGGTACGACCCTGGCGCGCACGCGTTCGTGCTCGACGCGCTGACGCCGCTGCCGGCCGGGTTCGAGACGGCGTGGAGCGGGCGCGCCGACGCGGCCGCGCTCGCGCCCGGCTTCGTGTTCGTGCGGGTGTGGAACCGCGGCGATGACCACGCGTCGGCGCCCGCGATCCCGTTCGTGGTCGGCACGCCGCTGGCGCTGGGCACGACCGGCCTGCAGGTCGAGATCACCGGGGTCCACCGCGCGCGCGGCGATCACTGGATCATCGCGGCGCGGCCCAAGACGCCCGACCAGGTCGTGCCGTGGGCCCTCGAGGACGGGCGCCTCGCCCACGGCACCCGTCGGTTCTTCGCGCCGCTGGCGCTGGTGCGCTGGCGCGCCGACGGCAGCTTCGACCGGCTCCACGACTGCCGGCCGCACTTCCTGCCGCTGACGCGCCTGCGCGGGTGCTGCACGCACACCGTCGGCGACGAGGTGTCGAGCTTCGGTCGGTTCACGTCGATCCAGGCCGCGATCGACGCGCTGCCCGAGGCCGGCGGCAAGGTCTGCGTCCTGCCCGGCACCTACGTCGAGACCGTCACGATCGTCGGGCGCGCGCACGTCACGATCGAGGGCTGCGGCGCCCGGACCCGGTGGCGCCCCGACGAGGGCAAGCCGTGGACGCTGCTGGTCGTCGGCGGGCACGATCTGATCGTGCGCGACCTCCTGATCGACGCCGGCGAGGCGTTCGGCATCGTCCTGTTCGACGCCGCCAAGGGCGCCAACGTCGGCTCCATGGCCGACGCCGCCTGGTCCGGCTTCGAGCGGCGCCTGGCCCGGGTCCGGCTCGAGGAGCTGCGGATCGAGGTCCTGGGCCGGAGCGCGATCGCCGCGATCGGCGGCGTCGACGTCACGATCCGCGGCTGCGAGCTCCTGGCCGGGCCGCTGGCCAAGGTCATCGACGGCAGCTCGGACCTCGGCCGGTGGCCGACGATCCTGTCGTTCGCGGACGACGTGGCCATCCTCGACAACCGGGTGCTGGCGCGGGTCGAGGACACGACCGTGCCCGGGGCCGTGAACGCGGCCGGCCAGGTCACCTACACCCGCACCGCGCTCGGCGGCGTCCAGCTCGGCGGCGGCACCGAGCGCGCGCAGGTCCGCAGGAACCACGTCGAGGGCGGCAACGGCGACGGCATCACGCTCGGGTCCTGGGCCTGGGTGCGCCGCAAGGTCCGCGACGACGGCGCGTGGTCCGACTGGGCCGACGACTGGAGCTGGCTGGCCGGGATCAGCATCACGATCAACGAGGCCGGCTGCATCGAGATCGACTGGGATCCGCCGCCGCCCGACGACGACGGCGACGAGTGGGTGCCGGTGTCGATGGGCGACCTCTACGACGTCCGCATCACCGACAACGACATCACGCGCATGGGCCGGGCCGGCGTCGGCGTGGTCCGGTTCTTCGACCTGGCCGGCGTCGACGAGATCGTCGGGGTCCACGGCCTCGAGCTCAGCCGCAACCGGATCCACGGCTGCGTGCGCCTGGCGGTGCCGGCCGTGCCGCTGGCGATGCGCGACGTGTCGGCGGCCGGCGCGATCGTGCTGGCCGACGTCGACGAGCTGACCGTGCGCGACAACGACGTCGTCGGCAACGGGCGCCGCCACACCGAGCCGATCTGCGGCGTGTTCGCGCTGCGCTCGTCCGGGGTGGTGATCGAGCGCAACCGCATCATCGACAACGCGCCGTTCGCCGCGACCGAGGAGCCGATCCGGCCGGGCTGGCGCGGCGGCGTGGTGCTGTACCGGGCGCTGCCCCCGGCGGTGACGCTCGACGTCGGCCTGAAGCAGCCGCTCTTGCGCCAGGACGGCCAGCCGTCGGCCCGCATCGCCGACAACGTGATCGTCGTCCCCAGCGGCCGCGCGATCCTGGCGCTGGCGGTGGGCCAGGTGGCGATCGTCGACAACCACCTGACCGTGCGCGGGGCCGCCCGGGCCGACGTCGGTCAGATCTTCGGCGGCCAGCTCGGCGAGGACGTCCTCGTCAACGCCGAGGCGATCGCGGCCAACCAGGGCACGGCGCTGCAGACCCTGCTCGACTTCATCGGCGGGGTCGCGGTCCTGGTGGTCGATCTCGGCATGAGCAACGAGCTGTTCGGGCTGCAGATCTTCTCGTACCTGGGCGCCAAGGACGTCGAGCCCGGCGGCGATGGCCTCGACGCCCAGCCGCCGATCGCCGCGAGCGGCCAGATCCTGTTCGACGACAACGTGGTCGGGGTCGACCTGCTCGGCCCGCCGCTCAACACCGTCCTGTCAGCGGTGGCGCTGATCTCGCTCGATGACGTCGGGATCGCCGACAACCAGATCGAGATCGATCGGGCCTACGACCGCGTGCTGGCGACGGTGATCGCCTTCGGGCTGACGACCCGGATGACCGGCAATCGGGTCAAGGAGGCGATCCTGCCCGGCACCGCCGCGGCCGTGCTCGGGCAGCTGTTCGGGGTCTCGGCGCTGACCGTGGGCCTGTTCATGAACAACACCTCGGCCAACCAGACCACGCGCTGCTTGACCATCGCCGGCGCGCGCAAGATCGACGCCCCCAACCAGGTGTTCCTGTCGTTCTTCAGCAAGTCGGCGTGCGAGGGCGCGGCCGACTCCCAGCGCGTCGTGGCGCCCTTCCTGTACCAGCGGAAAGACTGAACGGAGCCGGCCATGTGGAAACTCACCAAGCTCGAGCAGAACGTGCCCGACGGCGGCGGCGGCGGCGGGACCACCGGCGAGGGGCCGGTCACCCCGCGGTCGGGCAAGACCGCCGTCGTCACCGCGGCGGCCTTCGCCGGGGCCGAGCTGGCGCTGCGCGCCGTGGCCGGTCGCGCCGCCACCGTCGAGCGCACGCGCGCCGGCCAGGCCGCGCGCGAGGCCGGTCGGCTCACCGCCAAGCACGGCGCGACGTCGGCGCCCGCGACCGCCGCCGCGGCCCGCGCCACGGCCCGGCGGGTCGAGGCCTCGTACGCCAAGGTCGCGGCGGCCCGGGCCGAGGTGCCGATCGTGACGGCCGCGGCCGACGCCGCGGTGTTCCACGGTCGGGTCGTCGATGGCAAGCACGACGGCGTGGCCGGGGTCGACGTCGAGGTCCGGGTCGACGCGCGCACCGTCGTCAAGACCACCACCGATCGGGACGGCTACTACCGCGTCGACGTGCCGGTCGCGGCCGCCGCACCCCCGGGGCGCATCCCGATCGTCGGCGCGCGCCCGAGCGCGGCGCGCCTGATCGCCGCCCGCGGTAGTCGATCGCTGACCCGCGACGGCGTCGAGCTGACCGTCGCGGCTGGCCGGGTCGCGTACCGCGAGCTGGTGGTCGACGACGATGGCCCGGTGCGGTGATGCTCCCCGACGCCGCGCGGGTCGGTCGGCCGCCGAGCGATGGCGTCGCTTGTGCCTGCCCGCACATCTCGACGACGAACTCCGGAGCATCATGACGCCCATGACGCGCAGTACTCTCGCGGTGCTGACCACCGTCGTGCTCGGCTGCAACGGCCACCGCAGCACGACGCCGTCGCCATCCCCCGGACGCGATGCGGGCGGCGATGCCGCGATCGACACCGGCGCGACGGTCGATGCGCCGATGACGTGGACGCCAACCGATCGCCGCCCCGACGACCACGAGTTCGTGGCGTTCCCGTACCTCGATCGGCTCGTCGACGACGGCGTACCCTGCGCGGACACGTTCGCCCTGGCTCCCCACGACGAGCGGATCGGTGAGAGCCCGCACGGTTCGATCGCCTTCCGGATCGGCGCGTTCCACCGCGGGTGCTTCTCGCGCAACCTGTTCAAGGGCTATCTCCTCGACCATCGGCCCGCGCTGGTCGCGTGCTTCCACGCCGCGACACCGGGCGTGGCCGGCGCCGCCACAATCCGCACGTACTGGGTACCCCCCGATCGGTACGACGAAGCGCCGCGTCTCCTCGCGCGCGTCGAGGTCCTTCATGCCCGCGGGGCCCGCGACTTCGACGTCGGCGTACTGCAGCAGTGCCTGCAACACGCCCTCGGAGATTTCCGCGAGCTGAGCAGCGATCCCGCGCTGCCCGCCGAGCTCGACCTCGCCCTGGTGTTCATCGAGCCTCCCGGCCCCGCCGCGATTGGGGGTGGCTCGTGACCCACGGTGCGCTCCTGGGACTGATCGCCACGGTGTGGGCCTGCGCGGCGCTGGTCGTAGCCGCCGCGTGCGGCAGCAGCGGTGGCGGCGCAGGCCGCGGACCGCGCCTCGATCCGGCTGTGCTGCCGAGCGAGCTGCGCGGCCTGGTGCCCGGCGTCAGTGGCGAACGCGAGGTCATGGCGGCTTGGCCGGACGCCAAGGTGATCCGTGACCGCGCCTTCGGTGGATCGGGCACCGCCGCCCGCCAGGGATGGCCCGCGATCGTCGTCGAGCACGCCGCCAGCCGCGCCCACGTCGACCTGATCGAGCGCGACGGCGCGGTGCGCATCGTCCGCCTCAGAGTGCCGGTCGCCCGCGCGTGCGCCGAGGTCTTCGCCGCGTTCGGGACCGGCCTGCGCCCGGGGCCGTGCGGCAACCGCGTCCCCGACGACGGCGAGCACGTCGCCTGCACCGCGACGCCCGACAGCAAGCACGCCGTCGCCGTCACCTGCCGCGACGCGGGGATGCTCGACCTCCTGGTCGCGTACCCTCTGGGCCACTATGGCGACTGATCTGATGTCTCGCGACGCGGGGCCGCCACTGTCGGCGGTCGGCCCGATCGTGGTCGACGTGCTGTTGGGCTTCCCGGCCGCGCCCGACCCGTGGTGGCGCGCCGCGTCCGCGCGCCCGACCGGTCAGGTCAGGTCGTAGGTCACGACGATGTCGATCGTCAGCGGCTGCAGGTCGCCGCCGAGCGCGGCGGCGCCGGCGCCGCTCGACGGGAAGTACTCGTTGGAGAACAGGAAGCTCTGGTTGGCCTCGGCGACGGCGGTGACGGCGCCGAGCCGGACGCCGAGCGCGGCGGCGGTCTCCTGCGCCTTGGCCCGGGCGGCGGCGATGGCCTTGGCGCGGACGTCCTTCTTGAGCGCCTCGAGATCGGAGCGCCGGAACCGGCTGCTCATCTCGGTCGCGCCCGCGTCCGCGGCGGTCTCCATCAGCGGCGCGATCTGGTCGAAGGCGCGCGTGGTCGCGGTGATCGTGGTGTGGGCGCGGTAGCCGCGCAGCACGCTGCGGCCGGCGGTGTAGTCGTAGACCGGGTCGACGCCGAGGTGCGCCAGCGTGACGTCGGCGTCGGCGAGGCCGAGCTGCTTGAGCGCGGCGACGAGCGCGGTCTGGCGCTCGCGCACCTGGGCGATCGCGTCGCGGGCGTCGGGCGCCTCGCGGCTGATCGTCAACGTCAGATCGGCGCAGTCGGGGCTGACGCCGATGGTGGCGGTGCCGGTGGCGGTGAGCCCGGCGGCGCGATCGCCGGAGCCGGCGCGGACGACGACGCTGGGCGCCGGGTGGTTGCAGGCGGTGGCCGCCAGCGGCAGCAGGGCGAGGGAGAAGGCGAGGGCGAGGGCGCGGGTGCGGGTCACGGGTGTCTCCTTGGGGTTCACCCGGACAACGAGCCGCGCGCCCGATCGGCGCACAGAAATTCGCGGGCCACGTCAAGGCTGGCGCTGCCACAGTCTGCAGGCCCGACGCGGGAGGACCGAGACGGCCGAGTGATAGGCTGCGGCCATGAGAATCGGATATTCGTGGAGCACGGTGACCGGTGACCCGTGCGACGTGTGCAAGAAGGACGTCGTCACCAAGAACAAGCGCCTGTGGCTGTTCGGCATCCCGCTCGGCAAGGGGTACACGACCGTCACGTGCGGTTGCCCCAAGGGCGGCGCGCAGCCCCCGGCGGCGACCCCGTAGGGCTCGACGGCGGCGCAACGCGGCCGCGTTCGAGGGCTTTGCCTTGGCGCCCGAGACGCCGACCTGGTCTGGATGAGACCTCGGACCTCGGAGTACCCCCTGTACCTGCCTGGGCGTGGCGACAGGCCCTCTGAAACTCAGGTCAGAGCTTGGTAACTTTTTCGGTCGTGCACCGGTCGACGCGCCGGGAGTTTCGCGTCCTGGGTGGGGGCCCTCATCGGGGCTTGCCCCCGATGGGGGAGGGTTCGGCGACGAACCCTCTGAAACTCAGAACAGAGCTTGGTAACTTTTTCGGTCGTGCACCGGTCGACGCGCCGGGAGTTTCGCGTCCTGGGTGGGGGCCCTCATCGGGGCTTGCCCCCGATGGGGGAGGGTTCGGCGACGAACCCTCTGAAACTCAGAACAGAGCTTGGTAACTTTTTCGGTCGTGCACCGGTCGACGCGCCGGGGTTTGGCGTCCTGGGTGGGGGCCCTCATCGGGGCTTGCCCCCGATGGGGGAGGGTTCGGCGACGAACCCTCTGAAACTCAGAACAGAGCTTGGTAACTTTTTCGGTCGTGCACCGGTCGACGCGCCGGGAGTTTCGCGTCCTGGGTGGGGGCCCTCATCGGGGCTTGCCCATGGGAGGACCCTTGTCAGAACAGACTTGGTAACTTTTTCGGTCGTGCGGTCGACGCGCCGGGTTTCGCGTCCTGGGTAGGGGCCCTCATCGGGGCTTGCCCCTGGGGTAAACTCAGAACAGAGCTTGGTAACTTTTCGGTCGTGCCGGTCGACGCGCCGGTTCGCGTCCTGGGTGGGGGCCCTCATCGGGGCTTGCCCTGGGGGGGCGACCCTTGGAACTCGAACAGACTTGGTAACTTTTTCGGTCGTGCCGGTCAACGCGCCGGGGTTCGCGTCTGGTGGGGGCCCTCATCGGGGTGCCCTGGGAGGTCGGCACCCTCTGAACTCAGTGGGGAGCGGGCGGGGGTGGCGGCGCGCGGCCCGTCGGGGTTGGTGCCCGCGCCGGCGTTGTGCCGATGATCCACTGCTTGCCGACCGGGATGCCGGCCTCGGTAGCCGTGATGTCGGTCGTGGCGTTGCCGTAGGCCAGGTCAGGCGGCGCCGTGGCCTCGTCGTCAGCCACCGGCCTTGGCCCACCGCGGGGATGTCGGCGTTGGAGTCGGCGGTGTGGATCGGGCCGGGCGCGAAGCCGAGCCGGGTCAGCCAGGCGCGGGTCATCGGCAGGAGCCACGCCGGCCGGCCGGTCAGGTACACGACGACGTGGCCGCGCTCGGCGTGGGCCTTGGTCAGCGCCACCGCCGACGGGTACGCGGTCGGGACGTAGCTGCCGTCGAAGAGCTGCGCGAACAGCTCGGTGTCGCTCGTCGTCATCGTGCCGTCGATGTCGGTGACCGCGACGTGGGTGCCCGCGGCACCCAAGGTGAGCGTGGTGGCTGGTCGCCGCGGGCGCGGCGGACCTCGTACTCGCCGGCGGCAGGCCGAGCTGACGGCAGCGTGGCGAGCCGTCGCCGTCGGTCCGGACCGTCGCGACCTCGACCCAGCGGGCGCAGTTGTCGAGGTAGACCGTCGCGTTCTCGTCCTCGGTCCCGCCGGCCCGTAGGCGCGACCAGCCGGGCGCCTGGGGTGCACGATCGTCTGGGCGTGGTGGCGAGGCGCCGCCAGTTGCTGGTGGTGTGGCGAACCGCCGCGCCGGGTGAACGGACGTCAGTGCGCGCAGGGCCCGTGGGCTGCCCCCCCTGGGACCGGATCGGCTGCGTCGGCACAGGCCGCGGCGAAGGCGATCGCGAGAGACACCGCAGCGGTCACGACGAACGTGGTTCGGGACATCCGACACTGCGTACACCAACCGACATACAGCTGTCGATAGCCAAGTTCTCACCTTGTGTCCCCCGTCGGGGACGGCTACAGGGCGGCATGCCGTTCACCCAGGCCCACCCAGGGCTCCAGGCCGCGCTCACCGCAAGGGCCTACGCTGCGCCGACCCCGGTGCAGGCCGCGATCCTCGATCCCGAGGCGCGCGAGCGCGATCTCCTGGTGTCGGCGCAGACGGGCTCCGGCAAGACCGTGGCGTTCGGCCTGGCCCTCGCGAGCACGCTGCTGGGCGAGGCGACGAAGTTCGCCCAGGGCCCGGTGCAGGCGCTGGTGATCGCGCCGACCCGCGAGCTGGCGCTGCAGGTGCAGCGCGAGCTGGTGTGGCTCTACGCCAACACCGGCGCGCGCATCGTCTCGTGCGTCGGCGGCATGGATCCTCGGCGCGAGGCCTACCTGCTGCGCGAGGGCGCGCACATCGTCGTCGGCACGCCCGGGCGCCTGCGCGATCACGTCGATCGCGGCAACGTCACGTTCGGCGAGGTCAAGGCGGTCGTCCTCGATGAGGCCGACGAGATGCTCGATCTCGGGTTCCGCGAGGACATCGAGGCGCTGCTCGACCTGACCCCGGCCACGCGCCGGACGCTGTTGTTCTCGGCGACCCTGCCGCGCGAGATCCAGGCGCTGGCCAAGCGCTACCAGAAGGACGCGGCGCGGATCGCCACCGTCGACGAGCGCGAGCCCCACGTCGACATCGACTACCAGGCGATGCTGATCTCGCCGCGCGAGCGCGAGCTGGCGGTGGTCAACGTGCTGAGGTTCGTCGACGCCGGCGGCGCGCTGGTGTTCTGTGCGACCCGCGACGGCGTCACCCACCTGGCCGCGAACCTCAACGAGCGCGGCTTCGCGGTCGTGGCGCTGTCGGGCGAGCTGTCCCAGGCCGAGCGCACGCGCGCGCTGCAGTCGCTGCGCGACGGGCGCGCCCGGGTGTGCATCGCCACCGACGTGGCGGCGCGCGGGCTCGACCTGCCCGACCTCGGGCTGGTGGTCCACGCCGACCTGCCGCAGAACGGCCAGGTGCTCCTGCACCGCAGCGGCCGCACCGGCCGCGCCGGCAAGAAGGGCCAGGCGATCGTGCTGGTGCCGGTGCCGGCGCGCAGCCACGCCACGCGCATGTTCTCGACCGCCGGCGTGCGCCCGCGCTGGGTCACGCCGCCGACCGCCGATCAGATCCGCGCCGGCGACGGCACGCGGCTCCTGGCCGAGCTCCAGGCGATGGTTGGCGACGCCTCCGACGACGAGCGGGCCGCCGCCGCGGCCCTGGCCGCCGAGCGCAGCGCGCTGGATCTGGCGACGGTGCTGGTGCGCTGGCACCGGGCGCGGTTGCCGGCGCCCGAGGAGCTATCGGTGATCGCCCCGCCGGCGGCCAAGCAGCGGCCCAACCAGCGCGAGCGTCCGGCGTTCGTGCCGCGCGCCGGCGCCGGCGGTCCGCCGGTGTGGTTCCGGATCGACGTCGGCCGCCTGCGCAACGCCGATCCGCGCTGGCTGATCCCCGTGATCTGCACCCGCGGCGGCATCACCAAGGCCGAGATCGGTTCGATCCGCGTGCTGCCGCGCGAGACCCGGTTCGAGATCAGCGGCGCGGCCGTCGAGCACTTCGAGCGCACCGCGGCGCGCGCGCCCAAGGAGCACCCCGATCGCACGGTCCGCACCGCGCGGATCGATCGCGCGGTGTTCGACGAGTTCGAGGGCGCTGATCGTGGACCGCCGCGCGGCCCGGCCCCGCGCCGGCCGCCGCCGCGCGGTACTAAGGCACGGCGCCGAGACTCGGAGCTCGTACCTTCTTTCTGGTCGAGCACCGGTCCACGCGCCGGGAGTCTCGCGTCGTGGGTGGTCGTGGGTGGGGCCCGTCGGGGCGTGCCCGTCGAGGCGCCGACCTGGTCCGGAACGAAGTCACCAATCTCCGAGTCCCCCTGCACCGGCCTGGGTTCGGTGACGAACCCGCTGAGGCTCAGGGCGACGCGAGCTTGCGGAAGCCGCCGCCGTTGATGACGCGCGTGAAGCCCGCGGCCTCGAGCACCTGCTTGGCCTTGCTGGCGCGGCCGCCGGACTTGCAGTAGACGACCACGGGCTTGTCCTTGCCGCCGGCGAGCTGGGCGATCTCGTCGACGTGCTGGTCGATCGAGCCGACCGGGTAGAGCTTGGCCGTGGGCATGTGGCCCTCGTCCCACTCGTCCTGCTCGCGCACGTCGATCACCGTCGCGCCGCCGGCGATGAACTGCTTGGCGGCGGTGGCGTCGTCGACGGCGCCGGTCGGGGTCCCGGGGGCGGTGGCGCCGGGCGGGGTCCCGGGATCCTTGTCGCAGCCAACAGCGGGGAGCGCGAGGGCGAGCACGAGCGTGGCGATCGAGGCGAAGCGCATGGCCACACCCTAGCGACGTTCGCGCCCGCGCGCACCTGCGACCGGCGGTCGCGTCGCGGTCAGGGCGCCGGGGGCGGACAGGCGCCGGGGCTGGTGGCGCCGCCCTGCAGGCAGTAGCGGGCCGGCGCCGTCGGCCCCTGGGACATGCCCAGCACCACCTCGCACTGTGCGGGCGCGGTCCGGAGGTCCGCGCCCTGGAACAGCTTGACCGTGTCGGTGCGGCGGTCGCCGACCTCGGCGCGGCTCAGGCTCATGAAGAACGCGTCGGTGGTGTCGGTGTGGCCGTCGCAGGCGGCCTCGACCGTGACGTGGGGCGCGACGTGCGGCATCGGGCCGGTGACGGTCAGCTCGATCGACACCGACAGCTCGTGGCCGAACGCGGACGGCGCGAGCCGCAGCGTGACGGCGTCGAACTTCACCGCCGGGCGCCCGTCGCCGGGCGGCGGCGGGGTGTCGGTCACGGGCACCACCGGCGTCGGCCCGGCGTCGCCGTCGGTGGGCGTCGGGGCCACCGGCGTCGGCGTCGATCCGGCGTCGTCCGCGGGGGCCGGGACCACCGGCGTCGGGGCCAGCGGCGTCGGCGTCGGCACCGGCCGATCCGGCGACGGATCGATCGGCTCGATCGGCTGGTCGTCGTCGAACCCGAGCTTCTTGCGCTGGTTCGCGTCGAGCTTGCGGATCGCGTCGGCCCCCAGCTCGACCAGGCACGCGGCCAGGAGCGGGCAGTCGGTCGCCGCCACGACGCACGTGCGGAACTTCTCGACCGGCTTGGCCCCGAGGTCGCGCGCCATGTCGCGCCAGTCGGTCGCGGTCAGGCACTCGACCTCGCCGTGCGCCGCGCACAGCGTCGTGAGCTTCGCGCAGACCGCGCGGTCGGTCGGCCCACGTCGGTCACTGCCACAAGCGGCGACGAGCGCCGCGCCGATGAACCACCAGCTTCGCATGCGCCCACGGTAGCGCATCGGCGCCCGCGATCACCCGATCTGGACCAGCTGCTTGCCGACGTGCGCGCCCTTGAGCATGCCGACGAACGCGGCCGGCGCGCTGGCCAGGCCGTCGGCGATCGTCTCGCGGTAGCGCAGCGTGCCGTCGGCGACCGCGCCGCCGAGCTCGGCCAGCGCCGGCGGCCACGCGTCCATGTGCTCGCTGACGATGAAGCCCTCGATGCGCAGGCGCGACACGAGCAGCAGCTGCGGCGCCGCCATCGGGATCGGCGCGCCGTCGTAGCCCGCGATCATGCCGCACAGCGCGATCCGCCCGAACGGGTTCATCCGCGCCATGATCGCGTCGAGGATCAGGCCGCCGACGTTCTCGAAGTCGCCGTCGATGCCGTCGGGGCACGCCGCCTTGAGCGCGCCGATCAGCCCCCGCAGGTCCGGGTGGGCCTTGTAGTCGACGCACGCGTCGAAGCCGAGCTCGTCGACCACGTAGGCGCACTTGGCAGGGCCGCCGGCGATGCCGACCGCGCGGGCGCCGCGGCGCTTGGCGAGCTGCCCGACGACGCCGCCGACCGCGCCGGCGGCCGAGCTGACGACCACGGTCTGGCCTGGCGTGGGCGCGATGATCCGGTCGAGGCCGTACCACGCCGTCACGCCGGGCATGCCGACCGGGCCCAGGTACGCGCGCAGCGGCACGCGGCTGGTGTCGACCTTGCGCAACATCGCGCGGTGCGGCTCACCTGCGAAGTAGCGCTGCCAGCCGCCCATGCCGACGACGTGATCGCCGGCGGCGAACCCGGCCGCGCGCGACGCCACGACCTCGCCGACCGTGCCGCCGATCATCACCTCGCCCAGCGGCTGGGGCGCGGCGTAGCTCTTGCCGTCGTTCATCCGGCCGCGCATGTACGGGTCGAGGCTCAGGTAGCTGTGCTGCACCAGCACGTGGCCGTCGGCGAGGTCCGCCACGGGCTGCTCGACCACGGCGAAGTTGTCGACGGTGGGGGCGCCGGTCGGGCGCGAGGCGAGGACGATCTGCTGGTTCATCATGGCGGGACTCCTCGTGGGACTCATGGTCGGGCTCCAGGTGGCGTGTCGGGCATGCCCATCGCGACCCGGACGGCGCGAAACTCGGGCGTCCACGCGCCGGCGCGATCGCGCACGGTCAACGTGTGGTCGGCGCGGTCGCCCGCGGCGGAGCCGAGGACGTCGATCGCCACCAGCGGCGGCTTGTCGGTGCGCGGCACGATCTCCCAGTGCGCGTGGACGTGCAGCCCGGCCGCGGCCGCGCCGGCGGTGACGCGCGCGCGCTCGAGGGTCGACGTGCACACGACGACCGCACCGGCCGGCGCCACCGCGGCGGCCGCGGCCGCGAGGTAGTCCTCGACGCCGCCGCGCAGCTCGAACCGACACGGCGCCGCGTGGGGCTTGGCCGACTCGACGCCGGTGCCGCGCGGGAAGTACGGCGGGGTCCCCGTCACGAGGTCGAAGCCGCCGCCCAGCGCCGCCGCGTCGGTCCGGAGGTCGCCGTCGACGATCCGGCACCGAGCATCGACGCCGTCGTAGGCGATCGAGCGTCGGCCCAGGGCCGCGCGATCGGCCTGGGCCTCGACGCCGGTGACGTCGGCGCGGGGCAGCCGCCACGCCACCAGCAACAGCACGCTGGCCTGGCCACAGCCGAGGTCGAGCGCGCGCACCGCCGCGGCGGGGTCGCGCCCGCGCGTCGCCACCCACGCCGTCATCAGATCGTCGAGGCTCCAGCGGTGGCCGGTGCGCTTCTGGAACAGGCGCCAGTCGCCGGCCAGATACGACAGATCCTCATCGGGGCCGGGCGCCAGCTCGGGCCGACCGCGGGCGCCGGCCGGCGCCGGCCCCGGCGCGATCCAGCCGGCGGGGCGACGGGCCGCGGTCACCGCGTGCCCGGCTTCGCGGGCGGCGCGGGGCAGCGCAGCACCGTGTGGCTCAGCCGCCCCTTCGCCGCCGGGCCGACGACGATCTCGTAGCGCAGGGTCTCCGCCACGGCCGGGCAGTACGCGAGCTGGGGATCGAGGGCGTCGGTGGCCTTGGCGATCTGGCGGCCGTCGGAGCCGAACAGCCGCAGCCCGAGCGTGCGGTGATCGCCGGCGCCGGCGGCGAGGATGCGCACGCACCCGCCGTCGACCGCGACCAGCGTCGACACCGTGCCCGTGGCGTAGGTCGAGCGGACCGGCGCGAGCACGGTGCAGCCGGTGGCCACGAGCTGCGCGGTCACCTGCTTGAGCCGATCGGCGCCCGACGCGCCGAAACCCAGCCGGGCCGGCAGGTCGAACACGGTGACGGCGATGATCGTCGGCGCCGCCAGCACCGCGAAGAGCGTCATGATCCGGGCGCCCCAGCGGCCGCGCCGGCGCTCGCGCTTCTCCTCGATCCGCTCCTCGGCCTCGCGGGCCTCGCGCCGGGCCGCGCGGGCGTCGGCGATGTGGGCCTGCTCGCGCAGCCGGGCCTCGCGCTCGAGCTCGAGCGCGTGCCGGCGTCGAGCCTCGGCGTCGGCCAGGGCCACGGTCGCCCCGCAGTACCCGCACCGCATGGTCGTGGCGGTGGGGTCCTCGGGTACGACGAGCGAGGCGTGACAGTCGGGACAGCGGGTCGTCGCCACCGCCCAGACCGTCGACGATCCGCGGCCGGGGCGCAAGGCGTGGCCGCGATCATCGCGGCGCTCCGGTGTACGCGGCCCGACATCTGGACCGCGGTCGCTATCCCGGCGCGCCCCGGCCGTTGCCCCGGCCCCCTACTCCTGGCCTCCGTGATCGCCTAGCCTGCGCTCCATGGCACACACGTGGCACTTCTTCCGCGCCGGCGGCGTCGATCAGGTCGCGATCCGCACCGGCGCCGATCTCCTGGCCTTGCCCGAGCTCGATCAGAAGCTGTGGGTCGCGCTGGCGATGCCGACGCGCGACGTCGCGATCGACCCGGCGACGATGGATCTGCTCGACGGCGACAAGGACGGGCGGGTGCGCGTGCCCGACGTGCTCGAGGCGGTCGCCTGGGTCGGCGCCACCTGGAAGAGCGCCGACGACGTCCTCAAGTCGAGCGACGCGGTGGCGCTGACCGCGATCAAGGACGCGGCGGTCCTCGCCGCCGCCAAGCGCATCCTCGCCGACGCCGGCAAGGCCAGCGCCGCGACGATCGCCGTCGCCGACGTGGTCGACGCGGTCAAGAAGTTCAGCGACACCACGCTCAACGGCGACGGCATCGTGATCCCGGAGACCGCCGGGGCCGACGCCGACACCAAGCTCGCGATCGAGGAGGCCGTCGCCGCGGTCGGCGGGGTCACCGACCGCAGCGGCAAGCCCGGCGTCGATCAGGCCAAGGTCGACGCGTTCTTCGCCGACGTCGAGGCCGCCGCCGCGTGGCACAAGGGCGCCGAGGCGGCCGCGACGCTGGGCGCGGACAGCGCCGCCGCGGCCGACGCGTTGGCCGCGGTCAAGGCCAAGATCGAGGACTACTTCGCGCGCGCGGCCCTGGCCGCGTTCGACGGCCGCGCGGTCGCCGGGCTCAACGGCCAGGAGGCCGACTTCACCGCGCTCGGGGCCAAGGAGCTCACCCGCGGCGCCGATGACATCGCCCGCCTGCCGCTGACCAAGATCGAGCCGGGCAAGCCGCTCGCGCTGCGCGCCGGCGTCAACCCGGCCTGGGCCGACGCGCTGGTCACCTTCGCCGACGTCGCGGTCAAGCCCATCGTCGGCGCCCGGGACGTGCTCACCGCGGATGACTTCGCGGCGGTCGTGACCAAGCTGGCGCCGTTCGAGGCGTGGCGCAGCGCCAAGCCCGGTACCGGCGCGGCCAAGCTCGACCAGCCCCGCGTCGTGGCCCTGGCCACCGGCGACGCGCGCGCGAAGATCGCGAAGCTGATCGAGGACGACGAGGCCCTGGTCGGCGACTACGAGGCGATCGCCTCGGTCGAGAAGCTGTGCCGGTTCCAGCGGGACCTCGGCCGCATCCTGCGCAACTTCGTCAACTTCTCGGACTTCTACTCGAAGAAGGACGGCGTGTTCCAGGCCGGCACGTTGTACCTCGACGGGCGCGCCTTCAGCCTGACCGTGCCAGTGTCGGACGCCGGCAAGCACGGCGCGCTGGCCGGGATGTCGTCGGCGTACCTCGCGTACTGCGACCTCAAGCGCGCCGGTGCCACCCGGACGATCGCCGCGGCCCTGACCAACGGCGACGCCGACAACGTGTTCGTCGGCCGCAACGGCATCTTCTACGATCGCGACGGCAAGGACTGGGACGCGACGGTGACGAAGCTGGTCGCCAACCCGATCAGCGTCCGCCAGGCGTTCTTCGCGCCCTACAAGAAGCTGGTCCGCCTGATCGAGGACCAGATCAACAAGCGCGCCGCCGACGCCGACACCAGGAGCTCGGGCAAGATCGACGCCGCCGCGGCCGCGGTCGCCGCCGTCGACAAGCCCAAGGACGCGGCCGCGGCGCCGCCCGAGAAGAAGAAGCTCGACCTCGGCGTCATCGCGATCCTCAGCCTCGCCATCGCCGCGGTCGCGGGCGCGGTCGGCGGGCTGATCGCGATGCTGGTCAAGATGGGTGTCTGGGCGCCGCTCGGCGTCGCCGCGCTGCTGCTCGCGATCTCGGGTCCGTCGATGCTGCTGGCGTGGATGAAGCTGCGCCAGCGCAACCTGGGGCCGATCCTCGACGCCAACGGCTGGGCCGTGAACGTCAAGGCCCGGGTCAACGTCGCCTTCGGCGCGTCGATGACCGCGCTGTCGGTGCTGCCGAAGGGATCGACCCGATCCCTCGAGGATCCGTACGCCGACAAGAAGAGCCGCTGGAAGCTGTGGGCCGCGTTGGTCGTGCTCCTGGTGCTCGGCGCGAGCTGGTACGCCGGCAAGATCGACACGTGGCTGCCGCGCAAGATCCAGAGCGTCAAGGTCATCGGCAAGAACGCGCCCGGGTACAAGGGCTCGTGGCGCGAGGCCGCGGACCTGGAGAAGAAGGCCGCGGCGGAGAAGGCGATCGCGGACAAGGCTGCGGCGGACGCCGACAAGGCGACCGCGGACAAGGCTGCGGCGGACAAGGCTGCCGCGGACCAGGCGGCGGCGGACAAGGCTGCCGCGGACAAGGCTGCGGCGGACAAGGCTGCGGCGGAGGCCGCGGCGCCGGCGCCCGCGCCGCAGTGATCCTCCGGTGAGGTGAATCCGGAGTCGCGATCAGCGTCGGGATCGGGGTCGGGATCGGGATCGGGGTCGGCGTCGCGATCGGGGGCGGGATCGGGATCGGGATCGGGATCGGGGTCGGGGTCGGCGTCGCGATCGGGGGCGGGATCGGGATCGGGATCGGGATCGGCGTCGGTATCGGGGTCGGCGTCGGAGACCAAGTCGGCATCGGAGGTCGACGTCGGGGCCGGAGCCGTCGGCGACACCGCGCCCATCGACGCCCTTGGCTGCGACACCGCCGCGGGCGTTCACGGGGATGGATCGGTTGACGCCCATGACGCGGGGGGCCACCGTCAGGCCGAAGGTCGGCGCGGTGCGTTGCTATGCGCGACCTCCAGGAGCTCCCCCCGTGAAACGCAGCATCACGATCCGCTCCGTCGCGCTCGCGACGGTGATCTCGTTCGTCTCGGTCTCGTGCGGCCCCAAGGCCGGGTCGCGCCCGCCCACCGGCGGCGGCTCGGGCGTCGTCACGCCCGGTGGTCAGCCCCTGGTCCAGGACGACAAGCCGGGCTTGACGATGCGGCTGTCCGATGGCCGGGCCGGGGCGCCGGCCGCCGACCGATCGCAGCTCCCGCCGACGCAGCAGCTCGATGACGCCGCGGCCAAGGCGATCCTCGATCGGGTCGCGCCGGTCGGCGCCAAGCCCGACGACACGCAGGCGTTCGCGCTGCGCGACCGGTCGCAGCCGCCGCCGCGGACCGGCAAGACGATCAAGGGCACGTTCCCGGTGCCGAACCCGCAGGCGGGGCCGCCGCCGGCGACCAACGACGCCGGCAAGCCGCTGACGCTCGTGCGGTGGGCGCCCGAGGGTGACGTGCCGGTCGCGCCGCAGCTGCAGCTCACGTTCTCGCAGCCGATGGTCGCGGTGACCTCGCAGGACGACGCGGCGGCGGTGGTGCCGGTGACGCTGTCGCCGACGCCGCCGGGGCGCTGGCGCTGGCTCGGCACGAAGACGATCGTGTTCGATCCGACGGTCCGGTTCCCGCAGGCGACGACCTACACGGTCGCGGTCGCCAAGGGCACGAAGAGCGCCACCGGCAACGTGCTGGCCGACGCCAAGCGGTTCACGTTCACGACGCCGACGCCGCGGGTCGAGGCCAGCTGGCCGGGCGGTGGGCCCCAGCGCCTCGACGCGCCGATGTTCGTGCGCTTCGATCAGCAGATCGATCCGGCCGCGGTGCTGGCGACGATCACGGTCAAGGGCGCGGGCAAGACCTACGCCACGCGGCTGCTGACCGACGCCGAGATCGCCACGCACGAGGTCGTCAAGAGCCTGGTCGACTCGACCAAGGCCGCCGAGCAGGACGGCCGCTGGCTGGCGTTCGCGGCCACCGAGCCGTTCCCCAAGGACACCCACGTCGAGGTCACGGTCGGCCCGGGCACGCCGTCGGCCGAGGGCCCCAACCGCACCACCGATCGCCAGGCCTTCAGCTTCGACACGTACCCGCCGCTCAAGATCGTGCGCGCCGAGTGCGGCTGGGGCGAGTGCCCGCCGGGCGCGCCGTTCCAGATCGAGTTCAACAACCCGCTCGAGGTCGATCGCTTCGACGCGGCGCAGGTCGTGACGACGCCGGCGATCGCGCGCGCGGCGGTGACCGCCAACGGCAACTACGTCATGGTCCAGGGCCTCACCGCCGGCCAGACCGCGTACCAGACCGTGGTGTCGGGCGGCGTGCTCGACCGCTTCGGGCAGACGCTGGGCAAGGACGCCGAGCTGCGGTGGAAGACCGGCAAGGCCTACCTGAACTTCTACGGCCCGTCGGGCCTGGTCGTGCTCGATCCCGCGCGCGCGCGCCGACGCTCGACGTGTTCACGACCAACTACGACGGGCTCAAGGTCGCGCTCTACGCGGTCGCGCCGTCGGACTACGCCGCGTTCGGCAAGTACATGAACAACCAGTGGCAGCGCAAGAAGCCGACGCTGCCCGGCAAGAAGGTGTTCGATCAGGTCATCAAGGTCGGCGGCGCCGACGACGAGCTGACCGAGACCCACGTCGAGCTGGCGCCCGCGCTCAAGGGCGGCCTCGGCCACGTCATCGCGGTGATCGAGCCGTCGCCGTGGCGCGAGCGCTACGATCCGCCGCGGCTGATCACCTGGGCGCAGTCGACCCGGCTGGGCGTCGACGCGGCGGTCGACGCCGGCGAGCTGCACGCGTGGGTCAACCGGCTCGGCGACGGCGCGCCGGTCGCCGACGCGGCGCTGTCGATCGAGCCGTGGGGCATCGCGGCCAGGTCCGGCGACGACGGCACGGCCGTGATGGCGCTGTCGGCGCGCGGCCTGACGGGCCCGGGCATGCTGGTCGCCAAGAAGGGCGACGACGTGGCGTTCGTGCCCGACGGCTACGGCTGGTGGGGCGACGAGCCGCAGTGGCGCAAGCGCGACGTCGACGATCAGCTGCTCTGGCACATCACCGACGACCGCCAGATGTACCGGCCAGGCGAGGAGGTGCGGGTCAAGGGCTGGCTGCGCGTGCACCAGGGCCGCGAGGGCGGCGACGTCGCCGGCATCGCCGGGCTGGTGTCGTCGGTCAGCTACAAGGTGATCGATCCGATCGGCAACGAGCTGACCAAGGGCACGGTCAAGGTCAGCGCGCTGGGCGGCTTCGATCTGATGTTCAAGCTGCCGGGCACGCCCAACCTCGGCTACGCGTCGATCCAGCTCGAGGCCAAGGGCCGGCTGTCGGGCTCGGGCTACCACGGCTTCCAGATCCAGGAGTTCCGGCGGCCCGAGTACGAGGTCAGCGCCAAGGCCGACGACGCGATCAAGGTGATCGGCGGCAGCGCCGACGTGACGGTGCAGGCGAGCTACTTCGCCGGCGGCGGCCTCGCCGGCGCCGACGTCAACTGGTCCCTGACCGCGACCGAGACCACGTTCACGCCGCCCAACCGCGACGACTTCACGTTCGGCAAGTGGGTGCCGTGGTGGGGCTGGGGCCGGCGCTGGTGGGACGAAGGTCCGAGCTACCAGGCGCCGCAGAGCTGGAACCACCAGGGCAAGACCGACGCCACCGGCGCCCACGTGCTGCACCTCGACTTCCTCGGCGTCAACCCGCCGACCCCGATGACGGTCAGCGCCAACGCGTCGGTGACCGACGTCAACCGCCAGGCGTGGAACGCGGCCACGACGCTCTTGATCCACCCGGCGGTCCACTACGTCGGCCTGCGCAGCAAGCGGCCGTACGTCGACAAGGGCCAGCCGATCGAGGTCGAGGCGATCGACGTCGACCTCGACGGCCAGGCCGTGCTCGGCCGGCCGATCGAGCTGCAGGCGGTCCGCCTCGACTGGAAGTACGACAAGGGCAGGTACGTCGAGACCGAGGAGGACGTGCAGGCGTGCGCGCTGACCTCGGCCGCCGCCGCCGGCCTGTGCTCGTTCACGACGCCCGAGGGCGGGCAGTACCGCATCACCGGCGTCGTCACCGACGACCGCGGCCGCAAGAACCGCACCGAGCTGACGGTCTGGGTCTCGGGCGGCAAGACCCCGCCGGCCCGCGACGTCGAGGAGGAGCAGGTCACGCTCATCCCCAACGCCAAGGAGTACCAGCCCGGCGACACCGCCGAGCTGCTGATCCAGGCGCCGTTCTACCCGGCCGAGGGCGTGCTCAGCGTGCGCCGCTCGGGCATCGTCTCGTCGTCGCGCTTCACGATGACCGGGCCGACCCACAAGGTCACGGTGCCGATCACCGACGGCTACACGCCCAACCTGTACGTCCAGGTCGACCTGGTCGGCATGAGCGCCCGGGTCGGCGACGACGGCCAGCCCGACGCCACGCTGCCCAAGCGCCCGGCCTACGGCGTCGGCACGATCAACCTCGCGGTCCCGCCGCGGCACCGCACGCTGGCGGTCACGATCACGCCGCCGACCGACAAGCTGGCGCCCGGCGCCAAGACCTCGCTCGGCGTCACGGTCAAGGACGCGGCCGGCAAGCCGGTCAGCGGCGCCGAGGTCGCGGTGATCGCCGTCGACGAGGCCGTGCTGTCGCTCACCGGCTACCAGTTCGCCAACCCGATCGACACCTTCTATCAGCAGCGCGACCTGGGCGCGACCGACCACCGCCTGCGCTCGTTCGTGAAGCTGGCGCAGCCCGACGTCACCGGGCTGGCCCAGCAGGGCCAGGGGCCGGGCGGTGGCGGCCGCGTCACGGCGACGACCACCGCGCCCGAGGCCGCCGAGGCCGACATGGCCGGCGGGATGCCGCCACCGCCGCCGGCGCCGCCGCCGCCGCCCGACGGCAAGCCGTCACCCAAGGTGATCGGCGGCAAGGACGCCAACGCCGCGGCCGCCGCCAACAGCCCGATCGCCGTGCGCACGAACCTGAACCCGCTCGCGGCGTTCGCGCCCGAGGTCAAGACCGGCGCCGACGGCACCGCCACGCTCGCGCTGACCCTGCCCGACAACCTGACGCGCTACCGGCTGATCGCGATCGCGGTCGCGGGCGAGCGCCAGTTCGGCAAGGGCGAGGCGCGCTGACGGCGCGGCTGCCGGTGATGGTGCGGCCGTCGCCGCCGCGGTTCCTCAACTTCGGCGACAAGTTCGAGCTGCCGGTCGTGGTGCAGAACCAGACCGACGCGCCGCTCGCGGTCGACGTCGCGGTGCGCGCGTCGAACGCCACGCTCACCGCCGGCGCCGGCCGGCGCGTGACCGTGCCCGCCAACGACCGCGCCGAGGTGCGGTTCCCGGCCGCGGCCGTGATGGCCGGCACCGCGCGGTTCCAGCTGGTCGCGACCTCGTCGGCCGGCGCCGACGCCGCCGAGGTGGCGCTGCCGGTGTGGACCCCGGCCACGACCGAGGCCTTCGCCACCTACGGCCAGATCGACGCCGGCGCGATCAAGCAGCCGATCGCGCTGCCGGGCCAGGTCGTGACCCAGTTCGGCGGGCTCCAGGTCGAGACCTCGTCGACCCAGCTCCAGGCGCTCACCGACGCGTTCTTGTACCTGATCGCGTACCCGTTCGAGTGCAGCGAGCAGATCAGCTCGCGCGTGGCCGGCATCGCCGATCTGCGCGACGTGCTCGCGGCGTTCGCGGCGCCGGGGCTGCCCAGCCAGGCCAAGCTCGAGGCCCGGGTCGGCGACGACCTCGAGCGCCTGTACGCGCTGCAGAACGGCGACGGCGGCTTCCCGTTCTGGCAGCGCGGCTACGAGTCGTGGCCGTACCTGACGGTGCACGTCGTCAACGCGATGGTGCGCGCCCAGGCCAAGGGCTTCACGATCGAGCGCGGCCCGCTCGACCGCGGCCTCGAGTACCTGCGCACGATCGAGCGGCGCTACCCGAGCTACTACGACCAGCAGACCCGGCGCACGATCACCTCGTACGCGCTCTACACGCGCACGCTCGCGGGCGATCGCGACGTGGCGCGCGCCAAGGGCCTGATCAAGGAGGCCGGCGGCGTCGACCAGCTCTCGCTCGAGGCGGTCGGCTGGCTCCTCGGCGTGGTCGCGCAGCAGGCCGACGCCGCCGACGAGCGCAAGGCCATCGTCCGCCACCTCGACAACAAGGTCACCGAGACCGCCGCCGCCGCGAACTTCACGACCGCGGTCACCGACGGCGCCTACCTGATCCTGCACAGCGACCGGCGCGTCGACGCGATCGTGCTCGAGTCGCTGATCGCCGAGGCCCGCGCCAGCGACCTGATCCCCAAGCTGGTGATCGGCCTGCTCGGCCACGCCAAGGCCGGGCGCTGGGAGTCGACGCAGGAGAACGTGTTCGTGCTGTCGGCGCTCGACCTGTACTTCCACGAGTACGAGAAGGTGACGCCCGACTTCGTCGCCAAGATCTGGCTGGGCGACGGCTACGCCGGCGACCACGCGTTCAAGGGCCGGCAGACCGATCGGTTCGCGATCGACATCCCGATGCAGACCGTCGCCGACAAGGCCAGCAAGGGCCCCGCCGACCTGGTGATCCAGAAGGACGGCGTCGGCCGCCTGTACTACCGGGTCGGGATGACCTACGCGCCGGCCAACCTGCAGCTCGCGGCCGCCGACTACGGCTTCACCGTGCTGCGCCGGTACGAGCCCGTCGACGATCCCGCCGACGTGGTCCGGAATCCGGACGGTTCGTGGAAGATCAAGGCCGGCGCGCGGGTGCGCGTGCGCCTGTCGATGGTGGCCGAGAGCCGCCGCTACCACGTCGCGCTGGTCGATCCGCTGCCGGCCGGGCTCGAGCCGATGAACCCGGCGCTGGCGGTGACCGGCCCGGTGCCGCAGGATCCGCAGCCCGCGAAGGGCGGCAACCGCTACTGGTGGTGGTCGCGCACCTGGTACGAGCACCAGGAACATGCGCGACGAGCGGGTCGAGGCCTTCACGTCGCTCCTGTGGGAGGGCGTCTACGACTACACCTACGTCGCCCGCGCCACCACGCCCGGCACGTTCGTCGTGCCGCCGACCAAGGCCGAGGAGATGTACCACCCCGAGACCTTCGGCCGATCGTCCTCGGACAAGGTCGTCGTCGAGTAGCCGCGCCGGCGGGGGGCTCTTCGGACGCCCCTCCGGTCTCGGCGCGGGCCGGCGATCAACTCCAGGTGCTGACGCGGCTCGGTGCCGATCACCGGCCGTCGGGCACCCAGGGCCTTGGCGAAGCCCTCTCTCAGATCCCGGCGCGCTCGGTCGACGCCAGACCTGCGATCGCGGCTCTGGGCCGTTTCGGGTGGGGGCCCCGGCGTATGCCGGGGGAGGGGCCTTGCGAAAGCCCCTCCTGGAACTCAGTGCGGCGCGGCGGCGGGGACGCGCTCGGCGGTCGGCGGCGTCGGCGGCGCGTCGGTCGACGGCGGCGCGGACGGCGTCGGGGGGCACGGCGTCACGACCTCGACGTTCACGCGGCGGTTGCGCCGGCGGATCAGATCGAGCTGCGCCGCGGGCATGGCCGCCGCCGCCGGCGACTCGGGGTCGGGCTCGTCGATCAACGTCGTCGTCGAGCCGAGGCCGGCGGTGCGCACGATCTTCTCGGCGGCGACGCCCTGGGCGACCAGGTAGCCCTTGACCGCGTCGGCGCGCGCGAGGCTGAGCGTACGGTTCGCGGCGGCGGCGCCCTCCTTCGAGGTGTGGCCCGAGATGCTGAACCGCAGCTCGGGGCAGCTGGCGCCGAACCTCGCCAGGCGCTCGAGCGTCGCCTTGCTGGTCGCGTGGGTGAAGTCGAACTCGGCCGAGCCGGCCTGGAAGTCGATGTCCGAGAAGTCGATGCTGCCGCCCTCGGCGGCGAGGCGCTGCAGGCGCGCGACCTCGGCGGCGACGATCGCCATGAGCCGCTTCATGATCTGCTCGCCCTGGACGACCCGAGGCTCGATCTGGCCCATCACCGCCTCGGCGGCCTGGGCGCTCGCCGCGAAGGTGTTGGCGCCGGCGGTGACCTGGCGCTCGGCGGCGATGCGATCCGGCGACGCCAGCGCGGCGGCGGCGTTGGCCCGGGCCTGCTCGAGCGCCTTGTCGGCGGCGGTGCACGCGCCGTCGATCGTGCCGAGCGCGCCCTGGAGGTCGGCGATGGTCTGGGTCAGGTTGGCGTCCTCGGTGCCCTCGGGCACGGCCAGCGCCGAGATGCGCCCGGACAGGATCTTCTGGCGATCGCGCAGGCCCGACATGCGCGCGACCATGCCGCGCTCGGCGCTGGTCCACGCGGTCTGCGCGGGGTTGTCGGTTCGACGCTCCTTGTGGTCGCAGGCGGCGGCGCCGGCGAGCGCGAGGGCGAGGAGGCACAGCGAGGCGAAACGGGTCGGGGACACGGCGCGCATGGAAGGCGCGGACTACACCAGATCCGCGCGGCGATCGCAAAGGCTGGGGCCGGCTTGGCGCTGGCCCGCGGACCGGACCGTCGTAGAGTGCGCCCATGAACGACAAGATCGTCATGATCACCGGGGCCAGCGCCGGCATCGGGGCGGCGCTCGCCGAGGAGGTCGGTCGCCGGGGCGGCACGCCGGTGCTGCTGGCGCGCCGGGCCGACGCCCTGGCCGCGGCCGCCGGCCGGGCCGGGCCCCGGGCCCACGCCATCGTCGCCGACGTCACCCGCCGCGCCGACCTCGAGCGGGCCGTGGCCGAGACCGTGGCGCGGTTCGGCCACCTCGACGTGCTGGTCAACAACGCCGGGCGCGGCATCACCCGGCCGGCGTCCGAGGTCACCGACGACGACCTCGACGAGATGTGGCTGATCAACGTCAAGGCGGTGATGTACGGTGTGCAGGCGGCGCTGCCGCACTTCCGCGCGCGCGGCCGCGGCCACATCGTCAACGTGTCGTCGGTGCTCGGCCGCATCCCGCTGTTCGGCCCGCGCGCGGCCTACAGCGCCGCCAAGCACGCGCTCAACGCGCTCACGGCCAACCTGCGCGTCGAGCTGCGCGCGGCGTCGCCCGACCTGCACGTGACCCTGGTCCTGCCGGGCGTGGTCGCGACCGAGTTCGGCGCCAACGCTCGCCACGGCGGCGTCGACTCGCGCGCGATCCCCGGCGCCCAGCCGGTGGCCGAGGTGGCGACGGTGATCGCCGACGCGATCGACCGGCCGTGCGCCGAGGTCTACACCCGCCCCGAGTACAAGGCCCAGGTCGCGGCCTACTACGCCGCGCCCGACCTGGCCGAGGTCGAGGCCCGGCCCCCGTTCGTCACGCCGCCGCGGCCGTGAGCCGTCGGCGGGTCACGGCCGCTTGCCGTCGCCGAGCAGGCCGGTCACGCCCTCGGCGCCCATCACCAGCTTGATCGCGCCGACCTTGCCCGCGACCTCCTTCAAGGTCTCGAGCCGCTTGAGCTCGAGGAGCAGCGGCTGCTCCGCGAACACGCGCGCGGTGTTGGCCATGCTGCGGGTCGCCGCCGCCTCCTCGCGCCGGGTGATGACGTTGGCCGCGGCCTCCTTCTCGGCCTCGATGACGCGGTTGAGCAGGGTCTTCATCTCGCCCGGCAGGACCACGTCCTTGACGCCGACCCGGTGGACCGCGACGCCGACGTCCTTGGCCCGCGGCACGACCCGGCTCTCGAGGTAGCGCGTCATGGCCTCGCGGCCCTCGAGCAGCTCGTCGAGCGTGGTCGCGCCGACGTAGTCGCGCGCGGCCAGCTGGACCTCCAGGTACAGCGCGTCCTTCAGGTCGGCGACCGCGTGGATCGCCACCGGCAGATCGGTCGGCGCGTACTCGAGCGTCAGCGTCAGGCGCAGCGTGACCTTGTCCTTGGTCATCAGCTCCTGGGCCGGCACCGCCAGGAGCTGCAGGCGGGTGTCGAGGGCCGCGATCGCGACCTTGGCGTCGGGCGGGTTCCAGAACAGGTACCGACCGGGGCCGAGCTGCTCGACGAAGCGGCCGCTCACGTACTTGAGGCCGCGCTGGTGGTGCAGCACGGTGACGTCGACCAGCTCGTTGGCCGGGATGAGCGCGCGCAGCTCCTCGGTGAGCTCGGGCATCGGCTGGTCGATCTCGTACGCGCGCAGCTCGACCGCGGCGTCGCCGATCCAGTAGCGGTGCAGGCCCGGCCGCAGGAACTTCACCGGGCGGTCGTTCTTCCACAGGACGCCGCGCTGACGCGGCCCGACCGCGGCCTCGGCGTACCAGCCGACCGGCATGACCGCGCGGACCTCGGGCGCGGCGTCGAACACCAGCTCGGCGCGCTCGAAGCGCAGGACGTCGTAGGCGCTGGTCCAGAAGCTGTGCTTGCCGGGCGCGAGCGGACGCAGGGGCACGCCGTGCTTGGTGAGGATGGCGCGCTGGGTGATCGGGATCGTGACGTGCTTCATGGGACACCTGCCTCTCTTGCAGGGGGATGGAGAAAGGAGGTCGGAGGCGACCGGGCCGACCGACGCGGCGGTGGCGCTGAGCCGACGTCCGAGACGTCGACGTCACGCGACCGGCGCGCGCGGGGGACCGACCCCGGGCGGGCGGCGCGGCGGCGCGCGGGGCAGGCGGGCCGGACCTCGTCGACGATTCGGCGAGGCTGGGCCCGGTGACACGCGGTTCGGCGCGACGCCCGGACGAGGAGCGGGTGGCGATGGTGCGAGCACCACCGCCGGGCCCGGCCACGTCCGACCGGCCAAGTTTTTTCGCTGCGAGCGAGTGCTGCTGGTGGGCAGCGGCAGCGTCGGGAGCTGGGATGGCGACCCAGTGCCTTGCCGTTCGGCGTCAGCTCCAGAGTGGGCGGAGCTGGAGGGAGTCGAACCCTCTTTCCCTGACTGACGGGGTGGCGTCGGGACACGAACCTGCGAACACGCCGTGGGGGGCGTGCGCCAGCGTGCCGACCGAGGAGCGCGACGCGACCTGCGACGCCTGACCTCTGCCCTCCCGCCAGGTGCCTCGCCGCTGACGGCGACGAGACAAGGACGCTTCTACGGAATGTCCGCGCGATCGTCAATCACAAAATCGCGCGCGGGCGCACGTGGCGCGCGGTCGCGCTCGGAGGTCCGTGGCTCGTCCTCGGGATTCTGCGGGCCGGCGCCGTGAACGCGCACGCTTGCGCTGGCACATCGTATGCTGCGCTGCAGGTGATGATGATGAACGCCATGATCACGCGCGCATCGATCGGCGCCGCCGCGGCGGTCGGCCTGGCGCTGGCCGGCTGCGGCGGCGGTCAGGACCAGCCGGTGATCGACGCGCCGACGCTCGACGCCGCGCCGCCCGAGGCCATCACGTTCCGGCTGTCGTACCAGAGCGACGTGCCTGACTCGATCTTCGTGCAGTCGGGCACCGGGGCCGGCGGCCAGGGCTGGCTGACGATCCACCCGGTCGGTGGCGGCCCGGCCCTGGCCATCCTCGACGACTGCGGTCTGTGCGACTGCGCGAGCTGCGGCAGCTGTCCGGTGTGCGGCCAGGCCCAGCCCGAGGTCACCGAGCTCGCGCGCGGCACCGCGCTCGACTGGAGCTGGGACGTGCGGGTGTTCGAGCGCGAGACCTGTTCGACGTCGAACCTGACCTGCGAACGCGCGACGTTCCTGGCGCCGGGCGACTACATCGCGCGGTTCTGCTGGTCGCTGACCAGCGACGGCGTCGGCCCCAACCACCACGTCGGGCCGCTGGTCTGCGCCGACGAGCCGCTGGTGTTCCCGCGGCCGGCCGCGGCGCCGCCGATCGAGCACGCCGAGTGCGCCTGCGGGTGAGCGATCGCTCGACCCCACGCGCGTGTGCGCGTACGCCTGATCTGCGCGGGCGGTCGCGCCCGACGGAGCGGGTGCCGCGGCGCTGTCCGATCTGTGCCGCCCGCGGCGCGCGCGTGGGGAAGATCGGACGCCCGCCGCACGCGCCGACGCGGACTTCGGCGTGGCCTGGGCGTTGCAGTGCGTGGCGGCGATGGCTCGCCCCGCGTTCGCCGTGACCACCCTGGCCACGCTCGTGGTCGCCGCAGCGTCAGCGCTGGCCGGATGTACCCAGCACGCCGATGGCTCGTGCCTGTGGGTGCCTGGCGACGACGGCACCTGCAGCGGCCGCGGCGGCGGGGGCAGCCACGTCGATCCGCCGCCGCCGCACATCAGCTTCGCGGCCGCCGCGGTCGCCCCGGACCGCGTGTTCGTGATCCAGCGGGGCGACGGGCAGGAGGCGCTGCTCGAGGCGCCGCTCGACGACGGCGGCCGCCCGGCCGGCGACCTGACCCCGAGCGCGATCGCGCTGCACGGCACGCTCGCGATCTGGCCCGGGCTCGCCGGGCAGACGCTGGTGACCGCGACGTCGTACAACGGCGGCGCCAACCCGTTCGTGGCGTGGACCGAGTGGGCCGCCGTCGAGGAGCGCTATCGGGTGCAGGTCGCGCGGGTGTTCGCCGACGGCGCGATCGGCGCCCGCGTCGAGCCGATCGTGCTCGATCCCGACGACCAGAACGGCACGTTCCAGCTCGCCACCGACGGCGCCGGCGGCGTGCTCATGACCCGCGGTGTGCGGCGCGGCTGGCGCCTCAACCCGTCGCGGCCGCTCGAGCTCGAGGCCGTGGCGCTCCACGACGGCGCGGTCGTCGGCGGGCCGCGGGTGCTCGCGGTCGACGCCGACACCGCGGTCGGTTGCCTCGGCGACGTCCGCGCGCTGCTGACCGCCGTCGACGGCTATCGCCTGCTGACGATGCGCCGGCCGTGCGCGTGGTCGGCCGAGCCGCCGCCGCCGGTGCTGGTCGAGCTGCGCCTCGATCCCGCCGGCGGGTCGGCGGTCGAGGCCGCGTCGCCGCTGGCGCTGGCCGAGCTGCCGCGGACCTGGGTCCCGGGCCCCGGCGGGTTCCTGGCGACCGACGACCACACCGCGTGGTTCGTCGACGACGCGCTCGTCGCGGCCCGCGTGGCCTGGACCGGCCTCGACGGCGAGACCCTGGCCGCGGTCGGCGCCCTCGCGCGCAGCTACGTCCTCGCGCTCCACATCCGCGGCGACGAGGCCCGCGTCGACCTGCGCCCGGTCGACGGCGCCGCGACCGACCAGGTGACGATCGCGCGCGAGTACGACCTGCCCGCCGAGGGCGGCTGCTCGACCGGCGGGGGCGCGCCGCCGCTGGTCCCGGGGCTGGCGCTCGCGCTCGCGGTCGCGTGGCGCCGCCGCGCACCGGACGCGTCCGGTGTTGGGTAGCGCGCCGCGGTGTCGGCGAGCGACTCCGCGGTCGCCGCGCGGCGGCCCACGGACCCGGCCGGCGGGTCGCGTGGCGCGCGGTGGTGTCGGCCAGCGACCGCGCGATCGCCGCGCGGCTCACGTAGCCGGCGGGGTCGGATAGCGCGCCGCGGAGTCGGCCAGCGACTGCGCGATCGCCGCGCGCCAGCTCGCCGGCGCGACCAGCTCGGCCAGCGGGCCGAAGCCCAGCACCCACGGCACGATCTCCCACTGCGCGCTCGAGCGCACGCGGTAGCGCAGCCGGCCGTCGCGGTCGCGGGCCTTGCGCTCGTCGGGGTGGAACGTGCGCTCCTCGAGCCGCCACGCGATGCTCTGGTCGAAGACGATCTCGACGTCCTCCTCGGCGTCGCTGACGAAGATGCCGAACGCGCGCCGGGCGTGCTCGTCGACGTCGACCCGCGGCGCGGGGAACGGCTCGCGGCCGATCTCGAGCGCGGCGATGCGCTGCACCGCCAGCGTCGTGATGCGTTCGTGCTCGCCCAGGCACGCCAGCAGGTACAGCGCCGAGCGGTGCCAGATCAGGCGCAGCGGCCGGGCCGCGTGGCGCCGGGTCGTGCCCTGCCAGGCCGCGTGGTAGGTGAGCGTGCAGCGGCGGCGGCGGGCGATCGCGTCGGTCAGCTGATCGATCAGCTCCTGCTGGCCGCCGTGGTCGACGTAGCCGCGGGCGTGGCTCGCGAACACCCGGGCCAGCGCGTCGAGCCCGCCGTTGTGGCGCGGGCTCAGGAACCCGCGCAGCTTGAGCGCGAGCGCGCGCAGATCGTCGTGGATCGGCGTGCCGCCCAGGCCCGCCAGGCCGGCCAGCGCCGCGTGCAGCGCCAGCAGCTCGGTGGTGCCGAAGGTCAGGCTCTCGAGCGCGCGCACCTGCTGATCGAGCCGATAGACCTTCTTCTGGCGCCCGGCCTCCTCCTCGATCAGCGCGAAGTCGCGCTCGAGCGTGGCCAGGTCGCGCTCGATCGTCGCCTTGCTGACGCCGAGCTGCTCGGCCAGCTCGCGCACGCCGAACGCCCGGCCCGACGCCGCCAGCAGCCGCAAGAGCGCC
This sequence comes from Myxococcales bacterium, assembly GCA_016717005.1. Lineage (NCBI taxonomy): Bacteria > Pseudomonadati > Myxococcota > Myxococcia > Myxococcales > Myxococcales bacterium. Next base: position 718,775 of record JADJUF010000039.1, on the reverse strand, counting down.
CACTGCCGCACCAGCTGCTGCGAATCCGCACGTCGTCCGACGACCTCTCTCGACTTCGGCACGGCGCCAGTGTCGCCCGGTTCAGGCCGAGGTGGCCAGTCTCCGGCCCGCCACCGCCGCGCAGGCTGCGGCGGTCGTGATCGATCAGTAGGGGGATGCCGCCGCCCGAGCCCTCCGACCTGCTGACCGCGCCGACCCTGGCCCGGCAGCAGGTGTCGCGTCACCGCACGTACCTCGCGCTCGAGTGGCCCGCCGTCGCCGCCGGCACCGCCCGCGCGCACCGGGTGGCGCTGCTCGGCGAGGTCTGGGACCAGCCGCGCGCCCTCGCCGTCGAGCTGACCACGCCCCACGCGCTGCCCCACGCCGAGCTGCGCGCCGCCCACGCCGACGTCACCGACGAGCTCGCCTCGCTGGTCTACGCCCTCGCCGTCCCCGATCCCTGGGCCGCCGTCCTCGCCGATCCGCTGCCCTGGCTCACGCTCCACGCCGCCATCGTCTGGAGCCCCTACGACCTCTCGCCCGAGGGCCAGCAGCGCCTGCGCGCCCGCATCACCGCCCACGGCCGCTGGATGCTCGGGCCGCGGTGAGGGGCGGGGTCAATCTCCCGAGTCGGCCACGAGCCGCCTCGACCGTGCGCGGTCAGGCCTCGAGCGGCACGGTGATCGGCGCCAGCAGCTCAGCCAGCGCGCGGCGGCGGGCCTCGGTCTCGGGCGCGAGGGCGTCGGCGACCGAGGCGGACAGCTGGAGGTAGAGCAGGTCGCCGACGTCGTGGACGACCGGCGGCGCGACGGCGGCGAGCAGGCGGTCGCGCCCGCCGACCGCGTCGACGTGCGCGCGGCGCAGGAAGGTCGCCCAGCCCGGCGGCCGGACGTAGCGCTCGCCCAGCACGTCGCGCACGCGGGCGATGCGCGACGACTCGTTGGCGGGGTGGTCGGGCGGCTGCTTGGGCTGGGAGGTTCCGGACAGGAACTGCCGGGCGACGATCGGGCGCTCGTCGGTGTCGACCCAGATCACCCCGTGGACCGCAGTCGTGACCACGGCCAGGCCGCGGACCAGCTCGAGCCAGGCGTCGATCGACGTGCCCGGTGGCACCGCGCTCCGACACATCCCGACGGCTCGCATCGGGAACGCGATGCGCTCCTGGTACGAGCTCAGGCGCCCGTTGTCGACGACGCACCACGCGTGGTTGCCGCTGTCCTTGCGGCTCAGGACGAGGTGGATCGCCTCGGCCTGGTCGCTGCGCATGATGTCCTCGATCGTCTGGCCCAGGCTGACGGCTGCGACCTTGCCGCTCGGCCACGGGTAGATCGGGCCGCCGGTGCGGTGCATCGGTCGCACGAGGCTCGGCTGCCACGGCCAGCGTGGATCGGTGAGCAGCCGCGCGATCGCGCGCGCGGGTGTCGGCTCGAACAGCGGCGTGCGATGGATGAACCAGAAGCCGAGCGATGGCGGGGTCATTCCCCGGTCTCGGCGACGTCGAGCGTCGCCTCGTCCAGCAGCTCGCCCAGCTGGTTCCGCACCGTCGCCGAGGATAGCGCGTAGGTGATCAGCTCGGTCTGCAGGTTGAGCCCCTGACTTATCGCGCTGGTCGCGCGGTCCGCCGGACACGGTCAGCCGGCCGGGGCCGGATCGGCGAGCGGCACGGTGATCGGTGCCAGCAGCTCAGCCAGCGCGCGGCGGCGAGCCTCGGTCTCGGGCGCGAGGGCGTCGGCGACCGAGGCGGACAGCTGGAGGTAGAGCAGGTCGCCGACGTCGTGGACGACCGGCGGTTGGACGACGGCGAGCAGGTGGTCACGACCGCCGACCGCGTCGACGTGGGCGCGGCGCAAGAACGTCGCCCAGGCCGGCGGCCGCACGTAGCGCTCGCCCAGCACGTCGCGCACGCGGGCGATGCGCGACGACTCGTTGGCGGGGTGGTCGGGCGGCATCCGCGGCTGGGGGCTGCCCTGGACGAAGATGCGCGCGAGCAGGACGCGCTCGTCGGCCTCGGCCGCGATGATGCCGTTGCCCGGGTCGAGCGTGGCGGCGAGCTCACGCACGAGCGCGAGCCAGGCGTCGATGCCCTTGCCCGTCGGCACGTCGGTGCGGCACAGCCCGCGCGCGTCGAACGGATACGACTGGCTGGCGTGGCGATGGCCAGGGCGGCCGCTCTCGACGTTGTACCAGGCGTTGTTCCCGGCCTCGGTGCGACTCGCGACCAGGTTCACGCCCTCGGTCAGCTCGGAGCGAAGCACGTCCGCGACGACGCCCGGCAGCGCCGCGCGCGCGGTCTTCCCGCCGCGCCACGGGTAGAGCGGCTGACCTGGCCGCTGCGTCGGCCGGACGATGGACGGCAGCCACGGCCAGCGGTCGTCGGTGAGCAGGCGGGTCAGCGGCGCGACGTATCGATCTTCGAACAGGGGCGTCCGGTGCACGAACCAGAACCCGAGCGTCGGCGACGTCACTCGCCGGTCTCGGCGGCGTCGAGCGTTCCGCACGCGAACCGCGTCCCCAGGTCGCGCATCTCGCGTGCACTGTACGCCGCGGCGCGCGGCCCGCCACTCGTTCGACCACGTCACCACGAGGCGATCACCCCAGCGGGAGGATGGTCCTGGAAGGTGGTTCTCGGTAACGTGCGAACTTCGAGGGCTTCGAGGTGGCGCGGGCGCAATCCGTGGCGGCTGCCAGTCGTCGAGTTTGCCGAATCGAGAGGCGCCGTCATGAACCGGATCCGGGCCCTGACACGATCGATCCACTGGCTGGTCGCGGCGTTCGCGCTCGCGTTGGTCTGCCGGCCGGGCGCGCCGCTGCGGGCCGACGACAAGAGCGATCTCATCAGCAAGATCGAGGACAAGCTCGGCGACGCCGCCGACGCGCTGGCGCGCCTGCCGGACGACTCGAACGACAGCGCGATCGATCGCGCCCGCGGGTACGTCGACGAGGCGCGGCGCTACGCTGAAGATCTGGGGCGCGTCGCCGGCGATGACTCGTCCGCCAAGCGGATCGCAGAGGGGTTTCGCGACATCCAGGACGACTGGAACGACGCGAGCAACTACCTCCGCCAGTTGAAGGCCGGCATGCGCCAGGCCGAACCGATCGCGACGACCTGCGGCGAGCGCGACAAGGAGCTGGTCCGCAGGGCCCGCGAGTACGAGTCGAGAAACGATCCCGACGGGTTGGTCGAGTTGCCCAAGGAGGCCGCGGCGATCCAGGACGCGGTCAAGCGTCAGCTCGACGAGCTGCGCCGCAACGATGACCGCATGGACGACCTGGCCGACAGCGCCGACGACTTCCGCGGGGATGGCCCCTGGCGCGAGCTGGTCGGCGCGGTCGCGCAGACCGCTCGGCGCTCGTTCGAGGTGTGGCGCAAGAGCTTCGAACAGACCCAGCGGGCGTGCGAGAACCTGACCAAGGGCGTCGACCACCCTGAGGTCAAGGACGTCCTCGCCCGGCTCGGGAACTCGGCCGGCGGCCGCAAGGCAGTGATCGAGCAGCTCAACAAGGACGCGCGCGAGCTGTGGACGACCCTCGCCGGCGTGTCCGAGGACTCGGGCATGGGCTCGGTCGAGCGGGCCAAGGGCCTGCTGCAGAGCATCGAGCGGGGCGTCGAGGCGCTCGGCCGGACCGCGACCACCGACAAGGAGACCCGGCTCATCCTCGAGAAGTGGCCCGAGGGCATCCGCCAGCTCAAGGACGCCCTCGACGATCTCGAGGACCTGAAGCTCCACCAGCACGACATGGACCCGCTGCCGGACCGGTGCGTGGCCAAGGAGCGCGAGTTGCAGGACGCGATCGGCAAGAACGGCAGCGACACCGACGGCATCGAGGACCTGCCCAAGCTCGCCGACGCGATCGCGCAGCCCGTGATCGCGGGCCTCGACAAGGCCAAGGAGCGGATGAAGGAGGAGGGCGACGATCTCCAGCGCGCCAAGGCGATCTCGGTGAGCGAGGGGCCGTGGAGCGAGATCCGGGCCGCCGAGCAGCGCGACGCCGACGAGACGTTCAAGACCTTCGAGGACAACTTCAAGAAGACCGAGCAGGCCTGCGCCAACGTCATCAAGGGCAAGGACGCGCCGGCGGTGAAGGAGGCGATCGAGCGGCTGGCGCGCGGCGCGCAGTCGTCCGGTTCGCAGCTCGAGACCGACGTCGATGTCTGGGTCGCACGCGCGAAGGCGGTCTACGTCCTGGACTGCCAGGGCATGAAGGACATCTGGGCGGGCTACTGCGCCCAGGACTGGGGCCCAGGCGACGAATCAGAGCAGAAGGCGGCCGCGCGCACGATCGCCGACCCGATCAAGGACCGGATGAGGTCCGCCATCGACGGCGTCATCGCGGATCTCCCGGCGCTCGAGGCGCGGGTGAAGCTCCTGGCCGACAAGCGCGAGACCCAGCGCGCCGGCAAGGCGCTCGAGACCAAGCTGAGCAAGGAGCGGAAGCGCCTGGACCGGCTGAAGGCGAATCCGGCCCTTGCCGGCAACTACGACATCATGCTGCAGTTCTCGAACAACTACGGCAAGCAACAGCACGAGCGCATGTGGGGGCGGTTCGGGTGCACGGTGCCGGTGAGCTCGACCGCCGAGGCGAAGTTCCCGTCCGAAGGGCGCAAGCACAACAAGCCCGACTGCGTCGACCCGAGCGGCTGCAAGATCTGGGAGTTCAAGGCCAAGGGGCCGGACGGCGAGCGCGACGGCCCGCGCCAGGCAGCCGACTACCAGCACCTGGTGCCGCTGTACTACAACAAGCTGGTGAAGCCCGACGGCTCGTACGCGCCGGCGGACAGCAGCCTCGGCGGCCAGGCGATCATGGACACGCTGATGCAGCGCTGCTATCGCAACAAGGAGATCGAGCTCGAGGCGCGCGTCGAGTACTACGATCCATGCAAAGAGCAGTATGAGTGCACCACGGACTAGCCAGCACCTCGCGGTCTACCTGCGCGTGCTCGATCAGCCGGCGTCCCGCGAGGTCGTCGCCGGTGCGATCGCGGGGTTCTTCGCCGCCAACGGGGTCGTGCCCGGTCGGGTCACGTCGAGCAGCCCGGCGGGCGCGCGGTCGCGGGCGCTGCCGCTGGCGCGGCTCCCGGACGTGGTCGCGCACCCCGAGTACAACGCGGTCACGATCTGGCGCAAGGACCCATGCGAGACCACCGACATCACCGTCTACCTCGCGCCGTTCGATCCTGCGAACCAGCGCAGGCAACGGCGGCCGATGTGCGTCATCTGGACGTCGGCGCGCCAGGTCATGGGTGACGACGTCAGGACGTTCCTGTGCGACATGGTGTCGACCTATCCGGTGGCGCACGGCTTCGTCGGTTCATTCCGGTCACGGGCCTTCGCCGGACGCGAGGTGTTTCAGTCGATGGACAGCGTGTCGGAGATAGACGCGTCGACAGATGCGCGCCTGCACGAGGACGCGATGCTCGACTACCTCACCAACGACCGGTTGCGCCGGTTGTACCCGGTGACGCTCATCGGCCCCGCGATCTGGGCGCAGTTGCCGCCGATGCCGGCGTGCGACCCTGCGCCGACGGTCGAGGACCTCGGGGACTGCAAGCTGCTGACCGTGTGGCCGACCTTGTGCGAGCCGCGCGACCCGGCGTTTCTGCGTGGCACCCGCGCGCTGCGCGAGTGGCTGTGGCCATTCACGATCCAGAACCCGGCCGACCACGTCGACAATGACCCAGTCGGTTGACCGGCGTGCTCGGGCGACCTCGGGCGGATCGATGAGCGTCGGCGAGCGACTCGAGCGGTGGCCGTGCCCGTGCTGCGGTCATCGCACGCTCGCGGCGCCGACGCCGTCGTGGGCGACGTGCCCGGTCTGCTTCTGGACCGACGAGGACTGCGTGGACCCAGCGCTGCTCGATCAGCTCTTCCACGCCCAGCGCGCGTTCCAACACTTCGGGGCCAGCGCCGAGCGCTGGCGCGCCGCGGTGCGCGCGCCGGTCGGCGATGAGGCCCCACCGGCGGCGTGGCAGCCACTGCCCGAGCCCAGCGCGCGGCAGGTGGAGCGAGCGGCGTTGGTCGGCGCGATCCGCGCGGCGTTCGCTGACGTCGACGATCGCGGCCGGCCCGGGCTGACCGAGACCTTCCGCCTCGACTATCACAGCGAGCCGGACGTTGCATGGGACGACCAGGACCGCGGCTGGGCGCAGATCCCGGGCGAGGTCCTCGACTACTTCGGCACCGGCACGACGGTCTTCACGTTCGGCAACCTGGCCGGGTATCGCTACTACCTGCCGGCCTTCATGCTGCGGTCGCTGGCGACCGAGGTCGTGCTGACCGCGGCGCGCGTCGTCGATCTGCCGCTGCGTGCGGACCAGGATCCGCCCGAGCTTCCCGAGGTCCAGTCCTTGACTGCGCCCCAGCGGGCCGCGGTGGCCGGGTTCGTGCGCTACGTGGTTCGCTACCATCGGCCGGCCGTGTGGGCCGAGCGGGCGCTGGCCCGGATCTGGGCGCCGGTGACCGGGATCTCCGCGCAGGCTTGGTAGCCGCTGCCAACGGCCGCGGGCGCGACAGGTGATCGCGGCTCGCGGTAGGCTGCGCGGGTGTGGATCTCATCCTGAGCAACAACCGCCGCCCGCCAAACGATCGAGATCATTGGCGACCCGACGAGGAAGCGGCCTGGCAGGCGCCCAAGGTGGCGACGAGTAACGCGCCGGCAACCGGACCGGCCGGCGACCATCGCCCGTCGGTGATCAGCATGAGAGCCACACCCGTTCGCGGCCGTCTTGCCGAAGATCCACGCGCTGCTCGACGCCCTCGACGATCGCCCGTTCCCCAGCGAGGAGGAGGTCGTGGTGCCGACCGGCTCGACCTTCATCGAGGCGCTGCCCGGCACGCGCCCGGTGCTCGAGGACTTCCGCCTGCTCCACCGCGCCATCGACGTGTCGCGGGCCGCCGCCGAGGTCCGGCACCGCGAGCTCGACAACCTGCGCCGGGTCGCGCTCATCCGCGCCGGCCAGCTCGGCGACCCCGACATCGAGACGATGGTCGTCGCGCCGCCCGGCACCGAGACCGTCGTCGACGGCCGCACGCCGGCCGGCGCCGGGAACGGCGAGGACCGCTAGCGATGCCGGGCCCAAAGGACCGGGACGCAAGGCTCGCCGAGCTGGCCGCCTCGATCGGTCGTCTCGATCCCGAACAGCGTGCAAAGCTCTACCTGCACTTGCTCGCGTCACGCGACGATGCCGGACCCTTCCGGTCGGGCGCGCGACCTCAACCAGTAGTTGGGCCGACCGAGCACCGCCGCACGGGCACGCCGATGCGCATAGAGCCACTGGGCGACCTCGACGGAAGTGAATTTAGGCCACCGGAAGCTCGAGAGTATCTCCGCCAGTATGGCTACGTCCCGCCGGAGTCACTCGTTCCGCCGACTCGGAAGCCCAAGAAGGTCAGCTTGCGTCTCTATGATCTAGATGGCGTCATGCCAGCGTTTGGCCGTGAAATGATGAGTCGCCTCGCAGGGCACCTCGCCAGGGTCGACCAGTGGACTGACAAGCTGAAAGGGCATCTCGCTGAGCATATCATATCGTTTGATGTCACGCGCCAGTCCAAGGAGCCGACGGCCCAGGAAAGGGCAGATATGCCTGCGCTGGTGTTTCCGTTCTACTTCATCAGCGAAAAAATTGGCGTCGGCCGGTCCGCGAAGGTCGCTCGGCTGCACCGAATCATGGATGAACACAAGGTGCCCGTCAAGGTCCCTGGGACGGCGGCCAACATCCGGAGGCAGGTCGCCAGCGAGTGGGAATCCGGGATTCGAGCGGTCACGGTGCCACCCGGTGGCCTTGGTGGTGCGAGGCGGGCACCGAAGTGCGTCTTCTTGAAAGGCGATCAGATGGCACGCGAGGCCGCTGGAAACGAAACCTACTATTCAAACGTCATCATTCATGAGTTCGGTCACGCGTGCAACATCTTCGGGGCGGGCGCTCACCCGCTCGATGGCAGTGCCATGGAGAAGGCGAAGACCGTCAATGCGATGAAGTCTCACTTGTACGCCTACAATAAGCGTCACGCGACGGTGATCTCATCGACGTTGGCGCTGCTCTCGGCCCTCGCTGCGCTGCTTGTTCTCTCCGCTGGCTGTGGCGGTCGTGTCGCGAACGTTCCGTGCGGTGGCATCAAGGAGACCGTGGATGGTTGCCATGGCTGTGATGCGCCCTCACAGCTCTCTCGTTCCGCGGAGCGCGCGCTCGGCTCCGCCGTCGTCGCGAGCTTGGTCGCCAACGATCGACGAACCGGGAACCTCACGGACGGCGTCAGCGACCCGCTCGCATTGCGGTACTTCGAGGCGATCCCAAGCGACCTGTACCCGACGGCGGCCGGTGACGCACCGGTCGTCGGCGGTGTCGGCGCGCTGGATTCGGTTGCCAAGGAGAATCCGCGCCGCCCCGTCTACCTGGCCACGTTCCACGTGCTCGGGTACGCGGGCCATGATCGCGTGCTCGTGCGCGTCGAGGTCGTCAACCACGCGTGGCTTGGCGACCGGTTCTACGACGAGAAGAGCGACGCGGCATACTGCGTGCAGCGGGTCGGCGGCCAGCTGAAGCTCCATGTGCTTGCTCCGGTCTTTCTTATCTCGGACTGATGAGTCGGCGAGTCTCGTCATCTTCGACAACAAACTGACCCAGACAACGTCGTGGCGTAGAGTGAGCATGGACGATCTAGCAATCTCGAAAATCATGATCGTCGGGCTCCTGGCGTCGTGTTCGGCGCCGACCAAGCCATCGCCGATCTGTCGGAGCCCGGTTTCCGGGACGATGCCCTGCGATGCGCCCGGGGAGGTCGCCCCAGCCGAGCAGGGTGCCTTTTTCGAGGCGGCGCAGATGGCGTTGCTGGTCGGCGAGGTCAATGGTCGGACGATGACCGTCGCGACCTTCGAGCCAGGCACGCCACCGTACGAGGACGCGCTCGCTGCCGCGATCTCGACCCGCTACTTCAGCTCGGACTCGATCAAGGCTCGCGTCGGTGGCTATGCGAGCGAGTCGCCAGATGCAAAGCAGCCCGATGCGGTCCTCTATTCGCTCAAGACCGTTGGATACTCAGCACGCGACCGAGTTCATGTCCAGGTCGACATCTTGTCGCCGTCCGGGACGCCGCCGAGGTTTCGTCGCGAAATGACCACCTACTACTGCGTCGTCGTCGGGCCGGGCGCAGAGACGCGCATCATTCCGCGCTGGTCGTTCTAGAATGGTACGAGCCCACGTCTCCATGAGCGGTGTGCTGGCGCTCCTCTGCCTCGCGGCGTGTGCGCCTCGCCTGGGCGCGCGCGTGCCGGGCGCTGGGCCGTGCACGTACGCGCCAGAGCCCGGGCTCTCGTGCGGGCCGTGCGCCGATGGCCCGGTTCGATCGGTCGCGGCGAGCGATGCGCTCGTCCGCCAGACACTCGCCGGGCTGATGATCGCCGAGGGGCAGCGGGGACTGCTCACGAACCTCGACGCGCACGGGGCCTCGACCCGGTTCTATCGGACCGCGGACGGGCGCCCGCTGGACCTCCCGGCGGGTGCGCCCCGGTTCGCGGGCGACGTCGCCGCGCTCGATGACCTCGCCCGCGCGCGCCCGTTCACGCCCGTGTTCTTGATCGCCATCGAGGTCGTGGGCGTCGGCTTCGATGGCCACGTCTTTGTCCGGCTGACGGTCACCGATCACACGTGGCTCGACGATCGCGGGGTCTTCATCGATGAGGTCGTGCCGGCCGAGTACTGTGTCCAGCGTCGAGGCGACCGCCTCGAGATCCTCGTCGTTTCACCTCCGATGCACCTCGGGTAGGGCGCGTGACATGGGACCAACCGGTGACCTCCTCAGGGTCTCTGTCGTCGTGGCGATGGCGTGCGCCGCGTGCGCGCACGCCCCGCACGATGGTGGTCTGCGCGCGGTCGCGCCGCCGCGCTGCGAGGGTGCGCCAACCGCCTGGAGTTCGGAGGCTCGGCGTGACGCTCGCCGCGTGCTCGAGGCCGCGCTGGAGGCGGACTACGGCAGCACGCCGCTGAGCATCCATGGCTTCGCCGGGCCAGGGACCGACGTGGTGGTCGTCGTCGCACCGGATGTCGAGTTCGCGCTTCGACCTCACGAGCAGCGCGCGTCGCGCGTCCCGCCGGCCCCGCGCGCGGGCGAGATCTGGTACTGGAAGGTGGAGCTCCGGTCTCGCTACCAGGATGGCGCGCTCTACGTTCGAGAGCAGGGGACGATCTTCGCAGGCGGACGGGTGGCCTCGACGGTGCTGTTCGCGTGCGGTGCGGTCGTCAACGGCGCACCCAAGGTCACCGAGCTCTGGGGCTTCGGGAGTTAGGTCGGAGCTGGAGATGTCGGCGAGTTGGTTGGTTCGGCGCGGTTCGGGCGCGGCGCGGCTCACCTTGCTCGCGTCGATAGCGTTCGTGTGCGGCTGCCGTCCGACGGCGGCGGTGACCGGCGTGACCGGCGGCCGCTGTGCCCCTTCGGCAGCGCTGGATAACTGCGCCGGCTGCGAGCTGCCGTCGGCGCTGGACGCCAGGCAGGCGCGCGCGCACGACCGACCACATGTGGCTGGGCGACCGCTTCTACGACGAGCAGACCGATGGGACCTACTGCGCGCACCGCGTCGGGGCGGCGGTCGAGCTCGACGTCGTGGAGCCGCCGCTCTTCTTGCGAGATTGAGACCGCGCGGCGCGGCGCGCGGGATCGGCGCGCGGGATCGGCGCGCGCGCGGCGGCGGCGTGGGTCAGCGCTTGCCCTCGTTGACCTCGCGGTAGCAGGTGTTCATGGCGTCGTAGTTGTCGACGACGGCCTGGGGGATCTTGTCGGCGGCGACCAGCTTGCTGTACGTGCGCTGGATCTGCTCGGCCTTGCCCTTGGCGTCCATGGCGCACTGCTGCGTCGAGCACGCGCACACGGCGTCCTTCTGCTGGACGAGGCGGGCCTCGAGCTGGGCGGGCGTGGCCTCGGTCTGCTTGCCGCAGCCGGCGGCGGCGAGGGTGAGCGCGAGCGTGGCGAACAGGAGGCTGGTTGTCTTCATGGTGCCGGTCACCAGAGCAACGGCCGGGCCAGCGCCGCGCGGCGTGGGGGCGTCGTGGTCCGGCGACGCGCCGGGGCTCGTCTTGGTCGCTGGCGGTCGCGGCCCCGTGGTCGCGCACGCGCCGCGCGGTGGCATCAAGGGGACGCGCACCGGATGCCACCGCGGCGACGCGCCCTCGCCGCGGTCCGGCTCGACCGAGCGCGAGCTGGGCGCCGCCGTCGTCGCGAGCTTGGCCGCCGGCGATCGTCGGACCAGGAACCTCACGGACACCGCGCCCCGGACCGGCCTCGACGCCGCCCGAGGCCTGGATCGGTCGCTCGTCAGACGGGCGCGGTATGTGATCCGCCCGATGCCCGTCGCCAACTCGCCGTCGTCCGGGCTGGCGCAGCGCTGCGTGCGCTGGTTCTCGGCGACCACGATCGGCCGAGCGCAGCGCTACGTCAGCCGGGTGCGGGTGGTCGAGCTCGAGGCGCGGACGGCCGTGGCCACGGTTGAGGGCTCGGCGTCGCGGCCCTATGTGATGAACCTGGCCGCGCCGATCCACCTGGCTGGCGTGCTGCGCGGCGCGTGTTCGTGCCCGGTCGGCGACCGGGGGGAGGCGTGCAAGCACCTCTATTCGTTCTTGCTCGCGCTGGACCTGCGCCGCGCGGACCTGGGGTTGGCGGGCGCGAGGGTCGCGCTCAGCGTCGAGGACGTGTGGATGTCGCCGGCGCCGGGGGCCCAGGCGATCCAACGGCCGGCGCCGGCGCCCCGCGTCGAGCTCAAGCGCCCGCGCGCGCCGCGGCCGCGGGCGGCCGAGCGGCGCTCCCGGCGGCGCCCCCGCGCCGGCTGGCGTGCGCTGATCGCGGAGGTCGAGCGCGCGTCCGCGCCCGCGCCGCGCACCGACGCCGCCGGGGTCCTCGAGTACCACCTGGTGCAACACGCGGCGGGCGCGCCCGACGCCTCCGATCGCGACGCGATGCTGTTCGCCGAGGTCCGGACGGCGCAGCGCGGCCAGCGGTTGGATGGGACCCTGGGACCGCGACTGGCGTGCCGGCTCGGGTTCGATGGCCGCGACGCGCTGTACGATCCGGACGATCGGCTCGCGGTCGCGGCGCTGCGCGCGGCGGCGCCGGTCGGGCCGCCCGCCCCGATCGGCTGGGGCCAGCGGCAGAGCCGGGCCGCGGTGCTCATCCACGCGGCCACCGTCGACCGCATCGTGCCCGCGCTCGCGGCGACCGGCCGGCTGGGATGGCTCGACGTCGGCGACGATGATGACGCGCCGCTGCGGCCGCTGCGCTGGGATGGCGGTGGACCGTTCCGGGTCGTGTTCTCGGCGGTCGCCGACACCGTCGACGGCGGGTGGTCGGTGGTCGGCTGGCTGGCGCGCGGCGACGAGCGGATCCCGCTGGCGGCGCTGTCCGCGGTGTTCGGCGGAGGCTGCGTCGCGGTCGACGCACGCTTGATCGTGGTCGCCGATGGCGCCGCGCTCGCGCGCTGGTGGCTCGTGACCGGCGCGGCGCCGATGCGTGTGCCCCGGGGCCAGATCAGCGCGTTCCTGCGTCAGTTCGCCGGCGCGGCGCAGGCCCCGGCGCTCGAGCTGGCGCCGGCCCTCGACTGGCGGATCGAGCCGGTGGCCCCGGTCCCGTCGCTCGAACTGGACGAGCGGTCGCCGGGCCACTACCGGGGCACGATCGCCTTCCGCTACGGTGAGGTCCGTCGCGACGCGGACGACGACGGCGTGTTCGCGTTCGACGCCGTCGGCCAGCGCCTGCACCCGGTCGACCGCGGCGTCGAAGCCCGTCGGCGCGACGAGGCGATCTCGCGCCTGGGGCCGCCGTGGGGGTACGCCAACGAGTGGTGGATCCCGGCGACGCTGCTGGTGGCGTCGGTCGACGATCTCGTCGCGTCGGGATGGCAGGTGTGGCTGCGCGCCAAGCCGGTCCAGGTCGCGCGCGACTGGAGCGCGGTCGTGTCGTCCGGCGTCGACTGGTTCGACGTGGCGGTCGGCGCGACGGTCGGCGGCGAGGCGATCGACGGTCAGGCGCTGGTCGCGGCCCTGGCGGCGGGGCGCAACCTGGTGCGGCTGGCCGACGGCAGCCACGCGGCGCTGCCCGAGACCTGGGGGACCGCGTTCGCTGGGCTCAGCCTGGTCGGTGCGATCGACGGTGGTCGGCTGCGGGTGCCGCGCAGCCGCGTGGTCATGCTCGATCTGCTGCTCGCGGCCGTCCCGGAGGTCGAGGTCGACGCGCGGTTCGCCCGGCTCCGCGACCGGATCGCGGCGTTCACCGGCATCGTCGCCGGTCGCGAGCCGCGCGGCTTTCGCGGTGAGCTGCGGCCCTACCAGCGCGACGGCCTGGGCTGGCTGGCGTTCCTGCGCGAGCTCGGCTTCGGCGGTTGCCTGGCGGATGACATGGGCCTGGGCAAGACGGTCCAGGTGCTGGCCGCGGTGGTCGAGGCGCGCGGCGGGAGGCCGGCGCTGGTGGTCGCGCCCAAGAGCGTGGTGTGGAACTGGCTCGACGAGGCGGCGCGGTTCGCGCCCGCGCTGCGGGTCGTCAACTACACCGGGGCCGATCGCGGCGCCCGGCTGGCGGACCTGGCGACGGCCGATCTGGTCGTGACCAGCTACCCGACCGTCCGCCAGGACGTGCTCGAGTTGACCGGCCGGGCCTGGAGCTACGTGGTGCTCGACGAGGCCCAGGCGATCAAGAACCCCAACGCCCAGCTCACCAAGGCGGTGCGCCTGCTGCGCGGTGACCATCGCCTGGCGCTGTCGGGCACGCCGATCGAGAACCACGTCGGCGACCTGGCGTCGATCTTCGAGTTCTTGAACCCCGGCATGTTCCGCGACGTCGCGGCGCTGCGGAAGGTCCAGACGGCGGCGCCGGTCGGGGCGGGCGACGTCGCGCCGCTGGCGCGCACCCTCCGGCCGTTCCTCCTGCGCCGGACCAAGGCCCAGGTGCTGCCGGAGTTGCCGCCGCGCACCGAGCAGGTGCTGAAGGTCGCGCTCGGGCCGGCCCAGCGCCGGTTCTACGATCAACTGCGCGATGGCTACCGCGCGACCCTCCTGGCCCGGATCGAGACCGATGGGATCAAGCGGTCGACGATGCACGTGCTCGAGGCCCTGCTGCGCTTGCGCCAGGCGGCGTGCGCGCCGGCGCTCGTGACGCCGGACCGCGCGGTCGACGGCAGCGCCAAGCTCGACGTGTTGCTCGAGCAGCTCGCGGAGGTCGTCGACGCCGGCCACAAGGTGCTGGTGTTCTCCCAGTTCACGTCGTTCCTGGCGCTGGCGCGGGCGCGCCTCGGCGCGGCCGGGATCACGTACGAGTACCTCGACGGGCAGACCCGCGATCGCAAGACCGGGGTCGAGCGGTTCCAGACCGACCCCGCGTGCTCGACGTTCCTGATCAGTCTCAAGGCCGGCGGGACCGGGCTCAACCTCACCGCCGCGAGCTACGTGTACCTGCTCGATCCGTGGTGGAACCCGGCGGTCGAGGCCCAGGCGATCGATCGCGCGCATCGCATCGGCCAGGCCCGTGCGGTCACGGCCTACCGGCTGGTGGCCGACGGCACGATCGAGGACAAGGTCCTGGAGCTGCAGCGCAGCAAGCGCGCGCTGCTCGAGGGCCTGTTCGCGGAGGACGCGCGCGCGATCGGCGCGCTCACGGCCGACGACCTGCGCTTCTTGCTGGCGCAGTAGCCGCGCGGCGGGCGCGGGCGCGCGGCGAGGCGGTCAGTCGAAGCGGAACGTGTACTCGAGCGCGATCGTGCCGCCGGTGCCGAAGGGCGGCAGGGCCAGCTCGTCGATGCGGTCGCGGAGGCACGCGTCGAGCGCGGGATCGATCGGCTGGCCGGTGCGATCGTGGATCGCGGCGGTGTCGATGACGGTGCCGAACTCGGGATCGGTGATGAGCGTCATCGCGGCTGCGGCGGTGCGGCCGGGCGCGCCGTCGGGCAGATCCTGGTAGCACTCGGCGAGGATCGAGATCGACTGCTGCAGCGCGTCCTGCAGCGGGCCGGCGATCTGATCGAGCGGGATGCGGACGTCGTCGGTGATCGCCGGGGCCCCCGGGGCGGCGGCGCGGGCAGCCTGGGCCCGGCGCCGGGCGCCGGCGATCTGCGCGGCGAGCCGGCGGTGCTCGTCGGCCGGGAGGCGGCGGACCCGGGCGCGCTCGGCGGCGGCGGTCGGTGGTGGCGCGCCTGGCGTCGAGGGCGCGGGGGCGCCGGCGCCGGTCCCGGCGTTGGCGTCGACCGGCGCGGGGGGCGCGCCTGGGCGGGCGTCGCGGCGCCACCACAGCAGCGCGAGCGCGGCGACGAGCGCGACCGCGACGACGGGGAGGGTGGTCCGGCGGGACATCGACCGTGGCGTACCACGGCGGTGCCCGCGCGCGCCGAGCGCCAGCGCGGCGGTCGCTGCCGCGCGGCGGGCGCGCGCCGCGTCGCGACGGCGCAGCGGGTGATCGCTCCGGGCGGTGGCGATGTCACCGCTGGCGACCGGCGCAGCGGCGCCGCTTGCGGCGACACCAGCACGCTGGGCGAGCGTGGCGCGACGTCTGGTCCGCACTGCGGTGCGCGAGACTGACGACTGGGTCGGGGCGGGTGCCTGCGCGCCCAGCGCAGGCGGCCACCGTGGGCTCCGCCGTGCAGCGCGACGAGCCGCCGGTCGTCGTCGGTCAAGGCGAACCGCGCGGCGCAGCCGAGCGATCGAGGCCGCGGATGGGCGGTGTCGAGGTCGGGGTGGCTGTTCGGGGGCTGCAGGCGGCCGTGCTCCGCCGGTACCAATGCCGCGGTCAGGCGATGCCATGTCCCGCACGTCGCGCGCCCGCCGGTGACCGCGCCGCTGTCGCGGCCTGACGGGGGCGCATGGGCCGAACGACACGAGGGACGAGCGCCAACGATTCTCAAGCGCCGTCACGCGCAGTGCCAGCGCGCCCGGCTGGCGAACCCAGAGCGGCTCGATGAGGAACTAGGCACCGTCGTGCTCAGCCCCGATCCGGCGGCACAGCATCAGGCCGTCGCATGAACCTTCGGCGACAACTACCTGGACGCGCACCGTTGGAAGAACCTGTCAGGAGCCAGCCCCGCCTGTACCCCATGCCCCTCGACGTGAGGCTTGACGATCGCTCGCGCTGAGCTATATATGCCATAATCAAAAATGAGCGCCACCCGACGCCCCCGCACGCCGATCCAGCTCACGCTGGATCAGGCGCGTCGCCCGACCGGGCACGGCGGCTGGCGTCCGGGCGCCGGCCGCAAGAAGCGCAAGGGCAGCTGCGCGCACCTGCCGCGCGTGCGCTTTCCGGCGTCGGTGCCGGTGCACGTCACGCTCAAGGTCGTCGGCGGCCTGCCGTCGTTCCGGCGCGCCGCGGTCATGCGGGTCGTGCGCGCGGCCATCAGCGCCGGCGGCCACCGCGGCGACTTCCGCGTCGCGCACTACAACGTCCTCGGCGATCACCTCCACCTCGTCGTCGAGGCCGCCGGCGCCGCGGCGCTCGCGCGCGGCATGCAGGGCCTGACCATCCGGCTGGCCCGGCGCCTCAACGTGCTGCTCGGCCGCCGCGGCCGGCTGTTCGCCCAGCGCTACCACGCGCGCCCGCTGCGCACGCCGCGCGAGGTGCGCAACGCCCTGCGCTACGTCCTGCTCAACGCCCGGCACCACGTCACCGCGCGCGGCCAGGTGCTCGCCCCTGGCTGGGTCGATCCGTTCTCGAGCGCGCTGTGGTTCGACGGCTGGAAGGCCGCGATTCGGACCGACGCTCCGTGGCTGCGCGCGCTGGCTCGCGACGGATGTCCGACCGCCGCGCCGCACACCTGGTTGCTGTCGGTCGGCTGGCGCCGCGGCGGCGGCCTGATTGACGTCGACGATGTCCCCGGGCCGGCCCCGTGAGCCGGGCCGCGGGCATGTGGCGGGTCGCGGTCGGGCGGCCTCGTCAATGTCGAGGTCCCGGGCCGGCGCTGGCGGTCGGGCGGCTGGCGGCGGCCTCGTCGACGTCGCGGAGGTCCCGGGCCGGCGCTGGCGGTCGGGCGGCTGGCGGCGGCCTCGTCGACGTCGCGGAGGTCCCGGGCCGGCGCTGGCGGTCGGGCGGCTTGCGGCGGCCTCGTCGACGTCGCGGAGGTCCCGGGCCGGCGCTGGGGGTCGGGCGGCTTGCGGCGGCCTCGTCGACGTCGCGGAGGTCCCGGGCCGGCGCTGGCGGTCGGGCGGCTGCCGGTCGGCTGGCGCCCGGCGGTTCGCGCGCCACCGCCATGCTCGACGAGCTGCGCGAGCTGATGGGGGCGGCGCCGGCGCGCGTCCAGCTGCGCGGGCGACGCTGCCGATGCGCGACGACCCGCGCGAGGTCCGGGGCCGGCGCGCGTCGAGCTGCGACGGCGCCGCCGCCGCGATGAGCGACGGCTTGCGCGAGCTGACCGGTCCGGCGCCGCGCGCCCGGCTGTGAGGACTACAATGCCGCCATGAGCGACGACCTGAGCGAGCTGATCGGCGCGGCGCCCGCGGCGCGACCGGGCGCGAGCGCGGCGGCGGGGGATGCGGTGGCGCCGTCCCCATACCAGCCGCCGCCCGAGCCGCAGGACAACCCGGCGGTGCCGGTGAGCAGCGCGCGGAAGACGTTCGCGATCTGGCTGGTGCTGATCATGACGTTCGCGGCGGTGTACGCGCTGTACTCGGGGCCGCCGGGCGTGCGGACCTGGCGCGACGTGGTGCTCGGGATGCTCGGCGTCGCGTGGCCCTTCCTGCTGTTGCTGTTCGTCCTGTCGTGGCTGTACCGACAGCTGCGCGGCGGCCAGCAGCTGGGCGCGCGGGTCGCCGCGGCCGAGGCGGCGCGCGTGGCGGGCCAGTCGACCCGCGCGATCGAGCTGGCGCGCGCGGTGGTCCACGACTACCGGCGCCAGCCGAGCTACCAGGCGATGGCACGGCTGCACCTGGGCATGGCGCTCCTGCACGCCGGTCAGCTCGACGAGGCTGCGGCCGAGTTCGCGGCGGTCGAGCGCACGGGCGGGCTGCAGTTCAGCGCCGACGCGCGCGTGCAGGCGGTGGCGCTGCTCGCGTTCGCCCTGGCGACGCGCGGCGACCTCGACGGGGCCGACCGCTGGCTGGCCGATCTCGACCGGCGGCTGGCGCGGGTGCAGCCGGGCGGCGTGCGGGAGCACATCGTCGCCAACCGGGCGCTGGTGGCGATGATCGTCGCGGCGCGGCGCGGTCAGGCCGACGCGGTCATCCGCGTCTACGACGCGTCGGTGGCGCAGCTCGAGTGCGCGGTGACCGTCGCGACGATGCGGATCGCGTGGCTCGTGCGCGCGTTCGCGGCGGCGCGCTGGGACGGCCCGCGCGAGCTGGGCGCGGCCGAGCCGTGGCTACGGCTGGTGCGCGGCGCGCCGCCGGCGCAGCTCGACTTCCTGGCGACCGCGTGGCCCGAGCTGCAGGCGTTCCGCGCCGCGGCGTGACTCACGGCCGGCGGGCTGGGCGCGGCGATCGTGGGCGCGGCGGCGTGGGGTCGTGCGCGATGCGCAGCCGCGACTCGAGCTTGTGCAGCTGCAAGCGGTAGGGCTCCATCGACCGGTTGCGGCGCAGCCCGAGCAGGAGCTCGGGCGAGTCGGCGAAGTAGTTGTGGACCAGCGCCGCGTACGGGCGCCGCTCGGCGAAGCGTCCGAAGATGCGCGCGGTGCGCGGGCCGCGCAGGTCGTAGAGCGCGCGCAGTCCGGTCGCGTAGTCGTTCGCGGCGAGCGCGCGCTCGAACAATGGCAGCGCGGCCGCCCCCAGGTTCGCGATGACCCGCTGGTCGAGGCTGGTCCCCGGCCTGAACGCACGCCGGGCCAGCGCGGCGTCGCGGAGCAGGTAGAACACCTCACCGGGCGCCCGCCAGCTCGGCCCCCCGTCATCGAGCGCCGCGCGGGTGACCTCGGCGGCGCGCGCGGCGTCGTCGGTCGCGATCGCCAAGCATGATCGCGCGCGTGCGGACGCGGCGTGCCAGCGCTCGGCGACCGCCGCGCGGAGCGCCGCCCTCGTCGCCTCGTCGCCGTGGTCGGTGACCTGCGCGAGGTAGTAGCTGAGGCGCTCCTTGCCGTGATCGTACTGGAGGCCGAGCCCGGTCGGCGCGTCGAGCTCGGTCGGCGCGTCGGCGCCGTCGACCCAGATCGCGTCGTCGTCCTCGCCGCGGGACCCGCGCGGCGCGTGCCGGACGATCCGCATCGAGCGCGTCGCGATCAGCGCGTCGACCGCGAACGCCGGGCCGCGGCGCACGACCAGCTCGCACAGCTGGTCGACCACGTCGGCGTAGCCGCCGATCAGCGTGACCGCCCAGGCCGCCTGGTGCGGCGTCACGTCGTCCGGCAGCGCGCCGGTCGCGAGCCGCGCGTGCGTCCACACCACCGCGGCGTGGCCGACCGGGCCGGCGAAGGCGAGGCCGCGCTGCCACAGCGGCGTGAAGCGGGTGATCGACGCGGCGACGTGAGCGTTCAGCGAGGCGTCGTCGGCGCCGGTGTGCAGGAACACGCTGTGGCGCCGCAGGCTCGCGAGGGTCGCGCGACCCTCGTCGGTCCAGACCACCTCATCGCGCATCGGCGCCTCGAGGGCCGAGGCCGCGCCTCACGGGAACGGCCCGGGGCAGCCGCTCTCCTGGCAGCCGGATCCGGGCGCGCACGGCGCGATGCAGCGGTCTTCGCAGTTGGCGACGCCGCACGGGTAGCAGCACACCAGGCCGGCGCCGCACGGGCGCGCGCCGGCGTCGAGATCGACCGGCGAGTCGCCGCAGACCTCGCCGGCGCCGGCGCAGCCGCCGTCGCAATCGGGCGCGCCGGCGTCGACGCTGGCGTCCACGGTCGCCGCGTCGATGACCGCCGCGTCGATGGGGGTCGTGCTGTCGCCGCACCCGAGCAGGACCAGCGTCAGGACGATCGGCGCACGCGTCATGCCGCGATTGTACGGCGCGGCGCCGGGCGGTGGCGCAGAATCACGCGCTCAGCCGGCGACGTAGCCGAGCAGCATCGCCTGCAGGCGCGCGGCGGCGGCGGGGTCGCGCACCGCGCGCTCGATCTCGCCGCGGACCCGGCTGGCGACGGCGGCGCGGCCGATGCGGACCCCGGTGCGCACGACCAGGCCGAGGCCGAGGAGCGCCAGCGGCGCGTCGAGGAAGTTGGTCAGCGTCGCGTCGACGGTCGCGTGCAGCGCGCGGGCGAGGACCGGCGGCGGCACGTCCGCGGCGAGCGCGGGCGTCAGGGCCTCGGCCAGCGCTGGCTCCAATGGAAACACGATCGTCGCGGCCGGGCCGTCGGCGACGTGGGCGTCGAGGAACGCGATGAAGCCGTCGGCGTGGACGGCGTCGAGCCGGCGGGTGCCAGAGCCGACGATCGTATCCGCGAGATCGCGGATCGTGCTGGCGGTGCGGCGACCGGCTGCGCGCCCGCGGGCCGCCGCGGCCAGCGCCAGGACGAAGCCGTCGAGGATGGTGTCGACCCAGGCCTCGCCGGCGGTGCGGGCCGCGGCGCGCAGCTCGTCGACGGGGGCGTCGGGGAGGGCGGCCCGCCGCAGCGCCGCCGCCGCCTCGACCAGCGCGGCCCCGGCCGGGATCGCGAAGCGATCGCCGGCGACCAGCACGCGCGCGGGCGCGCTGGCGGTGATGGGCAGGCTCTGGGCGTCCACGACGGCGATGCGTATACCACGATGACTCGGGGCTCGTGGGCGGGCGTTCGGCGGCGCCAGCGGCGGATCGGATCCGGGATCGGGATCGGGAATCGGGATCGGGATCGGGATCGGGATCCGGGATCGGGATCCGAGATCGGGATCGGGATCCGAGATCGGGATCGGGATCCGAGATCGGGATCGGGATCCGAGATCGGGATCGGGGATCGGCTCCGGCTCCGGCTTCCGGCTCCGACACCGGCTCCGGCTCCGGCTCCGGCTCCGGCTCCGGCTCCGACACCGGCTCCGGCTCCGGCTCCGGCTCCGACACCGGCTCCGGCTCCGGCTCCGGCTCCGGCTCCGGCTCCCCGAAAATGCAAACGGCCCGGGCTGTGTGCCGGGCCGTCTCGGACGCGCGAGCGGTTCGCTCAGAGGACGTAACGTGTTCGGTCGAGCACCGGTCCACGCGCCGGGAGTCTCGCGTCTCGGAGGGGAGGCTCGTCGGGCTTGCCCCGACGAGGGGAGGCCTGGCGACAGGCCTCCCGAGGAACTCAGTTGTTCGCGGTCTTGAGCGTGAAGGTCGACGCGGCGTAGCCGTGGACGCCGATCTGCAGCGTGCCGTTCGAGGTCGGCGTGTAGGCGATGGTCTCGGCGCCCGACGAGGTCCAGGCGCGCATCGTGTACGCGCTGGTGGTCGGCGCGGCGCCCATCATGATGTAGAGGTCGACGTCGTTGGGGGCGGTGGTGCGGATGACGATCTTCTTGCCGGCGATGACGTCCATCGTGAAGAGCTTCATCTCGCCCTGGGCGACCGAGCCCGAGGTGTCGAGGTGCGTGACGGCGGCGGGCGGCGGCTCGACCGGCGGGGCGCCGGTGCCCTCCTTGTAGGTGATCTTGAGCGCGAAGGTCGACGAGGCGGCGTAGCCGTTGACGCCGACGTAGATGACCGCGGGGCCGACGATCGAGCACTCCTCGTCGGTGCCGTTGCGGTAGGGGCGGCAGTCGTAGGTCGCGGCGGTGGGCGCGGCGTTCTTGCGGACGTACAGGTCGGCGTCGTTGTCGCCGGTCATGACCGCGGTGAACGTGGCGCCGGCGGCGACGTTGTACGGGCCGTAGTGCTTCCAGGCGCCCTTGGTGACCGTGCCGGCCTCGTCGACGACCTTGTCGCCACCGGTGGTCGGCGGGTTGCCATCGGCCATCGACAGGTCGTAGATGGTCTTGACGTTGGCGTAGGTGATCTTGCCGCCGGCGACCGACGAGCCGCGGACGCTGATGGGCAGCCACACGAAGTCGGGGTGGGCGCGCTTGGACTCGCCGAGCCACTCGCCGCCGATGATCTTGCCCGCGGCGTCGATCTCGAGGATGTAGTCGTAGCGATCGGTGTGGGTGTAGCGGTCGATCGTCGAGGCCAGGTTGCCGTCGGTCGAGGCGTTCGACTCCGAGATGTAGTCGACTTCGGTGTGGACCTTGAAGAACTTGACGGCCTTGTCGTTGAAGACGTAGGTCGAGGGGATGGCGCCGCCGCTGGTGATGCTGGCGGTGTAGGTGGCGGCGGTCTCGCTGTAGCCGAGCACCGCGACGAACGCCTGGGTGGCGCCGGCCGGGACGGTCAGGTTGCAGGTCTCGTTGGAGTCACCGCCGTAGGGGCGGCAGTCGTAGCTCGACGCGGTCGGCGCGCTGCCGAACTTGACGTACAGGTCGGCGTCGCCGGTGCCGGTCATCGCGACGGTGAAGTTCGAGCCGGCGGTCACCGGGAACGAGCCGAGCTGGGCCCACGCGCCCTTGGCGACCGAGCCGGTCTTCTCGGTGGTGGTGCCGCCCTGCGGGGTCACGCCGACGAGCTTGTTGGCCTCGAGCGCCGAGACCTCGGTCTGGGCGGTGACGCGGTAGGCGCGCAGCGGCTGGTTCCAGACCTCGTCGTCGTAGGTGCGGTCCTCGGCGAACGACGCGCCCTGCTTGCCGAGGTAGTTGGCGAGCAGGACGTGGTACGTGCCGGGGTTGGTGTCCTTGCAGCTGGCGTCGCCGCCCTGGGGCCGGCCGTAGTTGTCGAAGTTGATGCCGGGCGTGCCCTGCGCGTCGGTGTTGCAGCGGAGCGAGACGAACTTGGTGTTGGTGCTGTTGTGCACCAGGGTGAGCAGGGCCTTGATGTCCTGGACCTTCAGCTCGACGCCGTTGTAGGTGACGGCGTGCTTGGGCTCGGGCAGGAGGATCGCGGCCGGGGTCCAGGCGTGGCAGATGCCCCACCACGTCGGGATGCAGCGGCCGTTGGTCTGGCCTTCGCGGATGGCGCACGACTCGCCGATCTGGGCGTTGCACTGCGCGTCGGTGGTGCACGCGGTGCGCGACGACTGGGCGTCGATGCCGTGGTTCCGGGAGACGGCGTCCTCGACGCCGGTCACGCCGAACGCGCGGCCGTACTTCGCGGAGGGCGACTCGCTCGAGGCGCCGGCCCACTTGTGGTTGATGCTGTCCTGGTAGACCGGCCAGTAGTTGCCGGCCCACGGCACGTTGGTGGCCTGGCCGTTCATCGGCAGCTCGGCGAGCTTGTACTCGAGCGAGTCGCTGAACAGCGCGGGGTTGTCGGCGGAGCCCCAGGCCTCGGCCTTGCCGTCCGCGCCGCCCTTGACGTCGCTCTCGTCGGGCTTGCCATCATCGAAATCGGCGCACCCGGCCACGCCGATGAGGCAGCCGAGCGTGAAACGGAGGATCGTCTGGGTCTTCATGGGTGTTGCCAGTCCCAAGAGCACGGACCGTGCCGCCCTGGCGCAGTCGCGCGGTCCTCTGATCTCCGCACCTTGGTTGACGCGTGAAGTCGGAGGCGCCGGCGCGCGGCGTGGCCTGGCTTGTCGGCTAGCCGGGTGTACAGGCCCCGCCCGAAGCCGCCTCGGCAAGTAATTCCAGTTGGTTAAATGGCCTGGCGGGCCCTGTCGCGAGTGCCGGTCGATGCCGCGTGTTGCCAGTCACTTTGCCCGCGAGCCCACCTCCAGTCGGTATGCGCAAAGCCATGCTGGCCGTATCCCCCCTCCTGCTCCTGTTCACCATGGGCTCGACCGACTGCGACGCCTACTCGACGGTCACGGTCCCGGCCTCCGACCCGACCGCACCGGACACCTACGACGGGGTCTGGTGGGACGACACCTACGAGGAGCTGGTCAGCCAGGACGCCAACTTCACCTACCACCTGGGCGCGAACGCCTCGGTGATCGCGGTCGGCTCGGGCCTCGACCTGAACGGCGGCGTGAAGCGGGTCGACATGTACCCGGTGGTGACGCGGACCTGCTGTCTCGCGGGTGCGTGCACCACCGGCACGTTCATCAAGCCGACCATCACCGACAGCCAGGCCGGCTCGGTGGGCTCGTCCGTGTCCAACGGCGTCTGGGTCGGCGCCGAGGTGTCGCGGGCGGCGCAGGTGCCGTCGTGCCCGACCGGCTTCTCGCTGACGGCCTGGACCTACCGCTGGAACACCGTCGCGACCAACTTCTCGAACAAGTCGCGCACGTCGCCGACGCGCAAGATCGTCTACCCGTGATCCCTCACCAAGTTGGCGCCGACCGCGTCGCCGCGGTCGACGTCGACGTGGACCACGAGGCGATCGTCACGCGAACCGCGTGAAGTCGGGGCGGCGGCGGGCCATGAGCGCCATCGCCGCCTCGGCGGCCTCGTCGGACACGAGCCGGGCGCGGAACTCGGCCAGCTCGGCGGTCATCGCGGCGGCCAGCTCGTCGGCGGTGGCGCGGGCCAGGAGCGCCTTGGTCGCGCGGATCGCGCCGGGCGCCTTGGCGGCCAGCTCGGCGGCGACGGCCTGCGCGCGGGCCAGGGGATCGTCGGCGACCTCGCTGACCAGGCCCCAGGCGGCGGCGGTGGTGCCGTCGATCTCGCGGCCGAGGTAGATCAGCTCGTGGGCGCGGCGCGGCCCGATCATCCGCGGCAGCAGCACGGTCGAGCCGGCCTCGGGGCAGACGCCGAGGTCGACGAACGGCGTGCGGAAGCGCGCGGTCGGAGCGGCGTAGGCGAAGTCGCAGTGGAGCAGCAGCGTCGTGCCGATGCCGACCGCCCAGCCGTTGACCGCGGCCACCAGCGGCTTGGGGAACGCGATCAGCGCGCGCAGGAAGTCGCTGGCGGACAGATCGCCGCCGCCGGCCCGGACCCGGGCGAAGTCGCCGAGGTCGTTGCCCGCGGTGAACACCTCGCGGGTGCCGGTGAGGATCGCGACCCGCACCGTCGGCTCGGCGGCGGCGTTGGCGAGCGCGTCGGTGAGGCCGCGGTAGGTGGCGGCGTCGAGCGCGTTCTTCTTGGCGGGCCGATCGATCTGGATCGTGGCGACGCCGGCGGCGATGGTGGTGAGCACGGTGGCGGTGGGCATGCGCGGCCAGCGTACCCCGGGTTCGCGCGCGTGCTCGCTGCGGTGGTGCGACCGTGGGCGTCGATCCGGTCGCGGCGCGCCAGCGGACGTGCGGCGGTGCGACAGCCGGCGCCGATCCGGTCGCGGCGTGCCAGCGGCCGTGAGCGAGGCCCGGACCGCGTGCGCGCGGCCGCGTGATAGCGGTGGACCATGGGGATGTCACTCGGTCGTCAGGGTTCATCGCGCAGCGACATCAACGTCACGCCGCTGATCGACGTGGTGCTGGTGCTGCTGATCATCTTCCTGGTCACGATGCCGGTGCAGCTGCGGGTCACACCGCTGGAGATCCCGCCGCCAGCGCCGGCCGACGCGGTCGTGCCCGCGGCGCCGATCGTGGTGCGGGTCGCGGCCGATCTGTCGGTGACGATCGCCCAGGGCGAGCGCACCAGGGACGTCGGGCCCGGCGCGCTGCCGGCGGCGCTCCGGGCCAGCCTGGCCGACGCGGCCGGCCCGCCCCAGGTGTTCGTCGCGTTCGACGATCCGGTGCCGTGGCGGGAGGCGGTGGCGATCATGGACACGGTCCGCGGCCTGGCGGCGGATCCCGATCACAACGGCGTCACCGTGGCGCTCGCGACGCGGCCCGAGGGAGCCGGACCGGGCGAGTGAGCGCGTCACCGGCGCGGTGATTTTCCGCGCGGGCGACGTCACATCCAGCGGCGGCCGGCCTCTACGATGGAGACCTACCCGGAGCCGACATGTCGCTGACCTCTGCCCTGGATGACGACGACCGCACGCCCGACCGCCTCGACGACCGCGGGCTGGTGCCGCTCGACGAGGCCCGGTCGATCCTGGCCGCGAACCCCGCGGTCACCCGCGACAACCTCGACCAGGTCTGGGCCGCGCTGGTGAGCCTGGCCGACGGCGCCGAGCTGGCCGCCGCGGCGGCGCAGCTCGAGTGGCAGATGCCGCCGCGTGGGCGCGACAACATCGCGCTGGTCGAGCGCTACGGCGCGGGCGCGCTGGCGTGGCTGCGCACGCGGGTCGGCCACGGCGTGCTCATCAACCACCCGTGGTGCGTGCTGCCGTGCGTGATGGCGCTCGACGATCCCGGGGCGCTCGAGCTCTTGCTCGAGGTCGACGGCGTGATCGCCGATGGCGGCACGATGGTGGCGTGGGTGTTCGAGCGGCCGCCGGTGCCCGACGATCACGAGGCCCTCGCGGCGGCGGCGCTGGACCAGGTGCTGGCGTGGACCCGCACGCACCCCGACGTTGCCTACCCGGTGCTGGCGCGGCGTGCGCGCACCGTGCCCCGGGCGGCGGCGGCGCTCCGGGCGCTGGCGCTGCGGTCGCCGAGCGACGTCGGGGCGCGGCTGGCGGCGGCGGGCGCGCCCGAGCTGGTGGCCGAGCTGGACCTGGCCACGGGGCTGACCGCCGAGGCGGTGCTGGCCGAGCTCGAGGACGCCAGCGCGCGCTCGTGGCCCACGTTCCACGCCGGCGTCGACGGGCGGCTCGAGTACTTCGGCCAGCGGCTGATCGGCGTGCGCGCCCCCAGCGGCGACGGGTGGGCGGTGGTGATCGAGCGCATGCAGGGCTCGGACCCCGACATGTTCATGATCGCGCGCTACGCGTACGGGCCCTACGCCGAGGGTGGCTTCGCGTTCGATCACCGCGTCGACCTACCGTTCGAGCTCGAGTGCGACGAGGAGGACGCGCCGGTGTTCCGCGGCGCCGTGGCGCAGGGCCCGGCCGGCGAGCTGCGCATCGACGAGTCGGTGTTCGCGCGCCACGACCTGCGCCCGGGCTGGAACACCGAGTACGGCAGCTGGTCGGCGCGGACCATCGCGATCCGCGCGTACCTGGCCGAGCACCCGGACGCGTACTGGCCGCCGGTCGCCGACGCGCTGGCGGCGGCGGGCCTGCCCGACGGCGAGGTCGTGGTGGCGAGCCAGGCCTACGAGCACCCGTCGAGCCCCGGGCCCGACGGCGGCGAGCAGCCGTGGCACGTCGCGGTGTCCGACGCGCCGGCGATCCGCTCGCTGGTCCTTGCGCTGGTGGCGCGCGATCCGGCGCGGTTCGCGCCGGGGCCGTCGAACCTCGACTGGCGCGTGCACGCGCTGTGCGAGAGCGAGTTCGTCGACCCGTGGACCGAGCACCGCGTCGACACCGCGGCGGGCTACCTGCCGGCGGCGATGCAGGAGGCGGCGGTCGAGGTCGACGCGCGCGGCCTGATGCCGCTGGCGGAGGCGCGGGCGCTCGTGGCGACCGCGACGTCGCTGGCGCGGGGCGACGGGCGCTACGTCGGCGCGCGCTGGGTGTGGGATCACGATCGCGCGTGGGCGGCGCTGTTGTCGCTCGAGACCGCCGACGAGGCGGCGGCGGTGTTCGGGCGCCTCGACCTGGCGGCCGGGCCGCGCGCCGCGGCGGAGAACCGCGCGCTGGTCGAGCGCTACGGCGACGGCGCGCTGGCGCTGATCGCGGCGCGGGCCCGGCCCGACGGCGTGATCGCGGCGACCTCGCCGCTCGTGCGCGCGACGGTGCTGGCGGTGGCGTCGTCGGCTGGCTTCAAGTTCGTCTGGGACCTGGGCGGCTGGGACGAGCCCGGCGCCACCGGCACGCCCGACGCGCAGGCCACCGCCCTGTTCGGCGCCTGGGTCGGCGCGCACCCGGAGGTCGGGTTCGTCGAGCTGGGCCGGCTCGCGGCTGGCGGCGACGCGGCCGCCGCGTCGTTCCTGCAGACCTGGGCGACGCCGCAGGCGCGCAAGGTCTTCAGGTGGCTGGTGGCCGGCCTCGACGAGCAGCGGGCCCGCGCGCTGTACGCGCAGATCGGGCTGTCGGCCGAGCTGGTGCCGGCGCACGTGCTGGCGTGCCTCGACTACTGGGCGGCCCAGGCCGGCGACGCGTGGCCGCGGTTCGTCACCGGGGTTGGTCCGTCGCGTGAGTACCACGCGCTGCGGCTGATCGGCGCGCGGGTCGCGGGCGGCGACGACTGGATCGTGGTGCTCGAGCGCCTCGAGGGCTACGCCCACTACCTGAAGGTGCAGCGGTACGTCTACGCCGACGATCTGCCGTCGGGGATGCAGGCCGGGCACGCGCGCGCGCTCGCGGACGTGGCCAGCGGGCTGCACCAGCAGGTGACGCCGACCGACGCCGACGCCGCGCTGATCGAGGCGCCGGACTACTGGACCAGGATCGACGGCGCGCCGGCGCAGGTGGCGCTGGCGCGCGGGCTGATCGCGGCGGCGCCGGCGCGGGTCTGGGCCGACCCCGCCGAGGTGGTCGCGGCGCTGGGGCGGCCGGCCGAGGTGATCGTGGCGATGACCGCGTTCGCCCACACCGAGGGCACGCCGCTGCCGTCGCAGACGGCGTGCTTCCGGTCGCTGGCCGAGGCGATCGTCGCGCGCGATCCGGCGCGGTTCACGCCGGGCGACTCGAACCTGGCGCCGCTGGCGCACGTGGCGACCGCGGGCGAGGGGTAGCGTCCGTCCGCGCCGGCCCGATCTTCGCGGCGATCGCGCGGCGGGGCCGACCGCGGTACACCCGGGCGATGTCCCGCCCGCTCGCGCCGCTCGGCGTCGATCTCTCCGGTCAGGCGATCGTCGTCACCGGCGCCACCGCTGGCATCGGCCACGAGGCCGCGCTCGAGCTGGCCCGGCTCGGCGCCGCGGTCACCGTGGTCGGGCGCACGCGCGCCAAGGCCGAGGCCGCGATCGCGGCGCTGGCGGCGCGCGGCGCCGCGGTCGAGCGGCTCACGCCCGAGCACGCCGATCTCGGCCGGCTCGATGACGTGCGCGCCCTGGCCGACCGGCTGGCGGCGCGCTTGCCGCGCCTCGACGTGCTGCTCAACAACGCCGGCTGCTACCCGGGCGCGCGGGTGCTGACGCCCGCCGGCCTCGAGGAGAGCTGGGTCACGAACGTGCTGGCGTACGAGATCCTGACGACCCGGCTGCGCGACGCGGTGGTCGCGGCGCGCGGGCGCGTCGTCTACACCGCGTCGACGATGGCCGGCGATCTCGACGTCGACGATCTGGCGTGGACGCGCCGGGGCTGGAGCGGCATCAAGGCCTACCGCCAGAGCAAGCAGGCCAACCGCATGCTGGCGTGGGCGTGGGCGCGGCGGCTCGACGGGTCGGGCGCGACGATCAACGTCGCGCACCCCGGCGGCGTGCGCACCAACATCGCGCACCGCCAGCGCGGGCTGTGGGGCGTGCTCAACCGGCTGGCGTTCTTGACCCAGCGCAGCCCGCGCCGCGGCGCCGACACGCTGGTGTGGCTGGCCGGCGGCGCCGAGGTCGCCGGCACCAGCGCCGGCTTCTACAAGGACCGCCGCGCCATCCCGTGCCAGTGGCGCGACGACGTCGACGCGCAGGAGCGGCTGTGG